>CANBXZ010000013.1 GCA_947373495.1 Acetobacteraceae bacterium
GCGCGCACAGCTTCGACTTCGTGTGAGTGTGAGTGTGAGTGTGGGCCTGGGCGGCCGCCTCAGATCCTGGCGAAGGTGTTGAGGCTGCGTTGTTCCAGGTAGTCCAGCCGGGCGGCAAAATCGTCGGCCCGGCAGACCATCACGCTCAACAGGCCGAAGCCGACCTCCCGGCCATCCCCGGGGGTGATGACCGACAACTTGCCCGCCACCGGGGCGTCGATCTCCACCAGCACCTCCGGCCAGGCGTCGGCCGCAACCTCGATGGCGCAGAACACCACCTGGCTCGGCACCCCCTCCATCCAGGTGAAACCCCGGGTGAGCGCCGCGGCCGGGCCGGCGCGCAGGCCGATGCGCCAGGCCACCGGTGGCGCGACGAACTGCACCAGCACCCGCAACGGCGCCTGCCCGGCCATCTCCGCCAGCGGCAGGCGCAGCGCCAGCTTGCCCGGCAGCGCCCAGCAGCCCCAGGGTTCCAGCGGCAACCAGCCGTCGCCTTCGCGCATCAGGTCGGCCGCCGCCATGGCCAGGCGCGGCACCGGGCCGGGCAGCAGCCGGCTTTCAAGCACTTCCCCCGGGCGCAGCGCCAACCGGCGGTCCGGCAGGGTAATGCGTGCCGCGTCCCGCACGTGCTGGCCCAACTGTGCGGCCAGCGCCGCCCAGCTGCGCAGCCGCACCTCGCGCCGCAGCCGCGCTTCCTGGGCCGCCAGGAAGCCGGGCGCGAACAGCATGGCCTCCAGCTTGGCCACCAGGTCGGCCACGTCGTCGGTGGCGAAGAACACCGCGCCGCCTGCCCCGGCCTCGGGCAACGAGGAGTTGTCCGCCACCAGCGCCACCTTGCCGAAGCTGAAGCTTTCGGTCACCGGCAGGCCCCAGCCTTCATAGAAGCTGTTGAACAGGGTGAAGGCGCAGTCGCGATACAGCCCGCCCAGTTCGGCATCCGCCACGCCGTGCAGCAGGCGCACATGCGGGCGCAGGTCCTCGTCGCCGGCCAGCAGCGCCAGGGCCGGTTCCGCCAGCCAGCCCTGCTTGCCGACGCAAACCAGTTCCGGCACCGCCGCGGCGCCATGCAGCCGCAGCAGGCGCTGCCAGGCGCGGAACACCATCAGGTGGTTCTTGCGCGCTTCCAGCGTGGCCACGAACAGCACATAGGGCCGCGCCGGCGGCTCCGGTGGTGCTTCGCCCGCGGCCGCGGCCAGCCCCGAATCGGCGTCCAGCGCCAGGGTGAAGACCGGGATCTCCACCTGCGGCAGCAGGCCCTGGCGCAGCCGGTCGAAGTCCCGCCGGGTGCTTTCGGAAATCACCACCACGCCATCGGCCAGCAGGCACAGCTGGGCGAACCAGCGGGCGAACTCGTCCACCAGCGCGCTGGCGCAATGCTGCGGGAACAGCAGCGGAATGCAGTCGTACAGGAAGGGAATGTAGCGCACCGCATGGCGGCGCTTCAGGTCGCGCACCCGGCGCATGTAGTCCGGCTGCCACCAGGAACTGCCCAGGTTCACCAGGCTGGTGCCGGGGGCGAAGCGGCAGGCCGGCGCATGACGCAACGCGGCCGCCACCCCGGCCAGGGCCTGGCACCAATCCTCGGCTTCGGGGTCGCTGCTGGCCTGGCTGAGCCCGGCCAGGTGCAGGAACAACCCCGGCGGCACCAGCTTCCAGGCCCGGCTTTCGGCATGGTAGGCGCAGGCCGCCACCAGCGCCTCGGACGGGCCGGCCAGTACCTCGCGCAGAATGTTCAGCTGCACCCGCTGAATGCCGGTTGGCGTGCGGCAGGCCCGGAAATAGTCCAGCAGGTCGGAAACATCGAACAGCATGGTGCCGCCCAGCACCGCCGTCGCGGCACCCGGCACCCGCGCCAGCACCGCCTCGGCCTCCACACCACGGCCCAGGTCGCGCAGCACCGCCGCCAGCCGGTTGGCCAGCACCGGTTCCGCCGGCGCCAGGCGCTCGGCCTGGCGATACAGCAGCAGCGCGGCCCGCGGGTCTTCCAGCGCAAGCTGGCATTCGGCATGGCGCAGCCAGCCGCGCCAGTCGGCCGGCACCCGCTCCAGATAGGCGACATAGGCGCTCGCGGCGGCGCGCAGCTCGCCGGTGGCGTGCAGCGCATCGGCCTCCGCCAGCAGCGTCGCGGGCTCCATCGCGGGCGGCATCAGCTGCGGCCGTAGGTATCCTCGATCCGCACGATGTCATCCTCGCCCAGGTAGCCGCCGGACTGCACCTCGATGAGGGTCAGCGGGATCTTGCCGGGGTTGGCAAGCCGGTGCACGCAGCCCAGCGGCAGGTACACGCTCTCATTCTCGCGCAGCAGGATTTCCTCGTTGTCGCGCGTCACCACCGCGGTGCCATCCACCACCACCCAGTGCTCGGCGCGGTGGAAGTGCTTCTGCAGCGAAAGCTTCTGCCCCGGGCGCACCTGGATCTTCTTCACCTGGAAGCGCTCGCCCTTGATCAGGCCCTCATAATGGCCCCAGGGGCGGTACATGCGCCGATGCTCGGTGGCTTCCTTGCGCCCGGCGCCACGCAGCCGGTCGACGATCTTCTTCACGTCCTGGGCGTGGTTGCGGCGCATCACCAGCACCGCGTCCTCGGTGGTCACCACCAGCGTGTCGTGCATGCCGACCACGGCGGTAAGAATCCCCTCGGAGCGGACATAGCTGCGTTCGCAGTCCAGCAGTTCCACCGGGCCCTGGGTGGCGTTGCCGGCGGCATCCTTGCGGGAAACCTCCCAGATCGCGGCCCAGGAGCCGAGGTCGGACCAGCCGAGGTTGGCCGGCACCACGGCGGCCTGCCGGGTCTTCTCCATCACCGCGTAGTCGATCGAGATCGACGGCGCCGCGCCGAACGCTTCCGGGTCCAGCCGGACGAAATCCAGGTCCCGCTGCGCCTTGCCGATGGCCTGGCGCACCGTGGCCAGCAGCGCCGGCTCAAAGCGTTCCAGCTCGGCCAGCAGGGTGCGGGCGGTGGCCACGAACATGCCGGAATTCCACAGGTGCCGGCCGTCGGCCAGGAAGGCCTCGGCACGGGCGGCGTCCGGCTTTTCCACGAAGCGGGCCAGCGCCAGCACGCCCGGCGCCTCGGCCAGCGGGGCGCCGGTTTCAATGTAGCCATAGCCGGTCTCGGGCGCGGTGGGCTGCATGCCGAAGGTCACCACCCGCCCGGCCCGGGCCGCCACCGCGGCCTGCGCCAGCGCGGCGTGCAGCGCCGGCACGTCGGCGATCACGGCATCGGACGCCATGATCCAGCACAGCGCATCCGGGTTGTGCTCGCCGGCCACCAGCGCGGCGGCGGCGATGGCCGGGCCGCTGTTGCGCCCCACCGGCTCCAGCAGGATGCGCGGGTTGGCCACCGCGGCGGCGCGCAGCTGTTCGGCCACCAGGAAGCGATGGGCTTCGTTGCACACCACCACCGGCGGGGCAAAGCCCGGGCCCATGGCGCGGCAGGCGGTTTGCTGCAGCATGGACTGGTCGGACACCAGCGGCAGGAACTGCTTGGGGAAGGATTCCCGCGACAGCGGCCACAGCCGGGTGCCGGTGCCGCCGCACAGGATGACGGGAACGATGCGGTCGTCGGACGCTGGCATGCAGACCTCTTGGCTGGAGCCTGGCCGCCGGCGCCGGGATCGACGCGGGCCGCCCAGTGCTCCCGGACGGTAAAACGAGAGCCTGATCGCCCGGGACGGAATCGTCGAACGGCGATCAGGCCCTGATGTAGGGGCTGGACCATGGGCGTTTCAGGCAGGAACGCTCACGATCCAGGGCGCGGGTGCCGCAGTATGGAGCTTCCTGCCCGCAGCCGGAACCCTGGGGGCCAACTGCGGCGACTATTTCGCCACCCGGCGGCGAATTGAAGGCAAGCGCGGCCGGCGGCTCAATTGCCGCGCAGCAGCCAGGCCAGGGCCAGCACCAAGGGAGAGAGCAGGACCACCACCGCCAGCCCGCGCAGCAGCAGCACCGCCAGCCCGGCGAGCACCACGCCGGCCCCGCGGCCGGGCGCCACGGCGGCAACGCCACCCGGGGGGGCCCCAGGGGGGAGTCCCGGGGGTAGTCCAGGCGGCAGGAAGGTCTGTCGTGTGGTCTGCACCGGCCTCGGCCCTTCACGGGGGTAGGCTCCCCAAGGGCGGCATGAAGCCCAGCGTCTCTTCGCCTGACAAGGGAAATCGGTGCCGCCGCGATGGTTTGCCTCCACCCTGCGGTGGCCCTACTGTAGGCACCGCGCCGCCGGTTGGCTCGTTGCGCGGTCTTGGCCAGGGAGACGGCATGACGCCGCCTGATGTTTCCGCCTTCCGCCCCGTGTCACGCAGGACCCCCGCGGCATGAGCCGCACCCGCATGTTCCTGGATGGCTACAACCTGGCGCTGGACCAAGGCACCGGCGTTGCGACCTATGCCCGCAACCTCAGCTTCGCCATGGGCCGGCTGGGGTATGAGACCGGCGTGCTGTACGGCACCCGCGCCGCGCCTTCGCTGAACCCGCTGATCCGCGAGATTGCCTTCTTCGACGAACGCGTCGGCGATACCCCCACCTGGCTGCTGGCGCTGCGCCGGCTGCGCGGGCTGTTCCGCGCCCCGTTGGGGGAAACCGCGCGCCAGGTGCCCATCACCGGCACCGTCATCAGCACCACCTTCAACGACCGGCTGCCGCATTTCGACGAGCTGTGGAACGCGCAGGACCTGTTCCAGCAGTCGGCGGCGCATTTCCGCTTCTACGGCAACCGACTGAAGGCCAACCTGCCGCACCGGCCGAAGCTGATGCACTGGACCTACCCGCTGGCGCTGCGCGTGCCGGGGGCGCTGAACATCTACACCCTGCACGACCTGGTGCCGCTGCGGCTGCCCTACACCACGCTGGACAACAAGCGCCGCTATTGGCGGCTGAACCGCATGCTGACCCGGCGCGCGGACCATATCGTGACGGTTTCCGAAGCCAGCCGGCGCGACATCATCAACCTGCTGGGCTGCGACCCGGCGCGGGTGACCAACACCTACCAGGCGGTGGATATCCCGGCCAAGTTCCGCGACCTGCCGCTGGAGATGGCGCAGGCCGAGGTGCGTGGCAGCTTCGGGCTGGAGCCGGGCAATTACTTCCTGTTCTTCGGCGCCATCGAGCCGAAGAAGAATGTCGGCCGCATGATCCAGGCCTACCTCGCCTCGGGCGTGGAGGCGCCGCTGGTGATCGTGGGCAAGAAGGCCTGGCAGAGCGACCAGGAACTGCGCCTGCTGTTCGACGACCATATCCGCACCCTGGTGCAGGATGGCTCGGTGCTGCGGACCCGGCGCAAGATCATCCTGCTGGACTACGCGCCGTTCCGGCTGCTGGTGAACCTGATCCGCGGCGCCCGCGCCGTGCTGTTCCCCAGCCTGTACGAAGGCTTCGGCCTGCCGGCGCTGGAAGCCATGCTGCTGGGGGCGCCGGTCATCACCTCCAACACCTCCTCGCTGCCCGAGGTGGTGGGCGAGGCCGCGCTGACCGTGGACCCCTACGACATCGCCCAACTGGTGCAGGCGATCCAGGCGGTGGACCGCAGCCCCGAGTTGCGCGCCCGATTGGCCGCCGCCGGGCCGCAGCGCGCCGCGCTGTTCAGCCCGGAACGCTACGCCGCACGGCTGGCGAAGCTGTACACCAGCCTGGGCGTGCCGCCGCCGGCCCAGCCCTGAAGCCAGCCCGCCACCGCCCCCTGCAACCCCAGGAAAACCGCGCATGACCGCCCCGAAGCGCCGCCTGGACGCCACCGACCTGCTGCATGGCGACGACCATGCCTTCGTCGTGAACCTGTACCTGGCGGTGCTGCGCCGCTGGCCGGACGAAGCCGGCTATCGCCACTTCCTCGACCAGGTCGCCAACCGGCCGGAACGCCGGGTGGATGCGGTGCGGGAAATGGCCGGCTCCGAGGAAGCCCGCCGCGCCGGCGCGCTGGTCACCATCGGCGAGGCCCCGCTGCCCGGCGACCCCAACCGCGCCCGCGACACCATGCTGGAGGTGCGCACCGAGGTACTGGGCAGCGACATCGCCCGGCTGCGCGACGCGGTGGCACTGCTTTCCGGCGTCGGCGGCGCCGAGGTGGCGGCGTTGCAGCGCGAGTTGGCCGAGGCGCAGGAAGCGGCGCTGCGGTCCGAGATCAACGCGGTGCGGCGCGAAATGCGCGCGGCGCTGGCCAACGGCACCCCCGCCCCGGCCGCGCCGGAGACGCCGCTGGCGGAGTTGGCGCTGGGCCTGGCGCGGCTGATCGACAGCCTTGTCAGCGACCGACTCGGCCAGTTGGAGGCCCGGCTGGAAGACCGGCTGCGGCAGATCGAGGCCCGGCTGCCCTCGCCGCCCCCGTGAGCCTGCTGGACCGCGAGTTGGTGGTGTTCTCGCCGCTGCCACCGCGGCGTTCCGGCATTGCCGCCTACACCGCCGAGTTGGCCGCCGCGCTGGGCCGGCATCGCCGCGTGGTGGTGGTGGTGGAGACCGCGGCGGATATCGTCGACCTGCCCGGCGCGATGGTGACCTGCCAGGCCGGCTACCTGGCCGCCGGCTGGCTGCGCGCGCTGCCGCACCTGTACCAGCTGGGCAACAACGCCGACCACGGCTTCGTCTATCGCGCCTGCCTGCGCCGCCCCGGCGTGCTGGTGCTGCACGACCCGGTGCTGCACCACCTGGTGGAGGAACTGACGCTGGGGGCGGACGACCCGGCGGGCTACGAGGCGGTGATGCAGTACTGCCACGGCCCGGCCGGGCTGCGCCTGGCCCGGCTGCGCCAGGCCGGGGTCTTCTCGGACGCGCAGCGCTACCGCATGCCGCTGCACCAGGCGGTGGTGGATGCCTCGCTCGGCGTGCTGGTGCACAGCGCGCATGCCGCCACCCGGCTGCGCGGCACCCGGCCGGCGCGGGTGCGGGCCATGGCGCATCATGTCTCGCCCCGGGTGCTGGGCTTTGACGGGTTGAGCCAGGCCGAGGCGCGCCGCCGGCTGGACCTGCCGGCCGGGCTGCCGGTGCTGCTCTCGCTCGGCTTCGCCACCCGGCCGAAGCAACTGCCGCTGGTGCTGCGGGCCCTGGCGCGGCTGCACGCGGCGGGGCTGGACTTCCGCTACGTGATCGCTGGGGAGGCGGATGGGGCGCTGGAATTGCCGGCGCTGATCGCCGCGCTGGGGCTCGGCGAGGTGGTGCGGATCACCGGCTACCTGGAGGAAGACGCCTTCTTCACCCAGGCCCGCGCCGCGGACCTGCTGGTGAACCTGCGGTTTCCGGTGGGCGGCGAAACCTCCGGCACGCTGACCCGGGCGCTGGGCATGGGGCTGCCGGCCCTGGTGTTCGACGACGGCCCGGCGGCCGAATGGCCGGATGAGGTGGTGTACAAGCTGCCCTTCGCGGCCACCGCGGGAAGCGACCCGGAGGCCCGCCTGGCGGCATGCCTGGGCGGCCTGCTGGCCGACCGCCCGGCCCTGGCAGCGCAGGGCTGGCGGGCGCGGCGGCACGCGCGGGCCACCGCTTCGGTGGCGGCCTCCGCGCTGGCCTGCCTGCGCGCGGTGGCGGATTGGGGCGCCGAGGCTTCGGCCGTGCCGGCCCGGCCCTGAAGCCGGGCCGCCCGGCTCAGGCGATCAGAGGACGGCCTTCCAGACGATGCTGACCAGGGTGGCGACCAGCGCGGCCGCACAGCCCATCAGGGTGAATCGCAGCAGCAGCAGGGCAATGCTGCCCGCCTGCTGGTCGGGCATTGCGCCGCTGGAACGCTTGGGAGCAAGGGGGGCGGCGCTCATCCGATACATCCTATGGTTGTTTCGCAAAGCTTAACTATCTAACGGTATCAGGAACTCCAGAAGAGTTCCACCACTTCCGGTATCATTTTCTTATGACGGTTACAGCAGAATGTTCATTCTGGGTGTGGGCACAACCAAAGACCAAAATGCACGCACTGGTTGCATTGCGCTCCTGCTCCCTGAAGCTTGATGTCGCGGGTTCGACCAGGAGGGCTATTGCTCCGCCCAGGCACCCACGGCTCCTTGCGCCGGGAGCAACGGGGCCAAGGGGAAGTGTGGAGTGTCGACGTTCGTGAATACCCTCAGGGTGCTGGTTGCCGAGGATGAGCCGCTCGCCGCCATGGTGATCGAGGACGTCCTGAGCAGCGAAGGGCATGCGGTGACCCTGGCGCCGGATGGCGCCGCCGCCCTGGCCCTGACTGCCCACCACGCGTTCGATGTGCTGCTGACGGACCTGGCCATGCCGCGCCTCAGTGGGCTGGAACTGATCCAGCGGCTGCGGCTGACCCACCCCGACCTGCCGGTGGTGGTGATGACCGGCTTCCTGTCGCCAGGCGAAGCCCTGCAACTGCGCAACCAGGCTCGCCCACCGTTGGCGCTGCTGCACAAGCCGTTCCAGATCGACAGCCTGCTGGACGCCCTGGCGCTGGTGAAGACGCAGCCGGCCGCCTGCGCGGCGGGCTGACGCTCCCCGCGGCCAGCGGCCAGCGGCGCGGGCAACGCCCAGGCGGTCGATTTGTCGCGTGATTCACGCCTTTCGGTGATTACACCCCAGGCGATCAGGCTCTAGCCTGCGGAAAAACGCAGGAGGAAAGCTTGCCCCGTCGTCGCGACCTGCCCGCCCTGGCGGCCCTGCTGGCCGCCCCCCGCCTGGCCCACGCCCAAGGCCCCCTGGCCGCTTGGCCCGGGGACCGGGTGACCATCGTCACCTCGCTGCCCGCCGGCTCCTCCGTTGATCTCACCGCGCGGGTCTTCGCCGAACGCCTGGCGCAGTTCTGGAATCGCCCGGTGGTGGTGGACAACCGCGGCGGCGGCAACGGCGTGCTGGCCTGCGAGATGGTGGCCCGCGCCCGGCCGGATGGCCTGACGCTGCTGGCCACCTCCGCCATGACCCATGCCGCCA
Source organism: Acetobacteraceae bacterium (assembly GCA_947373495.1). Taxonomy (GTDB): domain Bacteria; phylum Pseudomonadota; class Alphaproteobacteria; order Acetobacterales; family Acetobacteraceae; genus CAIMOR01. The sequence goes on from CANBXZ010000013.1 coordinate 8,856, forward strand.
ACCCGGCGCTGTACGACCGCCTGCCCTACGACCCGCTGCGGGATTTCGCCGCGGTCACCCGCTTCGGCAGTTCGCCCTTCGTGGTGATGGCCAGCCGCGCCCTGGGCACGCCAACCCTGGCCGCGCTGATCGCCCGGCTGAAGGCGGAACCCGGCCAGCATAATTTCGGCGAGGGCAGCGTCCCCTCCCGCGTCGCTTCCGAACTGCTGCGCATGCTGGCCGGGGTGCAGGTGACCCATGTGGGCTATCGCGGCAACCAGGCCGGCTTCCCGGACCTGCTTTCGGGCCGCATCAGCTTCATGGCGGTGGATGTGGTGGGCGCCAAGCCGCTGGTGGACCGGGGCGAGGTGGTGCCGCTGGCCATCACCGACACGGAACGCTTCCATTCCCTGCCACAGATCCCCACCGGCGCCGAGGCCGGGTTGCCCGGCTTCGCCTTCACCACCTGGTCCGGCATCTATGCCCCCAAGGCCACCCCGGCCGAGGTGGTGGCCAAGATCCAGGCCGACATCGTCCGCGCCTACGACCTGCCCGAGGTGCGCGCCCGGCTGGACCAGATGGGCGGGGCGCGGGCCACCCCAGCCACGCCGGCCGCCTTCCAGGCCTTCACCGCGCAGGAAATCGAAAGTTGGGGCCGCATCATCCGCCAGGCCGGCATGCGGCTGGAATAGCTGGCGCATTTGCGGCAGCGGGCTACCCCGCCGTTCCGTGACGCAGCCCCACCGGCATTCGCGCTACAGGATGAAGCTGCTGTAGCGCTCGAAATCCGCTCGGGCGCTGCGCACCTGGGCGCGCTTCAGCCGCTCGGCCGCCTCGGCGTCGCCGGCACGCATCGCCGCCAGCACGGCGCGGTGTTCGTCCAAGGCGCGTTGCAGCCGGTCCGTCGCCAACAGCAGGCGGCGCATCACCGGGCTGGTGCGGTCCAGCAGCGGTTGCAGGCTGGCCGCCAGCACCGGGTTGGCGGCAGCCTCCAGCGTGCGCCGGCGCAGGGTTTCCAGGTGGCGCAGGTAGCCGGCCACATCGCCCGCCACCACCAGCGCCGCGGTGGGCGGGCCGAACAGCTCCACCAGGTCCTGCCAGGCCGCCGGGGCGGCGTTTTCCGTCGCCAACCGGGCGCTGAGACCTTCCAACGCCTCCCGCACCGTGAACACGTGCAGCAACTCCACCGCCGAGCTGCGCCGCACCACCGCGCCGCGATTGGCCACCCGTTCCACCAACCCGGCCTGTTCCAGCGCCGCCAGGGCTTCGCGCAGCCGGGCGCGGGAAACCCCGAAGCGTTCCGCCAACGCCTGTTCACGCAACGGCGCCCCGGGCGGGGTTTCACCGGACAGGATGCTGGCGCGCAACGCCGCGAGCATGGCGGGAAAGTCCCGCCCGGCGCTGTCCGGCAAGGGCATGGTCGCGGCCTGAGGCATCGGGCACCTTAAATTGTCGACAATCCTGTAGCATTTTGCCTTGCAGGATTGCCAGCGCCTTCCGCCACGGTTAGCCTTTGCTGAACGGAGGAACCCAGCCGCCATGTCAGACAGCATCCACCATCGCCACAACGGCCCGCGCATCCGCCACCTGGCGGAGGATGGCGCCCCCTTCGAGACGATCACGATCGACAAGCTCACGCCGATCATCGGGGCGGAGATCGGCGGCGTCGACCTGGCCAAGCCGACCAACCGGCAGATGGACGAGATCCACCGCGCCCTGGCCGAGAACGGCGTGATCTTCTTCCGCGACCAGCACCTGACCCAGGAACAGCACCTGGAGTTCGGCCGCCACTTCGGCCCGCTGCACCTGCACCCGGCGGCGCCGCATGAACCCGGCCACCCGGAACTGATGATCATCACCGCCGACAAGGACAGCCCGCGCGCCAATGGCGAAGGCTGGCACAGCGATGTCTCCTGCGACGAGGAACCGCCGCTGGGCAGCATCCTCTACATCAAGGAATGCCCGCCGCGCGGCGGCGACACCATCTTCGCCAACATGTACGCCGCCTACGACGCGCTGAGCGACCGGATGAAGGCCTATCTGGAAGGGCTGAAGGCGCTGCACGACGGCGAGGACAACTACCGCGGCACCTATGCCAACTTCGGCGTGCAGGACAAGAAGAGCTATCCCCGCGCGCTGCACCCGGTGGTGCGCACCCATCCGGTCACCGGCAAGAAGGCGCTGTTCGTCAACAAGGGCTTCACCCGCCGGATCATGGATATTCCGGCCGACGAAAGCGCCGGCATCCTGGCCTACCTGTACGAACACGCGGCCAACCCGCTGTTCCAGTGCCGCTTCCGCTGGCAGACCAACAGCATCGCCTTCTGGGATAACCGCTGCGTGCAGCACCGGGCGATGTGGGACTACTGGCCCAACCGCCGCTACGGCAACCGGGTGACGGTGAAGGGCGACCGGCCGGTCTGAGCCGCGCCATGCTGAAGCTGCTGGGCCGGCACAACGCCTTCAATGTGCGCAAGGTGCTGTGGCTGCTGGCGGAGTTGGACCTGCCCTTCGAACAGGAGGATTGGGGCCGCGACTTCCGCAGCACCGCGGTGCCGGAATTCCTGGCGCTGAACCCGCTGGGCACCGTGCCGGTGCTGCTGGACGGCCCCCATGCCATCCGCGAGAGCCATGTGATCCTGCGCTACCTGGCCACGCGCCAGGGGGCGGGGGCGCTGTACCCCAGCGCCGCCCTGGCCCGCGCCCAGGTGGAGCAATGGATGGACTGGGTTGCCTATGAAATGACCCAGCCGATGCGCGCCGCCTACCTGGGCGGCGAGTTGGGGCTGCACCCCTGGGACAACCCCTGGTTCGTCAGCCAGGGCCGCGCCGAATACGCGGCCAAGATGGCGGTGCTGGAGGCGGCGCTGGCGCGTGGCGGGCCCTTCCTGGCCGGGGCGGCGTTCACCCTGGCCGATATTCCCGCCGGCTTCGTGGTGCATCGCTGGTTCAGCATGCGCCAGGTTGCGCGCCAGCCCTTGCCGGCGCTGGCCGCCTATTACGAAAGACTGTCCGAGCGCCCGGCGTTCCGCCAGCACATCCGCAACGGGCTGCCCTGAGCCGCCAGCCTCAGTCCAGCCGCTTCAACTGGCCGCGCGCCACCAGATCCGCCCACAAGGCGGCATTGGCGCGGAAGTAGCGGCCGAAGCCGGCGGCGTCCTCCGGAATCGGTTCCGCCGCCGCCTGCCGCAGCCTTTCCTGCACCAGGGGCGCGCGCATGGCGTGGCGATGCGCCGCTTCCAGCCGCGCCAGCGCCTCCGGCGGCGTGCCGCTGCGGGCGAAGAAGCCGAGCCAGATGCTGAATTCGTAGCCAGCCACGCCCTGCTCGGCCAGCGTCGCCACCTCGGGCACGATCACCGAGCGCTGGCTGGACGTGATGCCGATGGCCCGCACCGCACCGGACTGCACCTGCCCGATCGCCGAACCCATGCCGTCCAGCAGCATGCTGATGCGCTGGGCGATCAGGTCCGGGTAGACCGCGCCGGAACCCCGGTAGGGCACATGCAGAAACTCAACCCCGGCCGAGGCGGCCAGCAACTCGCCCGCCAGGTGGCTGCCGGTGGCCAGGCCCGAGGAGCCGTAGCTCACCGTGCCCGGCCGCGCCCGCGCCGCCGCCAGCACATCGGCCAGGCTGCGGAACGGCGATTGCGGCGAGACCACCAGCAGGCTCGGCACCGCGCCGATGCCACCCAGCGCCACCAGGTCCTGCAACGGGTTGAAGGTCAGGGTCGAAATCGCCGGGCCGGTGGCCAGGGAAACCGAGCCGAGCAGGAAGGTATGGCCATCCGCCCGGGCCGAACTGGCGACATGCGCGGCGCCGACATTGCCGCCAGCACCGGGCCGCAGCTCGATCACCACCGGCTGGCCCAGTACCGCGGCCATCTCCGGGCCGATGACGCGGGCCAGGACATCGGCCGAACCACCGGCGGCATAGGGCACCACCATGGTCACCGGCCGGTCTGGAAACGCCCGGGCCGGCATCGCCAACCCAGCCCCCAGCAGCAGGGCAACCACGCGAAACCAGGAAAGCGCCATCATCACCAGCCTCGTTGCATCCCCAGGCCCAGCAAATGCCGGACCACCGCGGCTCACGGCCGATGCAGCAGGGCGTGGCGCCAGGCCAGGCGGTCCGGATCGTCCCAGACCCATACCGTGGTCCAGCACAGGACGACGCCAATGGCCAGCCACAGCAGCCACAGCAGGCGTTCGGCCGGTTGCAGGCGGCGGCTCGAACTCCAGGCCACCACCGCCGCCATGCCGGTGGCAATGGCCGGCAGCGGGCCGGCGGTGTGCCAGAACAAGGTCGCCCCGGCACCGGAGATCGGCCCGCCCAGCAGCGCCAGCAGCGCGGTCACCGGGCGCTCCCGCTCCTCCGGCCGCACCAGCAGGGACAGCAGCGGCAGCAGGGCCGGCGGCATGGCCACGGCGCAAAGCGGCAGCAATTCCAGGAAGGGCACGAAGAACTGCCCGCCATGCCGCACCAGCCAGGGGGTATTCGCCGCCTCGATCACGCCATGCATCGGTGCCACCCAGCGGTTGATCGCATAGGTCGGCGCCTCGCCGAAGGTGGCGGCGGCAAGCAGGATGCCGCCCACCGCGATCAGTGCCGGGAACATCGTCAGCAGGAACAACGCCGTGGCGCTGCCACTGTCGCGCACATCGCGCAGGCAGAACGGCAGCAGCGCCAGGATCGGCAGCGCGATGTACAGCGCGTCCGGCGCCGTCAGCACCAGCGCGGCCAGCGCCAGGCCCAGCGCCATCAGCGATTGCGCATCGCCGATGGTGGAGGCGCGGTCCAGCGCCAGGGCCACCACGCCCACCAGCAGCACCGCCAGCAGCAGGGTCTGGCCGGTGGTGGCCAGCATCAGGGTGGCCGGGTGCAGCGCCAGCAGCGCGGTGGCGGCCAGGGCTTCCAGCAGCCCCCAATGCACCCGCCGCAGCCGCCAATAGAACGCGCCCAGGGTGAAGCCGCCGGCCAGCACCGTCAGCATCACCAGGGTCTGCGGCCCGGCATCCGGCACCTGCCGGGTGAGGGAAAGCAGCATGGCCGCCAGCCATTGCCCCGCCACCGCCGCCGGGTCTTCCGAAACCAGCCAGACCCGTTCCAGCACCTGGTTCAGGTGGCCGGAAACGAACAGCAGGTCAGCGATGAAGGCATACCAGACCGTGCCCGCCACCATCACCAGGGCGCCGCCCACCGCATGGCCGTCCTGGCGGTCGGTGTATTCGGCGGAAACCGTGCCCGCGCTCATCGCGCGCCGCTCGGCTGGGCGATGGCGGCCAGGGCTTCCTGCGTGGCGGAGGAGGTGCCGTGCTGGGTCTTTTCCCAATAATGCGGGCGCAGCAGCAACTGCCAGAACGCCTTGTACGCCGCCACCGAGTGCAGCACCCAGTACACCGGCGCCAGCAGCGCCCAGGGCATCAGCATGAACCAGCCGCGCTTGGCCGCCGCCACCATGGTCAGGTAGACATACATGGCATTGCCCACCACCAGGTTGAACATCGCCAGGTAGATGATGGGCGAGGGGAAGAAGCGGTCCACCGCCGCCGAACCCCAGATCAGCGCCGCCGCGGTGGTGGCCCACAGCAGCGGGTTCAGCATGGCGGTCAGCACCGGGAAGCCGACGAAGAACTGGAAGCCCCAGAAGCCGACGAAGCCCAGCCGCCGATACAGCCGGATCGGCCGGCGCATATGCACCAGCCAGGTCTGCATGTAGCCCTTGATCCAGCGGCTGCGCTGGTTGATCCAGCTCGGCAGCACGCCATTGGCTTCCTCGAAGGTGGTGGAGTTCACCACCGCCACCTCATACCCCGCCTGGGTCAGCCGCACGCCCAGGTCGGCGTCCTCGGTGACGTTGTAGGGGTCCCAGGCGCCGAGATCCCGCAGCACGTCGGTGCGGAAATGGTTGGAGGTGCCGCCCAGCGGAATCGGCACCCGCAGCACGTGCAGGCCCGGCAGCAGGTAGTCGAACCAGTTGGAGTATTCCAACGTGAACATGCGGGTGAGGAAGTTTTCCCGCCGGTTGAAGTAGTTCAGCCGCGCCTGCACGCACGCCACTTCCGGCCCACTGCGCTTGAACAACGCGACAGCCTTCTTCAGCTGGTCGGGTTCGGGCATGTCCTCGGCGTCGAACACCACGCACAGCTCGCCGCGGGCGAAGTGCAGCGCGTAGTTGCAGGCCTTGGGCTTGGTCTTCGGGTGGCTCTTCGGCACCCGGATGATCTCGAAGATGCCCTCGGCGTGCAGCGCCTTGGCGGCCTCGATCGTCTCCTCGTCATCCGCCTCCAGCACCAGCTTCACGTCCAGCTTGGCGCGCGGGTAGTCCAGCCGGCGAATGGAGTGCACCAGGATCGGCAGCACCTCCTTCTCCCGGTACATCGGCACCAGCACGGTATAGGTCGGCAACTCCTCGGACTTCAGCGCCTCGATCTCATGGTCGTGCACGGCGATGCCCACGTCGTGCCGCGCCCCCACCCAGGTGAGCAGGAAGCGGAAGGCGAAGCTGAGCAGGTAGAACACCGTCACCAGCGCCGAGCCGGCGATGAGCGTGCCGACCGGCGCGATCCACAGCCCGAACAGCAGCAGCGAAGCGACCACCGCGGCGAAGATCACCTGCCTCGGGGTGAAGACCTGCTTGGCCGAAAGCTCCGGCGTGCGCAGGTACAGGGCTTCCCGCGCCGCCAGGTCGGCCAGATGGTCGAACACCAATTGCAGGGTCCACAGGATGTCGAACTTGGCGGTCACCGCCCAGGCGATGGGAACGCCGGGGAAGCGCTGGGCCGCCCAGGCCAGCACCGCCGGCTCCATCGGCCGCACCGCCGCCAGCACCACGGTGCCATCCGGCCGGCGCTGCCAGGGGATGACGCTCTGCGCCAGGTAGAAGTCACGCTCGGCGTGGTCCAGCAGGGCGGCGTCGGCGGGCATGGCCTGCAGGTCGGCCAGCGGCAGGTTGCTCACCGCCGCCACCGCCTGCGCCCAGTCCCGCGCGCTGATGGCACCATCCGCCACCAGGGTTTCGTGAATGGTCATGCCCCAGGCACGGGCCTGGGCACGGGCCCGCGTCAGCGCGGCGGTGTCCAGCCGCTGCGCCAGCATCAGGTGCGCGAGGGTTTCATCCTCGCGCGGCGGGCCATTCAGCATGCTAGCCGCGCCGCCGGCGCAGCCGCACCACCGCCACCACCGCCAGCAGGATGATCAGCACCCAGGCGAGGAGGAACAGCTCATTGCGCCAACGGTCGAGCAAGGTGGCCTCGGCGGTGAAGCGGGCTTCCTCCACCGCCACGCTCGGCCGGCGGGTGTCGAACACCACCGGGCGCAGCTGGCCGTCGAACACCGCCACATTGCCCAGCGTCAGCCCGGCCGGGTCGCGCAGGCTGGCTTCCGAACCAGGGCTGACCCACAGCCCGGGCACCGAGCCCGCGGCCACCAGTTGCACCAGCGTCATGCCGCTGGCGGGCGCCACTTCCACCCGGGCGCCGTTGCGCTGGTCGTCCAGCACCACGCGGCCCAGGTCCGGCCGCAGCAGGCCGGCACCGCCGATCTCGGCCGGCGCGGCGCGGGACAGCAGGATGAACGGCCGGCTGAGCGAGGCACCGCCCGCCACCTCAATGGCCTGCGGCCGGGCCGCGGCGCCGTTCAACAGCCGGCCCAGCAGCGGCACCGCCGCCACCGCGTCGCTTGGCGGCACGTCCACCCGCACCAGCGCCGGGCGTTCGCCATTCACCGCGAACCCGCCGAAATCGCTGGAACCGGCATAGCCATCCGCCAGCAGTACCCGGCTGGTGTCCCGCAACTGGAAGGGCAGCGCATCATCCGAGCCACAGGCGCGGCGCGAGCCCAGGCGGGCCAGCCGCAGCGTCACGGTCATGCGGTGGCGCAACAGGTCGGCCGGCAGTGCCACCTGCACGCCATCCAGTTCCACCACGCCGCGATAGGTGTTGCTCCACAGCAGCCGGCCACCGACCGAAAGCGAGATCGCCAGGGCTTCGTCCAGCGGCGTGGCCGGGCCACGGCCGAACAATTGCAGCGCCACCGGATGCCGGCCGGGGGGCAGCCGGTCGAACGGCAGTTCGAAGGTCAGCGTGCCCATGCTGTAGATGGCCACCTGCTGCGGCCGCACCCCGATCTCGGAAAAGGCGACGCTTTCGGCCGAAGCCGCCACCGCCACCGAACCCGGCTCGCCCCGCGCCACCACGCTTTCCAGCGTGCGCATCATCGGCGCGGCGGAAACCAGGGCACGGGCGGCGGCGGTATCGGCCACGCGCAGCCGCCAGGTGCCGGCGGCGGCACCGGCCACCTGCTCCAGCGTCAGCGGCGTATTGGCCCGGCCGATGCGGATCAGCGCGGTCGGGTCGGTCGGGCCGACCATCACCGGCTCGGCGCCGCGGCTGTACAGCGCGGTCGCCAGGGTAACCGCGGCTTCCAGGTCCTGCAGGCTGGGCGGCACCGGCAGCGCCATCGGCACCCGCCCGGCCAGCCGGCGCCATACCGTGCCCACGCCCTCGGTGCCTTCGGCCGCGGTTTCCAGCCGGCTGTCGGCGCTGATGCGGGTGTAGACGCCGGGGCTGTCGTTATCGAAGCAGAGGTCGTCGCGCCGCAGCGCCTGGTCGGCCACCAGCCGCACCTGCAGGAACTCGCCCCGGGCCAGCGCCGGCGGCACCGGAATGCGCTCGATCCGCGCGCCATCCTTCAGCGGCAGCGCCACCAGCGGCGATTCACCAATGTAGACGACGATGGAGGAATAGGCGTCCAGCATCGGCGAGGGCTGCAGGTCCAGCACCAGTTCGGTACGGCTCGGGTTGCTCGGCAGCGGGAAGAACGCTTCCACCTCGGCGCGCGGGCCGCGCAGCACGAAGCCCTCGGGGAAGCCCAGTTCGCGCAGGGAATTGGCCTGGGCCGCCAGGGCCGGCAGAATCAGTCCGGCCAGCACCACCAGGCCAGCACATAGGCGCCGCCAACCGCGGGGGGAATGCGCCATCCGACATCTCCTTGCCTGCCTCACGCCCAGGGGTGGCGCGCGCAGGGGTTGCAATGAACCGTTAATATAATCTCGTCTGCGGCGATTGTCGCGCCCGGCGACACAAAGTACAACAATCTGAGAGTAGCATTCGCCCTAACCTACTCGCCTTATACGTGCAAACCCCTATGGCACAAGGAACATTACGGCCCCTTACCATATATCCACCGGCGGGCGGCGGCTGCGCTTCCGGGCTTGCCGGCACGGCGCCGCTTCGCCAGCCTGCCGGCCGCTTCGGAAGGATGGGACGGATGTTCGATTTCAGCGGCAAGAGGGTTGTGGTGTGCGGCGGCAGCCGTGGCATTGGCCGCAGCGTGGCGCTCGGCTTCGCCCAGGCGGGCGCGGCGGTTTCCATCTGCGCCCGCAGCCCGGGGCCGCTGGAGGCCACCCGCGCCGAATTGGCCGCGCTGGGCCAGCAGACCCACGCGGCTGCCTGCGACCTGGGCGATGCCGAGGCGGTGCTGGGCTATGTCGCCGCCGCCGCGGCCGCGCTGGGCGGGATCGACGTGCTGGTCAACAACGCCTCCGGCTTCGGCATGACCGACACCGAGGAAGGCTGGAACGCCGCGCTTTCGGTGGACGTGATGGCCACGGTCCGCGCCAGCCGCGCCGCCATGCCGCACCTGGAAGCCTCCAGGGGCAGCATCGTCAATGTCAGCAGCATCAGCGGCTACCGGCCCTCGGTGCGCACCCCGGCCTATGCCGCGGTGAAGGCGCTGCTGATCAACTACACCAACAGCCAGGCCGCCATGCACGCGCCCAAGGGCATCCGGGTGAACGCGGTGGCGCCGGGTTCCATCGAATTCCCCGGCGGCAGTTGGGAACAGCGCAGGACCCAGGCGCCGGCGCTGTACAACAGCATCCTGGAAAGCATTCCCTTCGGCCGCCTGGGCACGCCCGAGGAAGTGGCCGACGTGGTGCTGTTCCTGGCCAGCCCGGCGGCGCGCTGGGTCACCGGCCAGACCATCATCGTGGACGGGGGCCAGCTGCTGTGAAGATCCCGCCGCTGGCCTTCACCGTGACCGACTGGGCCACGGTGCCGCAAACCCGCCACCCCGGCGAAACCGGGGAGGCGCTGTGGCGTACCCAGACCAACGGCGACCTGCGGGTGCGCCAGGTGGAGTACTCCCCCGGCTACCTGGCCGACCATTGGTGCGACCGCGGCCATGTGCTGTACGTGCTGGAGGGCGAGTTGGTCAGCGAGTTGAAGGACGGCCGCAAATTCACCCTGACCCCGGGCATGAGCTACCAGGTCAGCGACTTCGGCGACGCCCCGCACCGCAGCTTCACCAGCACGGGCGTGAAGCTGTTCATCGTGGATTGAGCGGCCCGGGGACGGCCCAAGGGTGGCCCAGGGGCGGCCCGCGGCTTCAGTCGAAGCTCGGTCGGCCCCGGCCCTTCTTGATATCGCCGCGCTTGGCCTTGCCATCCAGCCGGCGCACCTTGCTGCCCAGCGTCGGCTTGGTGGGCCGGCGCTTCGGCGGCGGCGGCTTGGCCGCCTCGCGGATCAACTCCAGCAGGCGTTCCAACGCGTCGTCGCGGTTGCGTTCCCGCGTGCGGTGCTGCTGGGCGGTGATGACCAGCACGCCGTCCTGGGTCAGCCGATGCCCGCCCAGCTTCAGCAGCCGCTCGCGCACCCCTTCCGGCAGGCTCGGGCTGTTCTGCACGTCGAAGCGCAGTTGCACCGCGGTTTCCACCTTGTTGACGTTCTGCCCGCCCGGCCCGCTGCTGCGCAGGAAGTCCTCGTGCAGTTCCTTCTCATCCAGTTGGATGCTGCGCGTCACCGGCACCAGGGTCATGGCAGCAGCCCCATCGGCGCCGCATCCTTCAGGGCCACGCCGGTGGCGCCCAGGCCCTCGGCGGCGCGCATCAGCCAGGCCAGCTTCGCCGCGGCGGCGCGGGGCGAAAGCCCGGCCGGGCGGATGTTGGAAATGCAGTTGCGCTCGGCGTCGCTGCGGCCCGGGCGCGGCCCCCAGGTCAGGTAGATGCCGATGCTGTCGGTGGCGCTCAGGCCGGGGCGCTCGCCGATCAACACCGCCACCATGGCGGCCTGCATCGCCTCGCCGATCTCGTCGCCCAACGCCACCCGGGCCTGTTCCGCCAGCACGATGGGCCCCGGCGCCATGCGCTGCGCCCGCAGCAGCGGCACCAGTTCGGCCAGCAAGGCCGGCGCCCCGGCCTGCACACCGGCGGCGCAGAGCCCATCCGCCACCACCAGCAGGAAGGCGCCCGGCGTGGGGGAGCGGGCCAGGCGCTGGCGATCCGCCTGCCGCAGCCGGCGGCCCAGGTCGGGCCGCAGCAAATATTGCCGGCGGTCCGCCGCCTGGCTGGCCACCTGGTGAACCGGCAGGCCCAAGGGCGCGCAGTCCGCCGCCAGTTGCTCCAGGTTCAGCGCCGACCACACCGCGTCCCGCGCACCGGCATGGGCCTGTTGGAACGCCAGGTGCGCCGCCGTGGGCAGGCCATTGCCCACCCGCCCCAGCGCCACACGGGCGGTGGTGTGGCGGCGCAGGTCCAACCAGCGGGCGGGCGGCGCGGTCATGCCAGCCCCGCCAGCCGGGGCGCCAGCGGCAGCACGCCGGCGCGGCTGGCTGCGTCCAGCCCCATGCGGTCCAGCCAGCTTTCGAATTCCGGCGCCGGGCGCTTGCCCAGCGCGGCACGCAGGTACAGGCCGTCGTGGAAGCTGGTGCTCTGGTAGGCCAGCATCACGTCATCCGCCCCGGGCACGCCCATGATGTAGGTTACGCCGGCCACGCCCAGCAGCGTCATCAGCGCGTCCATGTCGTCCTGGTCGGCTTCCGCGTGGTTGGTGTAGCACACGTCCACCCCCATCGGCAGGCCGAGCAACTTGCCGCAGAAATGGTCCTCCAGCCCGGCGCGGGTGATCTGCTTGCCGTCGTACAGGTATTCCGGGCCGATGAAGCCGACCACGCTGTTGACCAGCAGCGGCTGGAATTCCCGCGCCACGGCATAGGCCCGCGCCTCCAGCGTCTGCTGGTCCACGCCATGATGCGCCGCCGCGCTCAGCGCGCTGCCCTGGCCGGTTTCGAAGTACATCACGTTCTCGCCGCGCTTCAGCGCCAGCGCCGCCTGCTGCGCTTCCCGCAGCAGGGCCAGGGAGACGCCGAAGCTGGTGTTGGTGGCCTCGGTGCCGCCGATGCTCTGGAACACCAGGTCCAGCGGTGCGCCGCGCCGCATCGCCAGCAGGCTGGTGGTGACATGCGCCAGCACGCAGCTTTGGGTCGGGATCTCGTAGCGCTGGATCACGCCGTCCAGCAGGTCCAGCAGGCGGCAGGTGGCGTCCACGCTGTCGGTGGCCGGGTTCACGCCGATCACCGCATCCCCGGCCCCCAGCAGCAGGCCATCCAGGATGGCGGCGGCCACGCCGCGCGGGTCGTCCACCGGGTCGTTCGGTTGCAGCCGGGTGCTGAGGGTGCCGGGCAGCCCCAGCGTGTTGCGGAAGCGCGTGGTCACCTGGCACTTCGCCGCCACCGCGATCAGGTCCTGCAACCGGCAGAGCTTGCTGACCGCGGCCACCATCTCCGGCGTCAGGCCGGGGCGCAGCGCCGCCAGGCTGGCGGTATCGGCCTCGGCCAACAGCCAGTCCCGCAGGCCGCCCACGGTCAGGTGGGCGATGGGGGCGAAGGCCCGGCGGTCATGCCGGTCCACGATCAGCCGGGTAACCTCGTCGGCCTCATACGGCACCACCGTTTCGGTGAGGAAGTGCCGCAGCGGCAGGTCGGCCAGGGCGCATTGGGCCGCCACCCGTTCCGCCGCGCTGGCCGCCGCCAGCCCGGCCAACTGGTCCCCCGAGCGCAGCGGCGTGGCCCGCGCCAGCAGGGTCTTCAGGTCGGCGAAGGTATGGCGGGTGCTGCCCACCGCATGTGCGAAGCCCATGGCGGGCAGTCTGCCGCCTTGGGCGCCACCTTGCCAGCGCGCCAGCGCGCCAGCGCCCCCAGCGCCCTCACCCTTGTCAGCGCGGCCCGGCCGGGGGATGTTCCCGGCCAACGCCCAAGAGGATCTCATGCAACGCGAACAGCTTGAATCGGCGCCCTCGGCCGCCGCCGACTGGCCCGACCAGATTTATGACCTGCTGAAGCAGCACAATGTGCGCCAGGTGGGCCTGGTGCCGGATGCCGGGCATTCCCGCCTCATCAAGCGCTGCCTGGCCGACAACGACATGAAGGTGGTCAGCCTGACCACCGAGGAGGAAGGCGTCGGCCTGGCCTTCGGCGCCTGGCTGGGTGGCGAGAAGTCGGTGCTGCTGATGCAGTCCTCGGGCGTCGGCAACATCATCAACATGTTGAGCGTGGCCATCGCCCACCGCACGCCCTGCCCGATCCTGGTGACGATGCGCGGTGACTTCGGCGAGTTCAACCCGTTCCAGGTGCCGATGGGCAACGCGACCCAGGCCTGCCTGGAAGCCATGGGCACGCTGGTGAAGCGCGCCGACAAACCGGAAGACGTGGCCGAGACGGTCAACGCCACCCTGCGCCTGGCCTACAACACCTATCGCCCGACCGCGACGCTGCTCGGCCAGCGCCTGCTGGGCGCCAAGACCTTCGGGAGATAAGCGCCATGACCGTACAGATTGGCGTGGGCGAAACCGGCAAGCTGATGCGCCGGGACGTGGTGCAGGCGCTGCTGGAAAACCGCGACGGCATGCTGGCCATCGGCGGCCTGGGCGCCCCGGCCTGGGACATCACCGCGGCCGGCGACAGCCCGCTGAACCTGCCGCTGTGGGGCGGCATGGGCGCCGCGGCCGTGATGGGCCTGGGCCTGGCGCTGGCGCAGCCGGAACGCAAGGTGGTGGTCATCACCGGCGATGGCGAGATGCTGATGGGCGTCGGCAGCCTGGCCACCGTGGCGGTGCAGCGCCCGCGCAACCTCTCCATCGTCGTGCTGGACAACGAGCACTATGGCGAGACCGGCATGCAGGAGACCCACACCAAGCACGGCGTGGACCTGGTGATGATGGCCAAGGGCGCCGGCATCGCCGACAGCCGCCTGGTCCGCACCGCCGCCGAGGTGCTGCAACTGCGCGCCGACATCCATGCCGGCAACGGGCCGATCTTCGCCCAGGTGAAGATCGACGAGACCAGCCAGCCGCTGGTGCTGCCGCCACGCGAAGCCAGCATTCTGCAAGCCAGGATGCGCGAAGCCATCATGGGGCCGCAAGCGCACCTGCAATAGCGCCCGAAGGCGGCCAGTACCGGGAGGAAACGATGCAAAGACGCACATTGCTCGCCACGCTGGCCGCGGCGCCCCTCGCCGGGGCTCAACGGGCGGGGGCGCAACCTGCGGGCGCGCAACCCGCCTGGGCACCCGACAAGCCCATCAAGCTGGTGGTGCCCTTCGCCGCCGGCGGCAGCACGGACATCACCGCCCGGCTGCTGGCGCAGGCGCTGAGCGACCGCCTGGGCCAGCCGATGGTGATCGAGAACCGTCCCGGCGCCGGCGGCAACATCGCCGCCGAGGCGGTGGCCCGCGCCACGCCGGACGGCTACACCCTGTTCATGGCCACCAGCGGCATCATCGGCGCCAACAAGGCGCTGTACCGCAGCCTGCCATTCGACCCGGTGCGGGACTTCGCGCCGATCAGCCAGGTGGCCTTCGTGCCGAACATGCTGGTGGTCGGCCCCAGCATGCCGGCGCGCACGATCGCGGAGTTGATCGAGCGGGTGAAGGCGCGGCCGGGCGAGGTGACCTATGGCAGCGCCGGCATCGGCACCAGCCAGCACATGGCCGGCGCCCTGCTGGCCCAGCGGGCCGGGCTGAACATGATCCACGTGCCCTATCGGGGCGGCGCCCCGGCCAATACCGACCTCGTCTCCGGCAAGATCGACTTCATCATGTCGCCGCTGGTGGAGGTGCTGCCGCAGATCCGCGCCGGCACGCTGCGCCCGCTGGGCGTGACCACGCGCAACCGCTCGCCGCTGTTCCCGGAAGTGCCGACCATCGCCGAGACCATGCCGGGCTTCGAGATTGCGTTGTGGAGCGGGCTGATGGCCCCGGCCGGCACCCCGGCCGCCGCGCTGCAACGCCTGGCCCTTGAGACCGCCGCCGTGCTGCGCACCGATGCCCTGAAGGCCAAGCTGGCCGAGCAGGGCAGCGAGCCGGTGGGCAGCAACCCCGACCAATTCGCCACCTTCATCCACGCCGAAATCCCGAAATGGACGGAAATCGTCCGGCTTTCGGGTGCGACGGCCGATTAGGACATAACCATGGCCCATGTTGTCTGCCTGCGCCCCGTCAACGCCGAAGCCCAGGCCCTGCTGCGCAGCAAGGGCCATACGGTGGAGGTGCTGGACCCGGTGAACGAGGCCACCATCGCCGCCAGCATCCCGCATGCCGAGGCGATCATCGTTCGCGCCACCCCGATCAATGCCGCCTTCCTGGCGCATGCGCACAAGCTGCGCATCTGCGCCCGCCACGGCGTGGGGTATGACGCGGTGGACGTGCCGGCGTTGACCGCGCGCGGCATTCCGCTGACCGTGACGCCGGACGCCAACGCCGCCAGCGTCGCCGAACACGCGATGATGCTGATGCTGAACATCGCCCGCGGCACCTTCGAGTACGACCGCAAGACCAAGCAGGGCGAATGGTCCACGCCGCCGGTGCCGGCCACCTTCGACCTGGGCGGCAAGACCGTGCTGGTGGTGGGCTTCGGGCGCATCGGTGGCCGCGTGGCGCGGCTGTGCCAGGCCTTCGGCATGCGCGTGCTGGTGCACGACCCGTACATTCCGCAGAACACCATCAAGGGCGCCGGCTTCATCCCGGCCAAGGTGCTGGCCGAGGGCCTGGCCGAGGCCGATGTGGTGACCACCCACCTGCCCAGCAACGACAAGACGCGCGGCATGGTGAATGGCGAGTTCTTCGCCACGATGAAGCCGGGCGCCACCTACATCAACACCGCCCGCGGCACGCTGGTGGACGAGGCGGCGCTGGCCGGCGCGCTGACCAGCGGCCACCTGAAGGCGGCGGGCCTGGACGTGTTCTGGGAAGAACCGATGAACCCGGCCAACCCGCTGCTGAAGGCACCCAACGTGGTGATGACGCCGCACAGCGCCGCCGCCACCGAACAGGGCCTGTACCGCATGGCGATGAGCTGCGCGGAAAGCATCATCCAGCTGTTCGAAAATCGCCTCGACCCCGATGTGGTGATCAATCAGGAGGTGCTGCGCGGCAACGCGTAGCAGTCAGTCCATGACCGAAAACCCGCTCCTCGCCCTGGCCGCGCACGGTGCTTCCTGGCGCACCCGGGAACTGACGCCACATGTGGCGCACCATGCCCGCCGCGCGCTGATCGACTGGTTCGCCGCGCTGCTGCCCGGCTGCCTGCATCCGCCCGCCACGCTGCTCTCGGCCGCGATGGCGGCGGAACGCGGTGCCGGCCGCGCCATCAACTACGTGGATGGCCATACCGGCGGCACCCGCTACGCCGCGCTGCTGAACGCCACCGCCAGCCACACGGTGGAGTTCGACGACATCTTCCGGGACGCCGGCTATCATCCGGGTTGCCCGGTGATCGGCGCGGCGCTGGCCTGCGCGCAGCAGCAGGGGTCTTCGCTGGAAGACCTGCTGCGCGCCATCGTCGCCGGCTATGAGGTGAGCTGCCGCATCGGCATGGCGGTGCAGCCTTCACACTACAAGTACTGGCACACCACCGGCACGGTGGGCACCTTCGGCGCCGCCGCCGCGGTGGCGCTGCTGCTGGGCGCGGATGCGACGAGGATGGCGCATGCCATCGCCACCGCCGCCACCTTCGCCGGCGGGCTGCAACAGGCGTTCCGCAGCGATGGCATGTCCAAGCCGCTGCATCCCGGCCACGCCGCCGATGCCGGCGCGCTGGCGGGCATTGCCGGCGCGGCCGGCGTGACCGGCGCGCTGGACGTGCTGCACGGCCCGGTCGGCTTCGCCGCCGCCACCAGCGAGGACACCGGCAAGTGGGACAAGGCGCTGGCCAACCTCGACCGCGTCTGCATCACCGAGATGACGTTCAAGAACCACGGCTGCTGCGGCCACATCTTCGCCGGCCTCGACGGCGTACGCGAATTGCAGCTGGCGCACGGCTTCAGCGCCGATGACGTGGCCAAGGTGCATATCGGCGGCTACAGCGCCACCAAGGATGTCTGCGACCGGCCGACGGTGAACAGCGAACAGGAAGCGCGCTTCTCGGCGCAGTACACCGTGGGCGCCATGCTGGTGCTGGGCGGCGTGCGGGTGGCGGCGTTCGAGCCGGCCAACCTGAACAACCCGCGCATCCGGGCGCAGATGCCGAAGGTGACGGTCTCGATGGACCCGGACCTGGCCAATGCCTACCCCGGCCAGCGCGCCGCCAAGGTGTGGATCACGCTGCAGGACGGGCGCGAGCTGTACCACTACGCGCCGACCCGCAAGGGCGACCCCGACGCGCCGCTGACCGATGCCGAGCTGGGCGACAAATTCGCCGAGCTGACGGTGCCGGTCATCGGTGCCGCCGCTTCCGCCGCGCTGCTGCACGCGCTGTGGCACAGCGACGCGCTGCCGGGCGCGGTGCCGCTGCTGGCCCACGCCCAGCGGCACGCGGCCGAATAGCATGCTGCCGCTGGCGCTGGAGCTTGGCGACTGGCCGGTTCTGCTGGTGGGCGATGGCCCGGCGGCGCTGAAGCGGCTGGACCTGCTGCGGGCTTCCGGCGCCGCGAAGCTGACGGTCTTCGCCGCCGAACCCTCGGCGGCGATGCAGGCGGCGGCCGGCGCGTTGCTGGTGCCGCGCTGGCCGACCGATGCCGAGGTGGTGGCCGCCCGGGTGCTGTTCCTGGCCGGGCTGCCCGACGCCGAGAATGAACGCCTGGTGGCGCTGGGCCGCGCCCACCGGGTGCTGTGCAATGCGGAAGACGTGCCGCATCTGTGCGACGCCTATGCGCTGGCCACGGTGCGGCGCGGCAACCTGGTGCTGGCCATCTCCACCGAGGGCAAGAGCCCCGCCGTAGCGCGCCTGTTGCGGCAATGGCTGGAACGCCGCTTCGGCCCGGAATGGGAACAGCACCTGGAAGCCGCGGCGCAGAACCGCAACCGGCTGCGCGCCGCGGGCGCCTCGCCGCCCGAGATCACCGCTGCCACCGCCGCCTTGCTGGCGCCGTATCTGGAGCAAGCCTGATGAAGTTCGGCATTTTCGACCAGAACGACGCGGGGATCCTGCCCTTCGCCGAACACTACGAAGCGCGGCTGCAATTGTGCGAAGCCTATGACCGCCTGGGCTTCACCACCTACCACCTGAGCGAACACCACGCGACGCCACTGAGCTTCACGCCTTCCACCGGCGTGTTCCTGTCGGCTGTGGCGCAGCGCACGAAGCAGCTCCGCTTCGGGCCGCTGGTCTACATCCTGCCGCTGCGTCACCCGCTGCAATTGGCGGAAGAGATCTGCATGCTGGACCAGATGTCCGGCGGCCGGTTCGAACTCGGCATCGGCCGTGGCGCGGTGCCGCATGAGCTGCGCCACCATGGCGTGGACCCCGCCGTGGCGGTGCCGATGTACCGCGAGGCGCTGGAGGTACTGCTGCAGGCCCTCAGCCGGCCGGAGGTGAACTTCGAAGGCCGGTTCTACACCTACAACGGCGTGCCGATGGTGCTGGCGCCGGTGCAGCGGCCGCATCCGCCGCTGTGGTACGGCGTCTCCGCCGCCGATGCCGCGGTGTGGCCGGCGCAGAACGCGGTCAACATCGTCTGCAACGGCCCGGTGGGCCGCGTGGCGGAGATTGCCGCGCGCTACAAGGCGGAATGGGCCGCCGCCGGCAAGCAAGCCGCCACCCTGCCCTGCATTGGCCTGTCGCGCGCGGTGGTGATCGGCGAGACCGATGCCGAGGCGCTGGAGACGGCGCGCATCGGCTGGCGGCGCTACCATGAAAGCTTCTACGTGCTGTGGAAGAAGCATGGCAGCATGCCGCAATACGCCCGCACCCCGGAAGACTACGCCGAGATGGTGGAGGCCGGCACCGGCTTCGCCGGCAGCGTGGCCACGGTGCGCGACGCGCTGCTGCGCCAGGCGCGCGAGACCAGCGTGAACTACGTGGTCAGCCGCTTCGCCTTTGGCGATATCCCGCCAGCCCAGGCGCTGCGCAGCGCCACGCTCTTTGCCCAGGAAATCATGCCCGCGCTGCGGGAATTGGAGGAAACACGCCATGTTGCCTGAATCCAGCCCCGAAGCCCTCGGCCTCGACCCCAAGCCGCTGGCGACGCTGTGCGCCACGATCGAGAAGCACATCGCCGCCGGCTATCACCCGGGCGCGCAACTGGCCATCGCGCGGCATGGCGAGATTGCGCTGTACCGCAGCTTCGGCATGGCCGATGTGGAAGCCGGCCGCGCCGCCGACGACCGCAGCATGTTCCTGATGTATTCCAACACCAAGGTCGTCACCACCTGCGCCATCTGGCAGTTGGTGGAAGACGGCCTGCTGCGCTTCACCGACACGGTGGCCAGCCTGCTGCCGGGCTTCGAGGCCCATGGCAAGGGCGACATCACGCTGATCCAGCTGCTGTCGCACCAGGGTGGCTTCCCGGCTTCCATGCCCAACGCCAAGGTCTGGGGCGACCCGGCGGAACTGCGCCGCCAGGTGTGCAACTTCACCCTGGAATGGACCCCCGGTTCCAAGGTGCAGTACCACCCCACCGCCGCGCATTGGGTCTGCGCCGCCATCATCAACGAAGTCACCGGGCGGGATTTCCGCGACGTGATCCGCGAGCGCATCATCCTGCCGCTGGGCCTGGGGGAGGAGCTGTATGTCGGCACCCCGGAAGCCGAGCAGCACCGCTGCGCCGCCATCTACGACCCCGCCGGCCCGGGCAAGGTGGCGCCGCGCACGGCGGAAGCCAGCACCGCCTTCAAGCTGGCCGGCGTGCCCGGTGGTGGTGGCTACGGCACCGCCCGCGCCATGGCCACCTTCTACCAGGCGCTGGGCAATGGCGGTGAGCTGAACGGCGTGCGGCTGGTGAGCCCGCGGATGATGGAATACGTCACCCGCAACTTCACCGGCGACCGGCTGGACAGCTACATGGGCTTCGCCATGAACCGCGGCCTGGGCCCGCATTCCCGCGGCGAGCAGGACGTGACCCGCGGCCTGGGCAGCCTGGCCCACCCGACCACCTTCGGCCATGGCGGCGTTGGTTCCAGCTATTGCTGGGCCGACCCGGACAGCGGCCTGTCCTTCGCCTTCTTCAGCAACTGCCGCCAGGAAGGCGACTGGCACAATGGGCGCATGGAGGTGCTCTCCAACCTCGCCCACGCCTCCATCGTGGAATAAGCGCGCCTGGGCCATGCTCCCGCCCACCGGGGCGGCGAGCATGGCTCAGCGCCGTTCCCCTACCGCGCCGCGCGAATCCCGGTGGCCGCGGCCACCTCGCCCCAGATGCGGTCTTCCTCGGCCAGCCGGGCGTTGAACTCGCGCGGCAGGCTGCCCACCGGCTCGAAGCCCCAGTCGCGGATGCGCTGCTGCGCCTCCGGCTTCCTCATCCCCTCGTGGATCGCGCGGCCCAGCAACTCCACCAGTTCCGGCGGGGTACCGGCAGGGGCGAAGAAGCCCTGCCAGATCAGCGGGTTGAAGTTGCGATAGCCCAGTTCCTGGAAGCTCGGCACCTGCGGCAGCGCCGCCAGCCGGCCCGGCCCGCTGGTGGCCAATATCCGCAGGTTGCCGGTGTGCAGTTGCGAGGACGCCGAGGAGGTGTCGATCATCACGCAGCACACATGCCCACCCAGCAGGTTGGTCAGCAGCCCGTTGCGAATGGGCACATGCGTCAGCCGCAGCCCGGCCTGCAGGCCCAGGGCCGCGGCGAACAGATGGCTGGAGGAGCCGTGGCCGTAATTGCCCACCGGCACCTCATCCGGCTGGCGCTTCGCCCAGTCCACGAACTCGGCCAGGGACGTCGCCGGCACCAGCGCCGGATTGACCATGAGGATGTTGCCGCCGGCGTTCAACTGGCTCAGCCCCACCAGGTCGCGCGTGGCGCGATAGGGGGTTTCCGGCTCGATATGCGGCAGGGTGATGATGGCCGAGGTGGCGGAGAGGATGGTCATGCCATCCGGCCGCGCCCGTGCCACCGTGGTCACCGCCACCACGCCGCCGCCGGAGGGCATCGGCTCCACCACCACGGTGCGGCCCAGCGCCTCGGACATCAGCCCCGCCACCAGGCGGGACGGCGCATCGGTGCCGCCACCGGCCGCGCCGGTCATGATCATGCGGATCGGCCGGTCGGGCAGCACCGGCTGCGCCAGGGCGGGGGCGGCCAGCAGCAGCAGGGCGAACAGCGCGCGCATCATGCCGCCACCTGCGCGGGCCGGGCGAAGGCGGGCATCACCTCGCGCACGAACAGCTCCACGGAGTTCCGGCTCTCCGCCGGCAGCATGTCGCCGAAGGCGAAGCGGCACAGCAGGTAGTTGATGCCGCTGGCCGGAATATCCTGCGCCAGCAGGTCCCGCATGGTGGCGGGGGAACCGCAGAAGGCCTGGCCGCGCGCCGCCATGTCGTCCCAGGTAGGGGGGAAGTTGGCATTGGGCGGAATGCCGCCGCGCAGCTTCCACAGGTACATGAAGCTCTCGATCCATTTCAGGTAGGCGCGGCGTGCCAGCGCCAGGGCTTCGGCGTCGGTGGCGGCCACCACCATGTGGCGGCTGGTGCCGAGGAAGGGCAGCGTCGCCTCGCTGCGGCCCAGCGCCGCCCATTCGGCCCGGTAGCGGTCCGCCACCGCACGCATCGCCGGTGCCGGCAGGTTGCCCACGGCGTTGACGCGGTTTTCCGCGCACCAGGGCACGCCATCCGGCCGGGCGATGCCGTACCACAGCGGCGGATGCGGCGCCTGCACCGGCCCCACCGTGATCGGCACGGCGTCGAAGTGGTAGAACGCGCCGTGATGGGTCAGTTCCTGGCCCTCGCTGGCCAGCGCCTTCAGGATCAGCCCCAGCGCCTCGATGTACTGCGCCTGCACCGTGGCCGGATCCAGGCCATAGAACCGCACCTCATGCGGCGAGATGCCACGGCCGACGCCAACCTCCAGCCGGCCGCCGGACATGTGGTCCAGCATGCAGATTTCCTCGAACAGCCGCAGCGGGTGGTACAGCGGCAGGGTGTACACCAGCGGGCCGAAGCGCAGCCGCTTGGTGCGCTGCGCCAGCGCCGCCAGGAACACGCTGGGGGAGGAGGCGGCGCCCAGCGGCGTGCTGTGGTGTTCCGCCTGGTGGTAAGCGTGGAAGCCATGCACGTCATACAGCTCGGCCAGCATCAGCCGATGTTCGAAATCCTCGCGCAGCGTGCCCGGCCCGCGGTCCAGATGGTCGAAGACGCCGAAGCGCATGGCCATTTCCCCTTGATGATTGACCGCAAGGGTAACCCGCGTGGCGACGCCCGCAAGCCTCAGGCTGCCAGTATGTGCGGGGCCAGCGCGTGCGCGTCCAGCACCGGCAAGGCCCGGCC
>CANBXZ010000014.1 GCA_947373495.1 Acetobacteraceae bacterium
TTCCGGGCCAGAGGAATTCCACGCCGGAATCCGCCCCAGCGTCGGCCGGATACCGTGGATGCCGCAGGCATAGGCCGGGTAGCGCACCGAGCCGCCGATATCCGTGCCATGGCCGATGGCGCCGATGCCGGCCACCGTGGCCGCCGCCGCACCGCCGGAGGAACCGCCGGGGGTGATGCTGGGGTCGCGCGGGTTCAGCGTGGCGCCGTGCAGGCCGTTGCGGGTGAACCAGCGCAGGCTGAAGGCCGGCGTATTGGTGCGGCCGATGACGATGGCGCCGGCCTTCTTCAGGTTGCTGACAACCGGGTTGTCCTGCTGCGCCACCTGGTCCTGCTGAATGCGCAGGCCATTGGTGGTGGCCCAGCCCGCCATGTCGGCATTCACCTTCACGGTCACCGGCACCCCGGCCAGCGGGAAGGGGTCTTCGTCGCCCCGGGCCAGGGCGGCATCCACCGCCGCGGCGGCGGCCAGCGCCTGTTCCGGCATTTCCGCGATCACCGCGTTGATCCGCGGGTTCACCGCCGCCAGCCGGCCCAGCGCGGCCTGCGTGGCCTCGGTGGCGGAGACCTTGCGGGCCCGCACCAGGGCAGCCAGGTCGGTCGCGGAAAGTTGCCAGAGTTCGGTCATCTAACGGCCTGCCATATGGTTCGCGGGCCGCATGGTTCCTCGGCACGGCGGCGGGGTCAACGCACGCCGCTACGGCTTTGTGGCGCCGGAACCCCGCGATGTTTCCACCGCGGGCAGGTGGCGCTGCCTAACCGGGCATCCCCAGCACGTTCTTGCTGAGGATGTTGCGCTGGATCTCGTTCGAGCCGCCATAGATCGTCGCCGGCCGGGCCTGGATGAACTGGCCGGTGGCGTTCAGGTTGCGGTTGCCTTCCATCGGCTCCAGCAGGCCGGCGTTTTCCCCGGCAATCTCCAGCATGGTGTCGGTGATGCGCTGGAACAGCTCGGTCTGGATGACCTTCAGCATGGAGACATCGGGGCCGAGCGACTCGCCGCGCTTCAGCTTGGCGACGAAGGTCTCGTACAGCGCCTTCAGGTCCTCCAGTTCCAGCCGCAGCCGGGCATAGCTTTCCTGGAAGGTGGCGTCCTCGAACACGCCCATGCGTTCGGCCAGCAGCTTCAGGCGGGACAGCGCATAGCCGGACTGCCGCGGCGAGCCGAGGAAGATGCGCTCGAAGGACAGCAGCGCCTTGGCCATGTCCCACCCCTTGTTCAGGGTGCCCACCAGGTTTTCCTTCGGCACGCGGACGTTGTCGAAGAAGGTCTCGCAGAACTCGTCGTGGTATTCCAGGTTGATGATCGGCCGCACGGTGATGCCGGGCGTATTCATGTCCACCAGCAGGAAGGAAATGCCTTCCTGCTTCTTGGCGTTCTTGTCGGTGCGGACCAGCAGGAAAATCCAGTTGGCGTCCATCGCCAGCGTGGTCCAGATCTTCTGGCCGTTCACCACATAGTGGTCGCCGTCCAGCACCGCCTCGGTCCGCAGCGCCGCCAGGTCGCTGCCGGCATTCGGTTCGGAATAACCCTGGCACCAGATGTGCTCGCCGGTGAGGATCTTCGGCAGGAATTGCTGCTTCTGCGCCTCGGTGCCGTACTTGATGACCAGCGGGCCGAGCATGACGATGCCATGGTCGTTGGTGCGGGCCACGCCGTAGCGCTCATATTCCTCGGTCAGGATGATGAGCTTGCTGGGCGACAGGCCAAGCCCGCCATGTTCCTTCGGCCAGCCGGGGCAGAGCCAGCCGGCTGCGGCCAGCTTGAAGTACCAGGGCTTGTTCTCATGCCAGTGCAGGCGCTTGGGCGGGTTGCGCAGGTCTTCCGGGTAGTTCTGCGCCAGGAAGGCGCGGACCACCTGGCGGAAATGCTCGTCGTCCAGCCCGTCGAGTTCGGCCGGGGCGGGAATGCGGATGGCGTCCATGTCAGTTGCCCCCTCTACTTGCCGGTAAACACGGGTTGGCGCTTGCCCAGGAAGGCGGCGCGGCCTTCGGCGAAATCGGCGGTGAGGAACAGCGTGGCCTGGAAGTGGCGTTCCTCCTCCAGCGCGCGGTCGAAGCCCTCGCCCAGCAATTGCTTGGTCAGCGCCATCGGCGCCGGGGCCTGCTCGGCCAGGAAGCGCGCCTTTTCCATCGCCAGCGCCAGCGCGCCGCCCTTCGGCGTCAGGTGGTCCACCAGGCCGATGCGCTCGGCTTCCGGCGCCTTCACCCGGTTGTGGTACAGCAGCATCTGCCGCGCCTTGGCCTCGCCGATCCGGCGCGGCAGGGTGTGCGGCAGGCCCATGTCGGCCATCAGGCCAATGCGGCCGAAGCCGGCGCCCAGTTCGGCATCCTCGGCGGCCACGATGGTGTCGCAGGCGCAGGCCAGCGACAGCCCGGCGCCGACGCAATAGCCTTCCACCGCGGCCACGATCGGCAGGCTGCCCAGCACCATCAGCCGCACCACCTGGTGCGACAGCCGCATGCGCTCGCGGCCATCCAGCGCGCCATGCACCTCCATGCCGGAGATGTCGCCGCCGGCGGAGAAATGCGCGCCCTGGCCGGCCAGCACCACGGCACGGACGGATTTGTCGCGCTGCGCCTGGTCCAGCGCCTCGATCATCGCCAGCCGGATCGGCATGGCGAAGGCGTTGCGGCGCGTCGGGTGGTCCATGGTGAGGACCAGCACGGCGCCCTGCTGGTCGACGATGAGGCGGGGGGTTGCGTCTGCGGGCCGATTCAGCCCTTCGCGCCCTGCGGCGCTGCGGTCAACGGTCCCGGTCATTCCTCGGTCTCCGGCGCGGTGGCGACAAATCGGCGGCGATGCAGGTTGGCGCTGCCGAACTGGTTGGACAGCACCATGGCCTTCCGCAGGTACAGGCCCACGTCATACTGGTCGGTGTAGCCGATGCCGCCGGAAAGCTGCACGCATTGCCGGGTGATGAGCATCGAAGCCTCGGCCGCGCGCACCTTGGCGCGGGAAATGGCGGCGCGGCGCGCGTCGCCACTGGCGCCGGCATCCACCGTGGCGGCGGCGGCTTCCACGCTGGCGCGCAGCAGCGCCAGTTGCATCTTCAGGTCGGCCGCGCGGTGCTGCAGCGCCTGGAAGGTGCCGATGATCCTGCCGAACTGCATCCGGGTCTTCAGGTAGTCCAGCGTCATCGCGAAGGCGCGTTCCGCCCCGCCCAGCAGAGTGAAGCAGGTGACCAGCGCGGCGTCGTCCAGCGCCTGTTCCAGCACGGCGCCGACATCATCGGCCAGCTTGCGCGCCGGGGCCGGCTGCAGGGTGCCGTAGTGGCCGCCGTCATAGGTGTATTCGGTGCGCAGGGCAGCGCCGGCGGCAGGCTGCCAGTACAGCGCCAGCTTCGCCCCCTCGCGCACCGGCAGCAGGAAGGCATCGGCGCCGGCGGCGGCCGGGATGAACACCCGCTGGCCATCGGCGGTGCCGGGCACCTCCAGCGTGTCGGCCTTTTCCTGCCAGGCGGTCAGCACCAGGCTGGTGCCGGCCAGCAGCGCCGTCAGTTCCGGCTGCGCCCCGGCCGCGGCCAGCAGCGCGGCGGAAATGCCGGCGGCGACCAGCGGCTCCGGCGCCAGCGCGGCCCCGAGTTCCTCGGCCAGCGCACCCAGTTCGGCCACGCCCAGGCCGGCACCGCCAGCGGCTTCCGGCACGCGCAGGCCGATCCAGCCCAACTCGCCCATCTGCTGCCACACCGCCGCATCGAACCCCGGCAGGGTCTGCCGCAGCGCGCGGATGCGCTTGGTGTCGCCGCCAACAGGTGCCACCGCGGCGGCACTGTCCCGGATCATCCGGATGGATTCCTGGCGGTCGCTGTCGTCCAGCGCTGCGCTCATCGGGCGTTCTCCCTTGGCCGGGGCCTGGCCCCGCGATCATGCCGCGGAATTAGCCCAATCCCGCGGTTAGGCAAGCCGCTACAGCGGCAGCACCGCGTCGCCGGGGCGAATGACGCCGCCACGCTCGATACTGCAGTTCAGGCCGGAACGATTGTACAGCGGCAGGAACACCGGCATGTCCAGCAGCTTCTCCAGGTATTTGCACGGGAAGTTCAGCCGCCCGCCGCGCAGGATGACTTCCCCGACCTGGAAGCGGCGGCCCACCAGGTGGTTCAGCGGCACGCCGCGCACAGTCAGGTTGCGGCGATGCAGATGCGGCGGCAGCAGCACCGGCCCGCCCTGCAACGGTGGGTCGTTGCGGGCCAGTGCGTCCAGCGCCTCCTGCTCGATCAGGGTGATCTCGCGCACTTCCGGCTTGGCGGAATAGCTGCCGGTGCCAAGGAAATAGCGGTCGCCCTCCACGCCCCGGCCGGCGACGCAGCGGGCTTCGGGCAGTTCCACCATGGCGGCGGCAGCGGCGGGGCAGACATGGATGTGCAGCAGGCGACCCTGCCAGCCGGTCACGCCATCCGGCTGGGTCAGGGCGATCCTGGCCGCCGGATGGTCAAAGGCGGCCTTCATCTGAGGCGCTGGCATCTCAGGCGCTGGCCGGTCCGGGGTGCTGGTCATGCTGGGCTCCACCTTGGTGGAACCCAGCCTAGAGACTGATCGCCAGGGATGGAAACGCCGAACGGCCTGCATCACGCGAAGGATCAACCGCCGCGGCCGTGGGCAATGCCTCTCGCGGCAGGGTCACGGTCCGGCGCGAGGGGCGGCAGCCTCGGGACGCCCCAAGGGGCCCCCTCGGCCGCCATTGCCTCAGTGCGGTTGGTGCAGCTTGGCCGCGGTCTTGGCCTGCAGAGCCTCGAAGCTCAGGCCCGGCGCCATGTCCCGCACCACGAAGCCCTGGCCCGCCACCACGTCGATGGTCGCCAGGTTGGTATAGACGCGGGTGACGCACTTCAGCCCGGTCAGCGGGTAGACGCACTTCTCCAGCAGCTTCGGCCGGCCGTCCTTGGTGGTGTGGTCCATGATGACCCAGAGCCGCTTGGCCCCGGCCGCCAGGTCCATGGCGCCGCCCACGGCGGGGGCGGTGTCGTTCTCGCCGGTGGCCCAGTTCGCCAGGTCGCCATTCTCGGCAACCTCGAAGCCGCCCAGCACGCACAGGTCGATATGGCCGCCACGGATCATCGCGAAGCTGTCGGCATGGCCGACGAAGCTGGCGCCCGGCACCAGCGTGATCAGCTGCTTGCCGGCATTGATGTTCCACAGGTCCTCGGAGCCCTTGGCCGGCGCCGGGCCCATGCCAACGACGCCGTTTTCAGACTGGAACACCACTTCGCGGGTGTTCGGCACATGGTTGGCCACCAGGGTCGGAATGCCGATGCCCAGGTTGACGCACCAGCCTTCGGGAATGTCGTCGGCGGCGCGATGGGCCATCTGGTCGCGGGTGAAGGGGGTCATGGCTGTGCTCCTCTCACTCTTTCGTCCACTCGGGCCCGCGGTCCACCTGGATCACGCGGTTCACGTACACGCCGGGGGTGCCGATCATGTGCGGGTGCAGGCTGCCCAGTTCGCGGATGTGCTGCACCTGGCAGACCGTCAGCTCGGCGGCGGCGGCCATCACCGGGTTGAAGTTGGCGCCCGAGCCCCGGTAGACGAGGTTGCCCCAGCGGTCGGCCTCCCACGCCTCGATCAGCGCGACATCAGCCTTCAGCGCCGTCTCCAGGATGTATTCCCGGCCGTCGATCACCCGGCTTTCCTTGCCGCGGGCCAGCAGCGTGCCGGCACCGGTGGCGGTGAAGAAGGCCGGGATGCCGGCGGCGGCGGCGCGGATGCGCTCGGCCAGCGTGCCCTGCGGGGTGATCTCAAGCTCCAGCTTGCCCTCGCGGTACAGCGTCTCGAACACCACCGGGTCGCTGCTGCGGGGGAAGGAGCAGATGATCTTCCGCACGCAGCCCTGGTCCATCAGCTTGGCCACGCCAACGCGGCCGCTGCCGGCGTTGTTCAGCGCAATGGTCAGGTTCTTCGCCCCGACCTCGATCAGCGCCTCGATCAGCGCGTCGGGCTGGCCGACACTGCCGAAGCCACCGATCAGCACGGTGGAGCCATCCTTGATGCCATCCAGGGCTTCCGCCATGGTTTGCACGATCTTGTTGATCATCCTGTCCCTCCCGGGGGTCGCAGGTTGAGGTAGCGCCAGATGGCCGCCCGGTCCAGGGGTTGGCTACGGCCATCCCCTGCCCCGGCCCGGCCGGCTCAGTCCCGGTATCGCAGGCCCAGGGCCCGCAACACGCCGATTATCAGGCCGCGCAGCCGCCAGAACGGGCTGTTCTTCAGCGACTCGATTTCCTGCAACGCCCGCAGCAATTCACCCGAAGGCCGCGGCGGCGCCGCCGGGCCCTCCGCCACCACCGCGCCGCTGTGCATGTCCTTGGCCAGATCCGGGCGGCGCGCCAGCCAGGCCTGCACCGAGGACTGGTAGCGGCGCATCTCGGTCCAGCCGGTGCCCGGGCCGGCCCGCGTGCCGGCTTCCAGCGCCGCCAGCGTGGCACGGAACGCCGCCAGGCTGTCCCGCGCCTGGGCGGCGGTGGTGAAGCGGGCGGCCTGGGCCAGGCCCTGTTCCACCCGTGCCGCGCGCCGGGCCGGGTCGGCCAGGGCCATGATCGCCGCGGCCATCCCGGCCGGGTCGTCGGGGCTGACATACAGCGCCGCCTCGCCGCCAACCTCGGGCAGCGAGGAATTGGCGCAGGTCACCACCGGGCAGCCACAGGCCATCGCCTCCAGCACCGGCATGCCGAAGCCTTCGTAGCGCGAGGGATACAGCAGCGCCTCGGCCCCGGCGAACAGCAGGCGCAGCGTGGCGTCATCCGCCTGCACCCGGCGCATCTCCACGCCGGGGGCGGCGGCGCGATAGGCTGGCTCGATATCGGCCAGGCCGCCGACGCACACCAGCGCCACCTGGTGGCCCTGGGCGGCGGCCAGGTGCAGCGCCCGGAACGCCAGTTGGCCATTCTTGTAGCCACCGGCGCCGCTGCGGTCCCCCACCATCAGCGCGTAGCGTTCCGGCAGCTTCAACTCGCGCCGCAGTTCCGCCACCTCGGCCGCGCTTGCCGGGCTGAAGCAGGGCGCCAGGCCGCAATGGGCAATGGCCACGTCAGGCTCGGCCACCTGCGGGAACAGCCGGGCCAGATCCCGCACCGAACTGTGCGAGATCATCAAATGCCCGGCGGCGTGGCGGATGGCGCGGGCCTTTTCCTGCCAAACCTCCTCGGTCAGGTCCACCCCGGTCATCTCCGGGATCATGTCGTAGCCATAGAAGAAGGACGGGGTCGCGGTGGGGGTGGTGTAGTAGGTGGAAATGAACAGGTCGGCGCCGAGTTCACGGCAGACCCGTTCCAGGTACAGGCTGTCCTCGGCGCCGCGGCCGTAGTCATGCGCCGCCACGGTGCGGTAGTGCACGCCGGGAATGCGCGGCGCGGTGCCGATGCGGTCCAGCACCACGAAATGGTCGGCCAGCCCGGCCTTGACCCATTCCTCCAGCATGCTCCGCCACACCCGGCCAATGCCGGAGGACAGGTATTGCCAGTAGACGCCATCCACCACGAAGCGCGGGCGCACCGGCACCGGGCCCTGGTCCTTGGCGCCCTCGGCGGCGGCGAAGGTCCAGGCGCCGGTGGCAGCATCCTGCAATGCCAGCGGTTGCACCCGGAACACCGCGGCGTCGTCGAACATGGTGCGGTCGGTCACCCAGGCGAAACTGTCCGCCAGGAAGCCCGAACCCTGGTGTTGCAGCAGCCGCTGCCACTGCGCCGTGGCGCCGGGGTAGCCGTAGTAGCTTTCCTTGAAGCCCAGCTGTGCCTCGGTGACATAGGCGAAGTGCTGGAACACCGCGCCGAAGGCTTCGGTCTCGTCGTGGGTGAAGGGGTCCAGCGCGGCCAGGTTCACCGGCGCCTCGTCCCCCGGTTCCGGCCGCACCAGCGTCGGCGGCTCATGCGCGGCCCAATGGTCCCCGGGCTGGAACCGCCAGGTGCGCAGCCATTCCTGCGCCGGGTTCTGCGCGTAATTGTGCCGGGTGCTGATGACCTTGTCCGGCCCGACGAAATACCAGCACCAGTAGTAGGCGGCGTGGCGGGAGGGTTGTTCCAGGAAGCGGCGGCGCATCTCCACCACCTGGTCCACGGTCCACAGCTCATCCGCGTCCATCTGCCACAGCAGGCAGCTTTCCTGGATA
Organism: Acetobacteraceae bacterium; assembly: GCA_947373495.1. Lineage (GTDB taxonomy): Bacteria > Pseudomonadota > Alphaproteobacteria > Acetobacterales > Acetobacteraceae > CAIMOR01. Next base: position 8,104 of record CANBXZ010000014.1, read on the forward strand.
TTGGGCAGCGGCGCGTTCACCATCTCCCGCTTGCCGTCCCAGAACTCGCCCAGCGGCTTGCGGTACAGCGTCACCTGGCCGGGAAAGCGGCTGGCCAGGTCGTCCAGGTATTCGCTGGTGCCGTCGTTGCTGCGGCCTTGGTTGTGGATGCCGTCGGTCACCTTGCCGCCGGTCGCGGTGCTCCAGGCGGTGTCGTGGCGCAGCGCGGCGACGCCTTCCACCACATGCCAGTGCCAGGCGAAGGGCAGCCGGCGCAGCATCTCCTCATGGTAGCGGATGAAGGGCTCGCCATTCAGCACGATGGTGAAGAAGTGAACCGGCATGGCATCGGCCTCGGCGGCGGCGGGGCGCGAGGTCTGGTGGTCGGCGATCATGTCTTGGTCCGCATCGGCTGCCGGATGCTGGCGCTGAAGCCAGCCGCGGCAGGCAGGGGGTTGGGTCGGGCCGGGCCGGGCAGGCGCCTGGCCGGTGTGTTCAGGGGCATCCGGCTGGGGCGGGCCGGCGCCGAATCGAGGCCCGGGCAGGACCGGCCGCGGCGCCGCGGGGGCTGCTGCCGGCCCACGGCCGATGCCGGCGCTTCACATCCAAGCCTTTGATGGAATACGGGAAGGCGGCATCCCTGGGTTCAGGCAAGGGCATGGTGGCGGGGCCGCGTTCCAACGTCGCTTGATGCATGATGTTCCGGCATGGCTAGGCGCGGCAGACTAGCCCAGTTCGGCCCGGCAAACAGCCGAACGGTTACGCCTCAGCCATTTTTATGGCCGGCCATCACGCATATTTCACCGGCAGCCGTCGCCTGGCCCTACCGCCGGCGCCGCCGGGCGCGTTACACCCGCGAGGCGCCGCGACCCGGACAAGCCGGAAAAGACCGCTTGGCCCAGGGGGAGGAGGATTTATAAGCGCGCCAGTGACGCGGCTTTGGCGAGGGCGCCGAACGGCCAACAGTTCGCCGGAGGCAAGTATCTTGAAGCTGGATACCCAGGAACTTCCTGTTGTTTCCGTGATAACGGTGTGCTGGAACGCCGCCGCCACCTTGGAAGCCTGCATCCGCAGCATCGCCGGGCAGACCTACCCGGCCATTGAATACATCGTGGTCGATGGCGCCTCCACGGATGGCACCGCCACGTTGCTGGCCCGGCATCGCGCCGCCATCACCACCCTGGTCAGCGAACCCGACCACGGCATCTATGACGCCATGAACAAGGGCATCGGCCTGGCCACCGGCGCCTTCGTGCTGTTCATGAATGCCGACGACTTCCTGGCGGACCCCCGCGCCATCGCCGATGCCATGGCGGAAATCGCCCGGGCGCCGGACGGGGATGTGTTCTACGGCTCCATCCTGGTCCGCCAGCCCAGCGGCACCACCCGCCACGACCCGCCGCCGCCGGAAAAGGCACTGGAGGAGATGGTGCTGGGCTGCCTGCCGCACCAGGCCACCTTCGCCCGCCGCGCCGTGTTCGAGAAGACCGGCCGCTTCGACCTGCGCTGGCGCCGCCATGCCGACTACGACTGGTGGCTGAAGGTGCTGGCCGACCCGAGCCTGAAGCTGCGCCAGATCAGCCGGGTCATCGCCTCCTTCGCCCTGGGGGGCGCCTCCTCGGACCTGGCCAAGGGCCAGCCGGAGGTCTTCGCCATCCAGAACAGCGCCGCGGTCTACACCGCCCCGGAATGGGTCCAGCGCCGGCTGGAGATGTTCCAGCGCGCCCAGTTGGCGGCCCGGATGGAGGTGGCGGAACTGCGCGCCGCCGCGCTGGCCGCCAGCCAGCCTGGCGCCCCGCCCGCTCGCCCGCCCGCCCGCCCGCCGGGCCGCAGCCTGCGGCAATGGGTGTTGTCCTGGCTGCCCCGGCCATTGGTTACGTTGGCGCGCAAGGTGAAGCACCGCGCCCTTTCAGCCGGCTGACCTGCCTGCTAGAAGGGCGGCCCCATCGCTACAGGCCGGCGTTTCGCCGCGCCTCACACTGCCGGAGCGTCGCCAGCCCATCGGGCGCCTTCGGGGTACGGAAGGATTATGATGTCAGCACAACGCAAGGTCGCCGTCATCACGGGCATCACCGGCCAGGACGGCTCCTACCTTGCCGAATTGCTGCTGGCGAAGGGCTATGAGGTGCATGGCATCAAGCGCCGCTCCTCCTCCTTCAACACCGCCCGGGTGGACCACCTCTACCACGACCGCCATGTGCCGGGCGCCGGCTTCTTCCTGCACTATGGCGACCTGACCGACGCCACCAACCTGATCCGCATCATGGCGGAAGTGCAGCCGGACGAGATCTACAACCTCGGCGCCCAGAGCCATGTGGCGGTTTCGTTCGAAACCCCGGAATACACCGCGAACTCGGACGGCATCGGCACGCTGCGCCTGCTGGAGGCCATTCGCATCCTGGGCATGGAAAAGCGCACCCGCTTCTACCAGGCCAGCACCAGCGAGCTGTACGGCAAGGTCCAGGCCGTGCCGCAGGACGAGACCACGCCGTTCTACCCGCGCAGCCCCTACGCCGCCGCCAAGCTCTATGCCTACTGGATCGTGGTGAACTACCGTGAGGCCTACGGGCTGCATGCCTCCAACGGCGTGCTGTTCAACCATGAAAGCCCTCGCCGCGGCGAAACCTTCGTGACCCGCAAGATCACCCGCGCCGCCGCCGCCATCAGCCTGGGCCAGCAGGACTGCCTGTGGCTGGGCAACCTGGACGCGCGGCGCGACTGGGGCCATGCCAAGGACTTCGTCGAGGGCATGTGGCGGATCCTGCAGCAGGACAATCCGGACGACTACGTGCTGGCCACCGGCGAAACCCACACCGTGCGCCACTTTGCCGACCTCGCCTTCAAGGAAGCCGGCATTCAGCTGGAATGGCGCGGCAGCGGCGTGGAGGAAACCGGCGTGGACGTGGCCAGCGGCCGCACCCTGGTGCGGATCGACCCGGCCTATTTCCGCCCGACCGAGGTGGAATTGCTGATCGGCAACGCCGCCAAGGCCAAGCGCGTGCTCGGCTGGTCGCACACCGTCACCCTGCCGGAACTGGCGGCGGAGATGGTGGCGAGCGACATCGCCACGCTGCGCCAGGCTGCCGCCACCGGGCAGCGCGCCCATGGCTGAAGCCGGCGCCAAGCCCCCCGCGCCGGAAGTGTTCCGGCTGCGCGGCGCCCGGGTCTATGTCGCCGGGCATCGCGGCATGGTCGGCTCGGCCTGCGCCCGGCGGCTGGAGGCCGAGGGCTGCGAGGTGCTCACCGCCGACCGCGCCCGGGTGGACCTGCGCCGCCAGGCCGAGGTGGAAGCCTTCATGCGCGACACCCGGCCGGACGCCGTGGTGGTGGCCGCGGCGCGGGTGGGCGGCATCCTGGCCAATGACACGCTGCCGGCCGAGTTCCTGTACGACAACCTGATGATCGAGGCGAACCTGATCGAGGCGGCGCACCGCGCCGATGTCGGCCGGTTGCTGTTCCTCGGTTCGTCCTGCATCTACCCGCGTGAGGCGCCGCAGCCGATTCCGGAATCGGCCCTGCTGACCGGCCCGCTGGAGCCGACCAACCAGTGGTACGCGGTGGCCAAGATCGCTGGCATCAAGCTGTGCCAGGCCTATCGCCGGCAGTATGGCCGCGACTACGTCTCCGCCATGCCGTGCAACCTGTATGGCCCGGGCGACTATTTCCACCCCGAACGCAGCCATGTCATCCCCGCCCTGCTGCAACGCTTCCACCTGGCGGCGCAGGCAGGGGTGGCCAGCGTCACCTGCTGGGGCAGCGGCCAGCCGCGGCGGGAGTTCATGCACGTGGACGACCTGGCCGAGGCCTGCGCCTTCCTGCTGCGCGGCTTCTCGGCCGAGGAGCATGTGAACATCGGCACCGGGTCGGACATCACCATCGCCGAACTCGCCACCGAGGTTGCCCGCGTCACCGGCTTCGCCGGCCGGATCGAATGGGACACCTCGAAGCCCGATGGCACCATGCTGAAGCGCATGGATGTCTCCCGGCTGGCGGAGATGGGCTGGCAGTCCCGCATCGGCTTCGCCGAGGGCCTGGCCGGGACCTATCGCTGGTTCCTCGACCAGGCGACGCTGCGCCGCTGAGCGGCGCGGTGCATGGCCAGGCCCGGATACTGACGGAATGCGCATCGCCTTCTTCGGCCTGGCCTTCCATGAGCGCACCGGCTCCAGCCGCTTCCTGCTGGACCTGCTGCGCAGCCATGCCGAGGTTGCGGCCTGGCACGCCGAGCCCGACATCGCGGCGGTGCGCCGCCACTGCGCCGGCTTCGACGAAGCGCGCTTCGACGCCATCGTCATCTTCCAGTTGCATGAGGCGTTCATCCTGCTGTCCGGCCGGCACCCCAACGTCACCTTCGTGCCGATGTACGACGCCATGTTCCGCGGCGGCGCCTTCACCTGGCGGCCTTCGTTCAGCGCCGCCAAGGTGCTGTGCTTTTCCTGGGCGCTGCGGCAGCAGGTCATGCGGCACGCCCCGGTGCATGCGCAGGTGCAGTACTTCCCGGACCCGGCGGCGCGGCCCCAGGTGGCGGATTTCGCCAGCCTGCGCGGCTTCCTGTGGTACCGGCGGCGGCAGATCGCACCCGAGCAGGTCTTCGCCATGACCGCCGGCACCCGCTTCGCCGAACTGACCATCCACGACGCGCCGGACCCCGGCCATGCCGCGCCGGGCGGCTGGCAGGCGCCGGCGCATGTCGGCACGTTGCGCCGCACCGAATGGTCGGCCGAGGGCAGCGCCTTCGCCGCGGCGCTGGCCGCCGCCAACGTGTTCTTCGCGCCGCGCCCGGCGGAAGGCATCGGCATGGGCTTCCTGGAAGCCATGGCCGGCGGCCTCTGCGTGGTGGCGCCGGATGCGCCGACGATGAACGAGGTGATCTCCCACGGCACCAACGGGCTGCTCTACCCGCCGGGCAGCCAGGCGCCGCTGGATTTCAGCCGGGCGCGGGAATTGGGCGCGCGGGCGCGGCAGGATGTGGTGCGGGGCCGGGCGCGCTGGGAAGCCGGCCTGCCTGCGCTGATGGAATTCATCGCCACCCCCTTCGCCACCCTGCGCGCCCGCGGGCCTTCCCATGCGGTGGCGCTGCCGCCGGGCCCGGCCTGCGCCGGCACCATCGCCGTGCTGGCGCCGGGGGCGGATGCCGCCACGCTGGCCGACCTGGCCCAGCAACAGGGCTGCACCGTCACCGCGCTGGCGCCGCCCGCCGGTACAGCCTTGGCCGGCTCGGCCGCCGATTGGGTGCTGGTGCTGCCCGCCGGCGCCCGGTTGCGCGGGCCGCACGCGCTGTGCCGCCTGCTGGCCGGGGCGCCGGCCGCGGCCGAGATCATCCTGGGCCACCACCTGCTGCGGCAGGCCGATGGCGCCGAACAACTCTGCCGCGCCGCCGCGCCCGGTGCTGCCTGGCAGCGCCTGCTGCGCGGGGAGGTCACGCCCGCGGCCATGCCCGCCCCGGCGGCCACGCTGCTGCGCCGCGGGCTGCTGCTGCGGCTCGGCGCCGAGCCGCCGCAAAGCCCCGCCACCCTGGCCGCGCTGCTGCTGCGGGCCGAGGCCGAGGACATCGCGGTGCATGTCTGCGACGAGGTGGTGGCCCGATGCGGCCCCGCCCCGGCCGAGGCCGCACAATGGTTGGAACTGGTGCGCCAGCAGGCCGGCGCCACGGCGGCGGCCGGTTACGAAGCGGCCCAGGCGGCAGCGGCTCAGGCGCGGGCAGCGCAACATCGTGCCAGCCGGCCGGCGCGGCTGGCGCTCGGCCTGGTGGCGGCGCTGGACCGGGTGGCGCCACGGCTGGGCTGGGCGGCGGAACGCCTGGTGCTGGGCGACGGGGTGCGCCGGATGCGCGCCTGGCTGGGCAGCGCCCGGCGCCAGGGGGCCGCATGACCGCGCCGCGCATCAGCATCGTGACGCCCTGCCTGAACCGGGCCGCGACCATCGAGGACGCCATCGCCAGCGTGCTGGCCCAGCGCCATGCCGCCTTCGAGCATATCGTGGTGGATGGCGGCTCCACCGATGGCACCGCCGCGATCCTGGCCCGCTACCCGCACCTGGTGGTGGTGCGGGAGCCGGATCGCAACCTGTACGACGCCCTGAACAAGGGGCTGCGGCGGGCCCGGGGTGACATCGTGGCGCTGCTGAACAGCGACGACGTCTACCCACCCGACGCCTTCGCCACGGCCGAGACGGCGCTGGCCGACCCGAGGCTGGAGCTGGTGATCGGCGCCGCCGAGTTCTACGCCGAGATCGACGGGCGGGAGGTGGTGCAGCGCCGGCTGGTGGGCCAGGGCGCCGTGGGGCTGACCGAGGCCAATGTCATCGGCGACATCACGGTGATGAACGCCGCCTTCTTCCGGCGCGGCCTGCTGCAACGCCTGGGCGGCTTCGACGACCGCTTCCCGCTTTCGGCGGACAAGGACTTCTGGCTGCGGCTGGCGCTGCTGGCGCCGCGGCATGTGGTGCTGGAGCAGGTGCTGTACCGCTACCGCAGCCATGCCGGGTCGCTGACCTTCGCCGCCGGCGACCTGCGGGACAAGCTCTCCCGGCATCTGCTGGCGCTGGTGCAGGTGCGGCTGGCGGAATGCCCGCCCGGCAGCGCCGCGCATGCCGCCTATCGGCGCTGGCATGCCTGGGCGGTGGGCTATCGGGCGCTGGTGCTGGGCCGCGCGCTGCGGCTGGCGGAACTGCCCGGGCTGCTGGCGGCCGGCTGCCGGGCCGATGCGTTCTGGCCGGCGCGCTTCCTGGCCCGGCTGCCGGGCCATTGGCTGCGCCGCAACACCCGGGGCGGGGCACTGCGCCCATGACCGTGACACGCCCCCTGCGGCCGGCCGCGACGGTGTGGATGATGAACAAGGTGGCGGCGCCACGCCCTGGGCGTAAGGCCCGTGGCCCCCACCGCTTTTCTGGCAGGAGCGAAACGCCATGACCCGCGCGTTGATCACCGGCGTAACCGGCCAGGACGGCGCCTATCTGGCCGCCCTGCTGCTGGAAAAGGGCTACGAGGTCTTCGGGCTGATGCACCGCCATGGCTCCGAGGAGGCGGTGGCGGACCGGCTGCGCCAACTCGGCTGCACCGGCCAGGTGAAGCTGGTGGACGGCAACCTCATCGACCTGTCCTCGCTGATCCGCCTGTTGCAGGAGGTTCAGCCGGACGAGGTGTACAACCTGGCGGCGCAGTCCTTCGTGCGCATGTCCTGGAACCAGCCGCTGCTGACCACCCAGGTGACCGCCATCGGCACCGCCAACATGCTGGAGGCGGTGCGCATCGCGGCGCCCAGGGTGCGCTACTTCCAGGCCAGTTCCAGCGAGATGTTCGGCCGCACCGGCGACCGCCACCAGAATGAGCAGACCGCCTTCCACCCCAGCAGCCCCTACGCCTCCGCCAAGGTGTTCGCGCATTGCCTGACGGTGAACTACCGCGAGAGCTTCGGCCTGTTCGCCTGCAACGGCATCATGTTCAACCACGACAGCCCGTTGCGCGGCATCGACTTCGTCATGCGCAAGATCACCGACGGCGCGGTGCGCATCAAGCTGGGGTTGGCGCAGGAGTTGGCCATGGGCAACCTGGACGCCCGGCGGGACTTCGGCCATGCGCGGGACTACGTGCGCGCCATGTGGCTGATGCTGCAACAGCCGCAGCCGGACGACTATGTGGTGGCCACCGGCCGCGCCACCTCGATCCGCGACATCTGCCGGATCGCGTTTTCCCACCTGGGGCTGGACTTTGAAGCACATGTCCGTGTGGACCCGGCCTTCCTGCGGCCGGTGGATGTGGATGTGACGCTGGGCGATGCCTCCCGCGCGCGGGAACGCCTGGGCTGGCAGCCGGAAATCACGCTGGAGCAAATGGTCGGCGAGATGGTGGAAGCCGACCTGGCGCGCTGGCGCAGGCGGAACGGATAGGCTAACTGCCGCCCTTCAGGGGTGGGACTGCCACCACGGCCGGCACCAGGGCCGGCACCAGGGCCGGACGTGACCGGCCACCGGGCCGCCCTGCGGTGGCCGGCGATGCGACAAGGGGATGGATATGATTTCGCGCAAGCGCGTCCTGGTGACCGGCGGGGCAGGCTTCATCGGCTCCCACCTGTGCGAACGGCTGCTGGCCATGGGCCATTCGGTGCTGTGCGCCGACAACTACTTCACCGGCACCCGCGACAACATCGCCCACCTGCTGCCGCACCCGCAGTTCGAGGCGATGCGCCACGACGTGACCTTCCCCCTCTATGTCGAGGTGGATGAGATCTACAACCTGGCCTGCCCGGCCTCCCCGGTGCACTACCAGTTCGACCCGGTGCAGACCACCAAGACCAGCATCAGCGGCGCCATCAACATGCTGGGCCTGGCCAAGCGCGTGCAGGCCAAGGTGCTGCAGGCCTCCACCAGCGAGATCTACGGCGACCCGGAAGTTCACCCGCAGACCGAGGATTACCGCGGCAGCGTGAACCCGCTGGGGCCGCGCGCCTGCTACGACGAAGGCAAGCGCTGCGCCGAAACGCTGTTCTTCGACTACCACCGCCAGCACAAGGTGCGCATCAAGGTGGCGCGCATCTTCAACACCTATGGCCCGCGCATGCACCCGAATGACGGGCGCGTGGTGTCCAACTTCATCGTCCAGTCGTTGCAGGGCGAACCGGTGACGATCTACGGCGAAGGCTCGCAGACCCGCGCCTTCTGCTACGTGGACGACCTGGTGGAAGGGCTGATCCGGCTGATGAACACGCCGGACGAGGTGACCGGCCCGGTCAACCTGGGCAACCCGCACGAGATCACGGTGCGCGAGTTGGCCGAGCGCGTGGTGGCGCTGTGCGGCGAGGGCGCCCGGCTGGAACAGCGCCCGCTGCCGCAGGACGACCCGACGCGCCGCTGCCCCGACATCTCCCTGGCCAAGCGCCTGCTGGGCTGGGAACCGCGGGTGCCGCTGGAACAGGGCCTGGCCCGCACGGTGGAATACTTCGCCGGCGTGCTGGAACGCCCGGTGCGCCCCAGCGGGCAGTAGGGTTCGCCAAAGGGCGGCCCAGGCCGGGCCGCCCGCCGTCGCTTCAAGCGAAGCGGAACAGGCCGTTGCTGACCACCACCTTGTCGCGCTCCACCACGCGGGCGCGGAAGCTGGCGCCGCCGGCCTCATGCCAGATTTCGGTGCGGATCGTCTCGCCGGGGTAGACCGGGGAGGAGAAGCGCAGGTCCATGCGGCCGAAGCGCGCCGGGTCGTAGCCGCACAGGCTGCGCAGCAGCGCGTGGCAGACGGTGCCGAAGGTGCACAGCCCGTGCAGGATGGGCCGCGGGAAGCCGGCCGCCTTGGCCACGCCCGGGTCGATATGCAGCGGGTTCAGGTCGCTGTTCAGCCGGTAGACCAGCGCCTGTTCCGGCCGGGTCGGCATGTCCAGCGTCAGGTCCGGCGCGCGGTCCGGTTCCGGGTGCGGCGCCCGCACCGGGCCGGCCGGGCCACCGAAGCCGCCATCGCCGCGCAGGAAGCTGGTGCTGGTCAGCGTGGCCAGCTTTTCGCCGGTGGCGGCGTCCAGCACCTCGCGTTCGCTGTACATCAGCGCGCCCTTGCCCGGGCCGCGGTCCACCAGGCCGGTCACCCGGCTGCGGCCGATCAGTTCCGCCGCCACCGGCAGCGGCTTGTGCAGCACCAGGCCCTGCTCGCCATGGACGATCTTGACCCAGTCGATGCCGGTATCCGCATTGCGGCTCCAGAAGCCGGGCGAGGCCAGCACCACGGGCATGGAGGGCATGGCCTTCAGCCGGGGTTCATACAGGAAGTCCAACTGCTGCTCGTCCATCGGGTCCTGCCCCAGGCCGATGGAGAAATTGTACAGCGCGGTATCCTGCCAGCGCAGCGTCTGCCGCACCTCCGGGATGCGGTAGTTCAACAGCTGGTCGTAGTTGATGGCCATGGCGGCGGTTCCCCACTTGCTTGCCGCCATTCAGCCTGAGCCGGCGAAACAGGCAAGGGGGGCGCCGCCGCCAGCGGCCAGGGCTCAACGCACCAGAGGCTTCAGTTCACCATGGCATTGGTGGCGCGCACCACCTCGCCCCAGGCCAGCATTTCGGTGCGGCCCAGCTCGGCCAGGGCTTCCGGTGTGCTGGGTTCCGGCACCGCGCCCTGCTGGCGCAGCACATCCACCACCACCGGGGCGGCCAGGGCCTGGCGCACCGCCTGGTTCAACTGGTCCACCACCGGGCGCGGGGTGCGGGCGGGGGCGTAGATCGCCTTCCACAGCCCGGTCTCCAGCGGCACCCCGAAGGTCTTGATGGCCGGCACGCCGGGGAACAGCGGAATCTCGCCCGGCGCCAGCACCGCCAGGGCGCGGGTCTTGCCGTCGCGCGTCATGCTCTCGGCGCCGCCGGCGGGCAGCGGCATGATGTCCACCTGGCTGCCCATCACCGCCTGCATCGCCGGCGCCTGGCCGGTGAAGGGAATGTGCAGCATCTTCACGTCCAGCGCCCGGCACAGCCGTTCCATGGCCAGGTGCGGCGTGCTGGCCACGCCCCAGCTGGCATAGGTGATGCCCTCGGCCTGCTGCCGGGCCTTGGCGATCAGCGCCGGGAAGCTGGCGATGCCCGGCTGGCTCGGCCCGACCACCAGCGCGAAGGGAAACCGCGCCACCAGGCTGATCGGGGCGAAGTCCTTCGCCGGGTCGTATTGCAGGTCGCGGTAAGCGAAGGGGTTGATCGCCTGGGTGTCGACGATGCCCATCCACAGCGTATGGCCATCCGGCGCCGAACGCGCCGCCGCCGCGGCGCCAATGCCGCCACCGGCCCCGGCGCGGTTTTCCACCACCACCGGCTGGCCCAGGATGGGGGTCAGCGCCTGGGCCATGGCACGGGCGACAATGTCGTTCAGCCCGCCCGGCGGAAAGCCGGAGATGATGCGGACGGTACGTTCCGGGTAGGCCAGGGCCGGCGCGGCCAAGACCAGGCCGGCGCCCGAGGCGAGCAGGGCACGGCGGGAAAAGCGGATCATCGGTCGCTCCATTGATGGCGACCAGCAATTCCCCCGTTATGCCCCCATGCTGCGGCGCAGCATGAATTGGGTCAAGAGGGGTTACCCTACTTCGACCACCGCATCGGCGGCGTAGCAGCCCTGGCCGGCGGGCAGCACCAGCATCGGGTTCACGTCCACCCCGGCCAATTGCGGCCCCGCCGCCACGGCAAAGGCCGACAGTGCCGCAAGCGCCTTGGCCAGCGCCGCCACATCCGCCTTCGGCCGGCCGCGCACGCCATCCAGCAGCGGGAAGCCCTTGAGGCTGCGGATCATGCGCTCGGCTTCCGTGGCGTCGAACGGGCAGCGGCGGAAGGCGACGTCCTTCAGCACCTCGATGAAGATGCCGCCCAGCCCCACCATGGCCACCGGGCCGAACACCGGGTCCTGCAACACGCCGAAGGCCATCTCCACGGCGCCCTTGATCTGCTTGGCCACCAGCACGCCCTCGATGCGGGCATGGGGCGCATGCTGCTTCGCCCGTTCCAGCAGGGTGGCATGGCCGGCGCGCACCTGGTCGGCACTGGCCACGTCCAGCAGCACGCCGCCGATCTCCGACTTGTGCAGGATGTCGGGGCTGAGGATCTTCAGCACCACCGGGAAGCCGAAGCTCTCCGCCGCGCTCACCGCCGCTGCCACGCTGGCGCAGGCGGCTTCCGGCACCGCCGGCACGCCGGCCGCTTCCAGCAGCGCCTTGGCCGCGGCCTCGCTGGGGGTGGTGGCGGGCAGCGTCACCTGGGGCAGCGCCACCGCGGCGGGTTCCACCGCGGCGAAGGCGTCACCGAAGCGGCCCATGGCGGCAATGGCATTCACCGCGCGGGACGGGTCCTCGAACACCAGGAAGCCGGCGTCCTCGTAGTCCTTCACCCGGTTGGGGGCCAACATGCTCATCACCCACAGCCGGTCCGGGTGGCGGGCGCGCATGGCGGCCATTTCCACCAGCAGGCGCGGGCCGATGCTGCTGCCCGCCGCGGTCTGCGACCAGAAGGCCAGGATGGAGGAATAGCCGCCCTCGGCCGCGATGGCGTCGCCGAAGGGGGCGATCAGGTCCATCTGGTTGGTCACCTGCGCGGTGCAGTCCACCGGGTTGCGCGGGGCGCAGAACGGCACCAGGCCGCGCAGCCTTTCCTGCGTGGCGGCCGGCATTTCCGGCATCGAGACCCCGGCCAGCTCGGCGGCATCCGAGATCAGCACGCCAGCGCCACCGGAGACGGTCAGCACGCCCATGGTGTTGCCGGCCGGGTAGATCCGCCGCGTGGCGGCATAGGCGATGTCGAGCATTTCCTCGGTGGTGCGGGCGCGCACCACGCCGAACTCGTCCAGCACCGCCTGGGTCACGGTGTCGTCACCGGCGATGCTGGCGGTGTGGCTTTTGGCGGCGTGGCCGCCGAGGGCGCTGCGGCCCACCTTCATCATCACCACCGGCTTGCGGTTGGCCTTGGCGAGTTTCAGCGCGGCGATGAACTTTTCACTTTCACGGATGCCCTCGGCATAGGCGCAGATCACATCCACTTCCGGCGCCTGCGCCATCCAGCCCAGCACATCGCCCAGCGCCACCTCGGCCTCGTTGCCGGTGGTGATGGTGACGGCGGTGCCCAGGCCGCGGTCCAGGCTGGCGGCGTACAGGTGGGTGCCATAGGCGCCGGACTGGGAGGCGATGCCGATGCGGCCGGGCAAGGGCCAGCCCTTCTCGAAGCTGGCGGAGAAGGTGGCGTAGTATTCGATGCTGGCGTTGAACACGCCCAGGCAGTTCGGCCCCAGCAGGCGGATGCCGTGGCTTTTCGCCACTGCCGTCATGCGTTCCTGCTCGATCGCGCCGGCCTCGTTCATCTCGGCGAAGCCGGCCGAGAACATGATGACGGCGCGGCAGCCCTTCTTGCCCAGTTCGTCCACCGCCTGGATGGCGTGGCTGGCCGGCACCGCCACGATGCCCACATCCGGCGCCGCCGGCAGCGCGGCAACGGTGGCGAAGGCCGGCAGGCCCTGCACGGTGGGGCGATTGGGGTTCACCGGCCACAGCTGCCCGGCATAGCCGCGCTGCTTCATGTAGCTGATCGGCCGGCCGCCGATGCGGATGGGGTCGTCCGAGGCGCCGATCAACGCGATGGAACGCGGGCGCACCAGCGCATCGAGAGAAGAGAAATCGGGCGCATTCGGGCCGGGCATTCGCGACGCTTCCTTGCTTGTCTTGGCGCCCGCACCCTGGCCAAGCACGGCGCCGCCGGCAAGGGGGTGGCGCCGGCGAAACGCACCGGCCGCCAGGGCAAGGCGACCTGCGTCATGCCACCAGGGCGGCTTGCGCTCGCGTTGCCTCGCGTCGCAGGCACCTGCAGGTTGCCGCGGCGGCCAGATCCTGGCGTCCGGTATATCAGCGCGGAACAGCCGGCCCGGGCGGCTTGCGCCAACCAGGGCGCGGCGGAACGGCGCCGGCCGGCTCAGCTCACCAGCAGGGAAACGAGCGTCAGCACGCCGAACAACGCGGCGGCGGTGGCCAGGAAGGACCGGCCAACGGGGGAGGATTGTGGCGGCAACGGAACGCTCATGGTCCGATCATTCCTAGACCCTGCCATGCGGGCCGGCCACGCATCCCCGGTTGCCGGCCCACAACCGCAGGTTACAGCGCCGCCGCCGAGCCCAGCAGCGCGGTGATCTGGCTGGACAGCGTGCCGCCATTGCCATTCAGCAGCGCCACGTCGCATGCCGCCACCTGCCGCGCCCCGGCCTGGCCGCGCAACTGCCGCACCGATTCCAGGATCAGGTACATGCCGTACATGCCTGGGTGGACGCAGCTCAGCCCGCCGCCATTGGTGTTCACCGCCAGGTCGCCGCCGGGGGCGATGCGGCCCTCGGAGACGAAGCGCCCGCCCTCCCCCTTCGGGCAGAAGCCCAGGTCCTCCAGGAACAGGATCGTGTTGATGGTGAAGGCGTCGTACAGCATCACCAGGTCCACATCCTGCTGCGTCATGCCGGCCATGGCGAAGGCGCGCGGGCCGCTTTCGGCGCAGGCGGTCACGGTCAGGTCCGGCATCATGCTGATGGTGCGGTGCCAGTTGGCGCCGGCGGCGCCCAGCAGGTAGGCCGGCTTGTTGCGGCAGTCCTTGGTACGGTCGGCGCGCACCATCACGCAGGCGGCGCCGCCATCGGTCACCAGGCAGCAATCCAGCGCGGTGAAGGGGTCGGCGATCAGCCGGCTGCCCATCACGTCCGCCACGCTCAGCGGCTTGCCGTGCATGAAGGCGTCCGGGTTCAGGTTGGCCCAGCCGCGCGCCGCCACCGCCACCTCGGCCAGTTGTTCCCGCGTGGTGCCGTACTGGTACATGTGGCGCGACGCCGCCAACGCATAGGCGTTCATCGGCATGCGCGGCTTGTACGGCGTCTCATAGGGCTGCGCCTCGGAAAGCGGCACCAGCTTGCCGGTGGCGGTGCGCTGGTTGCTGCCATAGGCAATCAGCGCCACGTTGCAGAGCCCGGCTTCCAGCGCCAGCGCCGCGTTCAGCATGTACTGCTCGAAGCTGGAGCCGCCGACATTGGTGCCGTCGAAGTAGCGCGGGCGAATGCCCAGGTGCTCCGCCACGTTCATGGTCGGGAAGGCATGCGTGCCGGTGGCGGCGAACACGCCATCCACCTCGGCCAGCGGAATGCCGGCATCCGCCAGCGCCAGCAGCGCGGACTGGCAGAGCAGTTCCATCGAGGTCCAGCCCGGGGCCTCGCCACAGCCGAAGCTGCCGATGCCGACCACGGCGGTCTTGCCGCGAAGGGGGTGGGTCATGGCTGCGCCCCCGCTGCTTCGCCGTCGGCGGCCAATGGCTCGAACAGGATGATCTCGGCGGCGTCCTCCACCGCGATGCGGGCGCGAACCCGCTGGCCGATGCGCACCGTCTCCGCCGGCACGCCCACCACCCGGCTCATCATCCGCGGGCCCTCGTCCAGTTCAATGATGGCGAGGTTGGTGTTGCCGTCGCGGGTGCGGTTCACCGTGGTGGCATAGACCGTGCCGGTGCCCTGGGCCGCCACCCAGTCCAGGTCGGTCTCGCCGCTGCCGGGCACCGCCAGGCGCGGGTAGTACAGGTGCTGCCCGGTGGAGCGGCTGCGTTGCAGCATGAAGCGGCCCTGCTTCAGGAAGGCGCGAAACTGCGCCTCCGGGCCGCCGATGGTCCCTGCCATGCGGATGTCTCCTTGGTTGGAGACAGCCTGCCGGCTTGCGGGTGGCCCGGCAAGGCCAGCGCCGGTCAGGCGCCGGGCGCGACCACGGCACAGGCACCACGCTGGCGCAGGCGTTCGCAGGCGCCCTGCGCCGCGCCCTGGGAAAGCCCGATGACCCGGGCGCGGTACAGCATGTTGCGGCCCTGCGGCACGCCCTGCACCACGGCCCGGCTGCCCAGGCTGGCCACCATGTCCTTGGCCTGGGCGGCCGCGGTGCGGGCCAGGTTCTCGGACGCGAAGGCCCCCACCTGCACCGACCAGCCGGACCCACCGCCCGAGGCGGCAGCGGCGGCGCGCGGGGCGGTCGGCAGCGTGCTGGCATGGGCGCCGGCAATGCCGAAGATGCTGGCGGCGCGCATCGGCGGGCGTTCCGCGGCGCGGGCCGGCGCGCTCAGCATGGCGAACTGGGCGGGCGGCAGCCGCAGCGGCGTGGCCACGGAAGCCGGCGCCTCATGCCGCGGCAGGGCGCTGGCCAGGCGGGCGGCGCCTTCCGGCGTGCTGCCATCCGGGATCGGCGCCATGCCCACCACCGGCCCCAGCGAGGCCAGCCGCGTCGGCTCGGGCAACGGCTGGGCCAGCACGGAAGCCTGGGCGAAGCTGGGGGCCTGGGCGAAGCTGGAAGCCTGGCCGCCGAAGCCGCGATCCTCGGCCATGCGGGCGGCGCCTTCCGGCGTGCTGCCGTCCGGGATCGGGTCCATCCGCACCACCGGGCCGGCGGGCAACTGGGCCATCTGGATCCCGGGCTGCACCGCCTGCCGCTGCTCGCGCAGCTGGGCGATCATGCTGCGGTCCATCCGGCGCGGACCGGGCGGAATGTTGTGCGGCAGCTCGGCGGCCAGGGCGATCTCGTTCGCCACCCGGCGGGCGGGGTGATGGCCGTCGATCCGCGGCGCGATGCGGGCGACGTAGTTGCGGGTTTCGGTCGGCAGCCCGCGGCTGTTGAACAGGTAGTCCTCCAGCCGCCGCGGGCCGGCATTGTAGGCGGCCAGGAAGCCCGGCGTGCCGTACAGGTCGTACATCTCGCGCAGGTAGGCGGTGCCGGCCATCAGGTTGTCATACGGGTGGTAGGGGTCGTCCCCCAGGCCGTAGCGGCTGCGCAATTCGGAAAAGGTGCCCGGCATCACCTGCATCAGCCCCATGGCACCCACCGGGCTGGTGGCGGAAAGCCGGCCGCCGGATTCCTGGCGCATCACTTCGCGCACCCAGCGTTCCGGCACGTCGAAGCGGCGGGCGGCCTCGGTGATCCAGGGTCCCCAGGGGTCGGAAGGCGGGCCAGGCGGGTCGTAGCTGCGCGACTGGTGGTGCGCGGTACGGGCCACGCCGCCGGTGCTGGTCTGCGGTCCGCCACAGGCGGCGAGCAACCCCAGCACGGAAAGCGCAAGGACCGAACGCGCCAGCACCGGCCGGAACGGCAGCGGCGCGGGCGCAAGGCCCTCAGGTGCAGCGTCGGCGCAGGCCGGCCGCTTGGTCTTGGTCATCCCCATTGGCTCCGTCGGACCCCGCGAATGGCACGTGACACCGTCCCTAGGCTGGGTTCCGCCATTCCCCCTGGCAAAACCCGAGACGGCCCCGCGCCCATGGCGGAGGCTGTGGTGCAGCAAGGCTGGCATCGGTACACGCTCGGCAAAGCCCAAGGCAAGCGGCACATGATGGCAACTGCCCGGCTGCTGCGCTTGTGAGCCGCGGCCCGCCAGCCCCGCCAGGCCGCGTGCGCCCCCCTGCCGCCGGGCGGCTGTTGGGCGTTTTCAGGCACTTCGGCGCGGGCCTTGACGCCTGGCCGCAACCGCGGCGCGGGGCCCGCCTGGCGGCTTCCGCGTGGGGCGGGATTTGCGCGTTTCGGCGATTTCACCCTGCGCCGCCAGCCTCTAGAAGAAGCTCCCGCCGCGATCGAGTATGCCCGTGCTGTCGCCTCCCCTGCCCCCTACCCCGCCTTCGTTGCCGCCCGGGCCGCGCCATGGCCGGGCCGCGGCGCCGGGCCGGTGGGGCGGCTGAGATGCGCATCCTGCTGTGGTACTGGGGCCGGCGCGGGGCCGGCGGCCAGTTGACCCTGGCCCTGGCCGAGGCGCTGCACCGCCAGCCGGGCGTGCAGGTGGCGCTGGCCATCTCCGCCCAGGCCGACCTGCGCGAGGAATTGCTGGCGCTGGGCCTGCCGACCGAGGTGGTGCCCACCTACGCCAGCGCCGCCGGCTTCCTGGCCGGCTTCCTGCGGCTGCCCCGGCTGGCGGCCGGGCTGCGGCGCCAGGCGCGCGACTTCGGCGCCGATGCCGTGGTCTCGGTGATGACGCATCTGTGGACACCGCTGGTAGCGCCCGGGCTGCGCCGGGCCGGGCTGCGCTTCATTCCGCTGGTGCATGACGCCCTGCCGCATCCCGGCGACCCCGGCTGGCTGTGGAACTGGCGGCTGGACACCGAACTGGGCGCGGCCACCGCGGCGGTGGCCCTGTCGGAGAATGTGGCCGCGGCGCTGCGGGCGCGGCGGCCCGGGCTGGCGGTGCATCGGCTGCCGCTCGGCGCCCACCTGCCGCCGGCGCTGCTGGCCGCTGCACCGGCACCGCCTGCGGCCGGGACTGGGGCCAAGACTGGGGCCAAGACTGGGGCCGGGACTGCGGCCAGGACTGGGGCCGGGGCGGCCACGCGCTTCCTGCTGTTCGGCCGGCTGCGGGCCTACAAGGGGCTGGACCTGCTGCGCGACGCCTGGCCGCTGCTGCGCGCCCGCCACCCCCAGGCTGAGTTGCTGGTGGTGGGCGAAGGCGAGCCGGAGGCGCTGGCCCCCGGCCTGGCCGCGCTGCCCGGCGTGCGGCTGGAAGCGCGCTGGCTGGCCGAGGCGGAGATCCCCGGCCTGATCGGCGCCGCCGATGCCGTGGTGCTGCCCTACCGCGAAGCCAGCCAGAGCGGCGTCGTCTCCCTGGCGCATGCGCTGGGCGTGCCGGTGGTGACCACCCCGGTGGGGGCGCTGGCCGAGCAGGTGCGCGACGGCGTGGATGGCGTGGTGGCGGCCGCGGTTACCCCGGCGGCACTGGCCGAGGCGATGGCCCGGCTGTGCCAACCGGCGCAGCGCGCCCACCTGGCCGCCGGCGCGCGCCAGGCCGGGCTGGCGCTGCGGGACTGGGACGCCCAGGCGCGCAGCCTGGTGGCGCTGCTGGCCGGCGTCATCGGCCGGTAGCCGCCACGCGGCCGCTACATGTTGGCGGTCACGCGCTCCACCGGGCCGTCATCGATGATGCGGCCGCCTTGCAGGCGAATGGCGCGGGTACACCAGGCCCGGACGATCTCCATGCTGTGGCTGGCCAGCACCAGGATCTCGGCCTTCTGGACCAACTCCTCCAGCCGCTGCTGGGCGCGGGCCATGAAGTCGGCATCGCCGGCGGAGAACCATTCGTCCATCAGCAGCACTTCCGGCTGCATCAGCGTGGCGACGGCGAAGGAAAGCCGCACCGACATGCCGGCCGAATAGGTGCGGATCGGTACGTCGAGGAACTCGCCCAGGCCGCTGAAGGCGCCCACCTCCACCGCCATCTCGGCACTCTGCTTGTCGTCCATGCCGCGGAACAGGCCGCGCAGGATGATGTTCTCCCGCCCGGTCGCGTCCGGGTCCATGCCGGCGGAGGGGTCGATCAGCGACCCGATCCGCCCGACCACCTCCAGCCGCCCGGCCACCGGTTCATACACCCCGGCCATGGTGCGCAGCAGCGTGGTCTTGCCGGCGCCGTTCTGGCCCACCAGCGCCACACGCTCCCCACTGCGGATGTTGAAGTCCAGCTCGTTCAGCGCGGCCACCACCACGCGGTCGTTCTCATCCGTGCGCAGGCGCAGCGGCGAGTTGGCCAGCAGGCGCTTCTTCAGCGACCGCGCGCCCACATGGTACAGCGGAAAGGCAATCGACAGCCGCTCGGCCAGGATATGCGGCATGGTGTCAGACCCAGAAGGCGATGCGCCCGCGGAAGCGGACGAAGAAGACGAAGGCGACGCTGCAATTGACCGTGGTGATCAGCACCGCGGCCACCCAGACCAGCAGCGAGGGCGGCATGTTCAGCAGCGGGCCGCGCACCACTTCCATCAGGTCGTAGAACGGGTTCAGCACCAGCCACTTCTGCTGGTCGTGCAGCAGTTCCGGCTTCCAGATCACCGGCGAGACGAAGAACGCCAGCTGCATCACCGTGCCGACGATGGGGCCGATGTCGCGGAAGCGGGCGCAGACCATGCCGAGGAACATGACCGCGGCAAAGGCATTCAGCGTGAACAGCACCATGCCCGGCAGCGCCAGCAGCGCGCCGATGCCCGGCCAGCTGTTGAACACCAGGAACACCACCAGGATCAGCGGCAGGTTGTGCGCGGCCACCACGGCGTTGCGCATCAGGCAGCGCAGCGCATGCACGGTATAGGGCAAGGGCATCTGCCGGATGATGCCCTCGGCCGCGATCAGCGAGGTGCAGGCATCCCCCACCATCTGGGCAAACACGTTCCACAGGATCATGCTGACCACGAGGAAGGGCAGGTATTCGGGCAGGTTCATCTTGAACAGGGTGGAATACAGCAGCCCCAGCGCCACGAAGGTGATGGCGGTGGACAGCGTCATCCAGAACGGGCCCAGCACCGAGCCCCGGTAGCGGTTGCGGATGTCCAGCCGGGCCAGGGCCACCGGCAGCCGCCAGCGGCGGGCACCCAGTTCCAGGTCTTCCAATGCACGGCGTACCCGGCGAGGATTGGCCGAATCGGAAATCATGGCCGGTTGCGAGGCAAGGACGGCCGGTTCGGGAAGCAGCATGGGCGAGGCTATAGCCCGGCATCCCGCCGCCCGAAAGGGCCGCCCCCACCATGGCCCGGCCATTGTGCAGCCAGATGCGGCCCTCCCGCGGCCAGGCTCAGGTGAAATTGTTGCCGCGCAACCGGCGCGTGCGCTAACGGAAGGATGCTCCCATGCATATTCATTCGGAACCGATGACAAGCCTGACCTGCCTGGCCGCCACCGATACCGCCACCGCCCTGCCGCTGCACCTGGCAACCCCGGGCGGGTTGGCCGCGCTGCTGGCCAGCCTGCCGGCGCCCGCCGCCGCCTTCCTGGCCGGCGCCGGCTTCAGCGCCCAGGCGCAGGAACTGCTGCTGCTGCCCGGAGCGGCCGGCCTGGCCGGCGCGGTGCTGGGGCTGGGCAGCGGGGAGGCCACGCATCACAGCTTCGGCGCCCTGCCCTTCGCGCTGCCCGCCGGCACCACCTGGCGGCTGGCCGGCATCAGCCCCCCGGAACAGCAGGCGCAGGCGGTGCTGGGCTGGTGCCTGGGCGCCTATCGCTACCGCCGCTTCAAGGCACCGGAGCGCGAGCCGGCCCGGCTGGTGCCGCCGGCGGGCTGCGCCGCGGCGCTGGCCGAAGCCCGCGCCACCTGGCGGGTGCGGGACCTCATCAACACCCCGGCCAACCTGCTGGGCCCGGCCGAATTGGCCGATGCGGTGCTGGCGCTGGGTGCCGAGCATGGCGCCCGCTGCACCGTGGTGGAAGGCGAGGCGCTGCGGCAGGGCTTTCCGGCCCTGGCCACCGTTGGCCAGGGCAGCCCGCGGGCGCCCCGCGTCGCCATGCTGGAATGGGGGGCGCCGGACGCGCCCCTGGTGGCGCTGTGCGGCAAGGGGGTTTGCTTCGACACCGGCGGGCTGGACCTGAAGCCCTCCGCCGGCATGTTGCGGATGAAGAAGGACATGGGCGGCGCCGCCGTGGCGCTGGGCGTGGCCGAGTTGCTGATGCAGGCCAAGGCGCCGGTGCGGCTGCTGCTGCTGGTGGGCGCGGTGGAGAACAGTGTCTCCGGCGACAGTTTCCGGCCGATGGATGTCATTGCCACCCGCGCCGGCATCAGTGTTGAAATCGGCAATACCGACGCCGAGGGGCGGCTGGTGCTGGCCGACCTGATGACCTGCGCCGCCGAGCGCAAACCGGCCCTGCTGCTGGATTTCGCCACGCTGACCGGGGCCGCCCGGGTGGCGCTGGGGCCGGATCTGCCGGCCTTGTTCAGCAATGATGATGAACTTGCGGCAATAGTCTTGAAAGCGGGTACAATTAGCGGTGAACCCTTATGGCGCCTGCCGCTGCATTCGGCCTACAACCCGTGGCTGAGCAGCAACGTCGCTGAGTTGAATAACGTCTCCAGCAAGCCCATGGCGGGTGCAGTGGTCGCAGCATTGTTCCTGCAA
This sequence comes from Acetobacteraceae bacterium, assembly GCA_947373495.1. Classification (GTDB taxonomy): domain Bacteria; phylum Pseudomonadota; class Alphaproteobacteria; order Acetobacterales; family Acetobacteraceae; genus CAIMOR01. The sequence continues at coordinate 29,429 of CANBXZ010000014.1, forward strand.
CACTTCGTGCCGGCCGGGGTGCGCTGGGCCCATGTGGACCTATATGCCTGGAATGACGCAACCCGGCCGGGCAGGCCGGAGGGCGGCGAAGCCCAGGCCATGCGGGCCATGGCAGCAGCGGTTACCACGCTGCTGGGGTAGCGGAATTCGTGCCGGCCGGGGTGGCTTGGTAACGAACCGGGGATAGTTGGGAACTAAACGGATCGCTGGGCTCTGTTTCGTGTGGAGTACCCGATCTACTCGTGTAATTGGCACGGACCGGCTGCGGCATTGTTTTGCCGCTGCCAGCCCGCGCTTTCCGGGCCCGTCAGGGCAAGGGGATAGGAACCATGGCCGTTCAGAGCAACCCCGACCAGCTGGTCGGCATTCTTCGAGACACCGTTGTCGCCCTGGTGCGACGAGACGGTCCCGACCTCTCGGCCCGCCAGCTTGGCGTGTTCCTGACGGTCTACCTGACCGATGGTCCGCATACCGTGCGCGGCCTGGCGGCGGAGCTCAATGTCTCCAAGCCCGCCATCACCCGCGCGCTGGACCGGCTGGGTGAGCTGGACCTGGCCCGCCGCAAGGTGGACCCGATGGATCGCCGCAGCATCCTGGTGCAGCGGACCCTGAAGGGCACCGCCTTCCTGCGCGACATGCGCCAGATCATGACGGAAGCCGAGCAGAACACCCGCGACATGCCGGCGGCCGCGGCCGAAGCCGCCAATGCCGAAGCCGCCGCGGGCGCTTCGCGCAAGGCGGGCTGAAGCCGCCGCGCCGCCGGTCAATAGCCGGCGGCGAAATCCACCAGGTTCAGCAGGGGCGCGCCTTCGCGGGCGCGCCTCAGATTGTCCACCACCTGTGGGGCAACGCTTGCCGGAATGGTGATGCTGGCCGCATGCGGCGTCATCACCACCCTGGGGTGGCCCCAATAGGCATGGTCGGCGGGCAGTGGCTCGGGCTCGAACACGTCCAGCGCCGCGCCGGCCACCTGGCCGCTCTCCAGCGCCGCCAGCAGCGCCGCATCCACCACATGGCCGCCCCGGGCGGCGTTCAGCACGAAGGCGCCGCGCGGCAGCAGCGCCAGGGTGCGGGCATTGATGATGCCGCGCGTGTCCGGCGTCAGCGGCAGCAGGCACACCAGGAAGTGGCTCCCTGCCAGCATGGCGTCCAGCCCGGCGGCACCGTGGAAGCCCTGCACGCCCGGCAGGGCCTTCGGCCGCCGGCTCCAGCCCGCCACCTGAAAGCCCAGCGCGCCCAGCTTGCCGGCGGCATCGCTGCCCAGCGCGCCCAGGCCCAGAATGCCGATGCGCGTGGCTTCGGTGGCCGGGGCAGGCAGTTCATCCCATACCCGCGCCGCCTGCTGGGCCCGATAGGCCTGGTCCTGGCGGTGGAAGCGCAGCACGTTCAGCAGCACCCATTCCGACATGGCGCTGGTCAGCAGCCGGTCCACCAGCCGCGCCACCGGAATACCCGGCGGCGGCCCCGGCGGGCGCAGCAGGTGGTCCACCCCGGCACCCATGGAGATGATGAGCTTCAGGTTCGGGTAGCGGCGCAACTCGGCCATGTCGTGCGCGGTCCAGCAGACCGCGGCCTCGATATCCTCGGGCGCCCCGGCTTCCGGGAACAGGCGGATGTCCAGCGCCGGGTCCAGCGCCAGCAGCGCGCGCCGCCAGTCCTGCATCACGCTGGCCTTGGTTGAAAGCAGAATGGCCATCAGGGCTCTCCGGCGAAATGGCGGATGAAGGCGCGCCACTCATCCTTGCGGGTGGCGACCTGTTGGGTGCCGTCCG
>CANBXZ010000015.1 GCA_947373495.1 Acetobacteraceae bacterium
CCGTTGCTGGCCTGGTGTTCCGCCATCATCCGCCCCATGCCGCCCAGGCTGGTGACGGTGCTGCCGCGCACGCCGAAGCCGGTGGCCGCCGCCGCCAGGTCGCCACGGCCATGGATCACCAGCGCCGGGTCCAGCCCACCGGCGCGGAACTTGTGGATCTCGGCGCCATAGCCGCCATCGTTGATGATCGCCATCAGCAGGCGGTGGCCTTCGCGGCGCACGGTTTCCAACTCCTGGATGTGCATCAGCAGGCTGCCATCGCCCTCGATCAGCAGCACCTTGCCGTCCTTGCGGGCGGCGGCAACGCCGATGGCCGCCGGCAGGCCATTGCCGATGGCGCCGAAGTCGCTGACCACATGATAGCGTTCCGGCGCGCGGCCGCGCAGATGCGTCATGGCGATGCCGAAGTAGTGGCCGCCACCGATCACCACGTCCCAGTCCTTCGGCACGATGGCGTCCAGTTCCATGATCGCCTTGCGCGGGTCCACCACGCCGGTGCCGATGGCGAATTCCTTGCGGTCCGGTTGGTCTGCGGCAATGGCGGCCGCCATGGCCGGGGTGCGGTAGCCGGGGCGCTTGACGCCCTTGGCGCGCAGCGCGGCGGCGATCACCTCGGCGGCGCCGGCGGCATCGGCGCGGATGTGCAGGTCTGCCGTGCGCAGGCCCTGCCACAGCCCGCGCGGGCTGATGTCGATCTGCACCGTCTGCGCGTTGGGGTAGAGGTAGCCGCTTTCGGTGGTGTAGCTGCCCAGGCCGACGCCCAGGCCGATCACCAGGTCAGCCTCGGCGAATTGTTCGCGGGCGAAGTCGCTGGCGAAGGCGCCGGCGATGTCGAGCGCGAAGGGATTGCCCTCGAACATGCCCTTGGCCTGCAGGGAGGTGGCCAGCAGCGCGCCCATCGGCTCGGCCATCGCCTCGATCGGTGCGCGCGCCTTGGCCAGCTTGGCGCCACGCCCGGCGATGAGGATCGGCTTCTCGGACGCCTCGATCATCGCCACCAGGCGGTCCACCAGCGCCGGGTCGGGCATCGGCCGTTGCGGCACCGGCAGGTAGTCGCTGCTGGGGATGTAGTCCGCCATGAACGGATAGGTCTGCTTCTGCAGGTCCATCGGGATGGAGATCACCACCGGCCGGCTTTCCAACGCGGCGACGTGGAAGGCCTCGCGCACATTGTCCAGCGCGCGGTCCATCGACTTCACCGCGATGTAGTGCGCGCCGGTGGCCAGCGCCAAGGGCGCCATGTCGATCTGCTGCAGGTAGAAGTTCGCCAGCATCGGCGAATCCCCGGCGAACACCACCAGCGGCACGCTGGCACGGGCGGCGATGGTCAGCGCGGTCATGATCTGGGTGAAACCCGGACCACAGGTGGTGGAGGCGACGCCCACCTTGCCGGTGGCGCGGGCATAGCCATCGGCCATCGCCACGGCGCAATGCTCGTGGCGCACATTCACCACCTGCACGCCCGGCATGCGGGACATCGCCTCGGACCAGTACATGTTGGCGTCACCCATCAGGGTGAACAGCACCTCGCAGCCCTCGGCCACGAAGGCCTCGGCGAGGACATCTTGCAGTTTGGCGGCCATGGTCAGTGGGTTCCTTTACCGAAGAGGCTGCGCAGCCAGGAAACAAGGGCGCGCCAGAGCAGCTTGCTGGCGCTGAGCTCGGCCGCGGCGACAGGTGGTGGCGGCGGGGCGGCAACGGGCGCGGCCTCGCCCGGCGCGGCGAGCGCGGGCTCCGGCACCGGCTCGGGGGCGCGGTCCGCCACCAGCTTCGCCATGTTGGCGGAGAACTCGGCCAGCAGCGCGCGGGCGACATGCACGCCGCCGGCATTGGCGAAGGTCTCCAGCGGCCCGGTGACGGTGAAGCTGCCCTTCACGTCCAGCAGCGTCGCCTCGCCTTCGGCGCTGGCCAGCACGCTGCCCGAGGACAGCGCGCGGGAGGCGCCCCGGCCGTCGATGCCACGGCCCTCGATGGTGCAGCTGTGCGCGGCGTGGTCGAAGGTCAGCGTCGCCTCGCCCTTGAAGGTGGCGATGGTGGGCCCGAACCGCACCTTCACCGACCCGCGCCAGATGCCATCCCCCTTGTCCGGCGCCAGCTCGGCACCGGGGATGCAGGCGGCCACCGTGGCCGGGTCGCTCAGCAGCGGCCACACCGTGGCCAGCGGTGCCGGAATGCGGGTTTGTTCGGCAAGATCGGGCATGGAGTTTCCGTCGCCACCGGGCGTTGTTCTGCGCGCACCCTGGCCAAGCCGGCGCCGGAGCGCAAGCCAGGGCAGCGAGCCACCTCACCCCGGCCGCTCCCCGCGGCGCGCCAGCAGGGCGAACAGCATGGCCGTGCCGCAGGCCGCGGTGAACAACCCGAAGGCATTGATATAGCCGATCATCGCCGCCTGGCGGTTGATCTCCCGCCCCAGCCTGGCCAGGTCCACCAATGTCTCGGTGCCCCAGCCGCCCATCAGGTTCGGCACTGCCAGCACCTTGTTGTAGGGCGAGATCATCTCCGTCATGCGGCTGTAGTTGGTGGTGGTGGAGCGCACGATCTCGGTGACGCTGAGCGAGATGAACAGGCTGCTGCCGATGTTGCGCAGCAGGTGGAACAGCGCCATCGCCTCCGGCAGATGCCGGCTTTCAAGCGTGGCGAAGGTCATCACCGTCAACGGCACCCAGATGATGCCGACCGCCACGCCCTGCAGCATGGCATTGGCCAGCAGCGTGTCCACCGCCACGTTCAGGTCCAGGCTCATCAGCCACAGCCCGGCCACCACCAGCAGGCCGAAGCCCAGCACCAGGCCAATGCGCGGGTCCCAGCGGCCGATCAGCAGGGTGCAGCCGAAGCCGATGGTGCCGCCGATGCCGCGGTAGCCCACGATCATGCCGATGATGCTGTCGGGGTAGCCGGCATAGCTCTGCAGCAACGAGGGCAGCAGCACGATGGGGGTGAAGTTCACCATGCCGTAGATCGTCACCAGCACCAGGCCGAGGGCATAGTTGCGGTTCAGCAGCAGGCGCAGGTTCAGGAACGGGAAGCGCGTGGTCAGGCTGTGCGCCAGGAACAGGTAGAAGGCCAGCACGGCGATGCCGGTTTCCAGCATGATCTCCGGGCTTTCGTACCAGTCCAGCCGCTGCCCGCGGGAAAACACCAGCTGCACGCAGGCAATGGCGGTGGCCAGCGCCAGGAAGCCCAGCCAGTCCAGCGGCAGCTGCGCGCCGGGCTTGTCTGCCGGCAGGGTGAAGCGCAGCGCCACGGTGGCCAGCAGGCCAGCCGGCACGATCATGTAGAAGGCCCAGCGCCAATTGTAGGTCTCGGCCAGCACGCCACCCAGCGCCGGGCCGATCACCGGGCCCAGCACCACCGTCATGCCGAAGATGGAACTCACCAGCCCGGCCTGGCGGCGCGGGAAGGTGTCCAGCACGATGGCGTTGGACAGCGGCACCACCGGCGCGCCGATGGCGCCCTGCACGATGCGCCACAGCACCACCGTCTCCAGCGATTCCGCCTGGCCGCACAGCCAGGTGGCCACGGTGAAGCCGCCGACGCAGAACAGCATGGTGCGCCGGCGGCCGAAGCGCGCCACCAGAAAGCCGGTCATCGGCGTGGCGATGGCGGTGGCCAGGATGTTGAAGGTGGTGGTCCAGGCAATCTCGTCCGGCGTGGCGGCGAAGGTGCCCTGCATCTGCGGCAGCAGGGTGGAGGCCACCAGCAGCGTGGTGGCGTACAGCGTGGAGCCGAGCACCACCGAGGCCAGGATGGCGATGCGACGGCCAGGCGGGATTTCCTCAGCGGTGAGCGAGGCGGACATGGCGACCGGTTGCAACCTTGACTAATATTGCCAGGGTTATGGTAACCTAGGCACCAATCCATGGCGAGCCCATCGCTCCGCCAGCCAGCGCCAGGTCGGCCCCCGTGCTCAACCCCGTGCCCCACCAAGATGACCGCCGCACCATCGGCTTCCTGATCTCCGACGTGGCGCGGCTGATGCGGGCCTCCTTCGACCGCCGGGTGCGGGAGATCGGGCTGACCCGGGCGCAGTGGCAGGTGCTGGTCAGGCTGGGCCGGCGCCCCGGCATCACCCAGTCTGAACTGGCCGAGTTGCTGGAGGTGGAGCGCGCCACCGCCGGTCGCATGGTGGACCGGCTGGAACGCAAGCTGTGGGTGGAACGCCGCGCGGATGCCGCCGACCGCCGGGTGAACCGGCTGTACCTGACCGCGGCGGCCGAGGCGGTGCAGGCCCGCGTGGCCAGCCTGGGCGGCGACCTGGTGGATGAAGCCCTGGTACCGCTGGCGGAGGCCGAGCGCCTGGCGCTGGCCGGGCTGCTGGAGCGGGTGAAGGGCCAGTTGCAGACCATGGCCCCAACGCCGGAGGCCGCGCCATGAAGCGCCGCACGCTGCGGCTGGTGCTGCTGCTGGGCGTGCCGCTGGTGGTGGTGGCCGCGGCGGTGCTGGTCTGGCAGCAGGGCGGCCGCTACGTCACCACCGAGAACGCCTATGTGAAGGCGCATATCGTGCAGATCTCGCCCGAGATCGCCGGCCGCGTGCTGGAAGTGGCGGTACGCGACCACGACCGGGTGCAGGCCGGCGCCGTGCTGCTGCGGGTGGACCCGGCGCCCTACCAGCTGGCGCTGGCCAAGGCGGAGGCTGAACTGGACAGCGCCCGCACCCAGGTGGAAACCGCGCGCGCCACCTATCACGAAACCCTGAGCGAACTGGGCGAGCTGGAAAATCGCGCCCACTACCTCACCCGGCAGGCGGTGCGGCAGCAGCACTTGGCGGCGCGCGGCGTGGCCCCCACCACCCGGGTGGAGGAAACCGAGAGCGACGCCGCGGTGGCGCGGGAACGGATCAACGTGCTGCGCCAGCGGCTCACCCGGCTGCTGACCACGCTGAAGGGCGATGCCTCCCTGCCGGTGGACCAGCACCCCAGCGTGCGGGAACGCCTGGCCAGCCGCGACCAGGCGGCGCTGGACCTGGCGCGTACCGTCGTCACCGCGCCGGTGGGCGGCACCATCGTGAACATGCGGCTGCAACGCGGCGAACAGCTGCGCGCCGCCACCGCGGTGTTCGCCCTGGTGTCGGAACAGCGGCCCTGGGTGGAAGCCAACCTGAAGGAAACCACGCTGACCCATGTGGCGGTGGGCCAACGGGTGGAGGTGGTGCTGGACGTCTACCCCGACGTGACCTGGACCGGGGAGGTGGAGAGCATCAGCCCTGCCGCCGGCGCCGAATTCGCCATTTTGCCGCCGCAGAACGCCACGGGGAATTGGGTGAAGGTGGTGCAGCGGCTGCCGGTGCGCATCCGCCTGCTGCCCCATGCCGGGGAGCCCACCCTGCGCGCCGGCGTCACCGCCACCGTCGCCATCGACACCGGCCGGCAACGGCACCTTGGGGATGCCATCACCGGCCTGTTCCGCGCCAACGCGGCGGCGCCGCGCGGGCCTTAGGGTCTGCCAGCCGCTCACGTAAGCGTCTGACAGACTCCAGGCGGTTGTTCGCGCGACTGCTTCACGCCGCCGGTGATTCCACCGGCGACGATCAGACGCTGGAGAGTGATCCACGCCTTGCGGTGTTTCACCTCAGGCGATCACGCTTTGGCATTTGTCTTGTCGCGCGATTCACGCCTTTCGGTGTTTCACCTCAGGCGATCACGCTTCAGCGGATGTTCAGCAACCGCGCCGCGGTTTCACCCAGCACGGCGCGCTTCTGCGCGTCGTTCAGGGAATTGGAGGCCATCACGTGGTCGACCGGGGTGATGGTCCACGGGTAGGGCCAGTCGCTGCCCAGCACGATCTGCGTGGCACCGGAAACCGCCTGCAGGTGGCGGATGGCTTCCGGCGTGAACACCAGCGAGTCGAACCAGATCTGCTTCAGGTAATCGGTCGGCTTCTTCTTCAGCTGGATGCTGCTGTCGCAGGCCGCGGTGTTCAGCCGGCAGCCATGGTCGAAGCGGTCGGCGTAGTGGGCGATGAAGCCGCCACCATGCGCCGCGATCACCTTCAGCCCCGGCGTACGGTCGAAGTTGCCCTGGAAGATCAGGTGCGCCAGCGCGATGGTGGTGCCCAGCGGGTTGCCGATGACATTGGCCAGGTAGCCATTGCCGGCCAGCCGCCGCGCCAGTTCCGGCACGCCCTGCGGGTGGATGAACAGCGGCACGCCGAGTTCCTCGGCCTTGGCCCAAACCGGGTCCAGCGAACGGTCGGAAAGTTCCAGCGCGCCCACGCTGTCCCCCACCGCGATGCCCTTCAGGCCCTGCTGGCGCACCGCCTTTTCCAGTTCCTGCACCGCCAGTTGCGGGTCCTGCAGGGTCAGCGAGCAGAAGCCGGCGAAGCGGTCCGGGTGGGCGGCGCACAGCGCGGCCATCTTCTCATTGTTGATCTTGACGATCTGCGCCGCGGTGTCGCGCGGCTGGGTGTACCAGAACGGGTTCACCGAAAGCACTTCCATGTCCACCTTCTGGCGGTCCATGGCGGCGAAGCGTTCCTGCACGTCGTCGATCGCGGCCTCACGCGAACCGGGCACACCGGCGTTGATCCGCTCCCGCGTCATGCCGGCCAGGGCGGCGGCTTCGGGGAAGATGCAATGCGCGTGGACATCGATGGTCTTCACCCGCTTGCCGCCAACGGCCACCGCCTGGCGCTGCGGGCGCGCCCCTTGGGCATGGGCGCTGTTCAGCAGGCCGCAGCCGCAGAAGGCCACGCCGGCCGCCGCGCCAAAGAGTTTCCTGCGAGAGGTCATGGGCAAACTTCCTCCGTCTTTTCGTTGGTCTGCGAAAAGGCTGGCGCGATTTGCCCCCTCGCGCCAGCGATATTCGATGCTGCACTGCGGCAGTCCCGCCTGGTTCAGCGCCGCTGGTCCAGGGCGAAGCGCACCGGCACGGTCAGGGTCCACTGCGTCCCGGGCATGTCCTCGGGCGGGGCTGGCAACGGTTCGGCCCGGTGCACCAGGGCCAGGGTCTCGGCATCCAGCGCCGCCGAGCCGGCGCCGCGCACGATGCTGGCCGCCAGCACATGGCCGGCGCGGTCCATGGTGAAGCTCAGTTGCGCCACGCCTTCCTCTCGCCGCGCCCGGGCCGCTTCCGGGTAGCGGCGGAAGCGTTCCAACCGGCCGAGCAACTGGCCTTGCCAACTGGCCACCCCCCGCGGATTGGCCGGGGCAGCCACGGGAGCCGTCGCCGCCGGCGCGGGAGCCGGCGCGGGTGGCGCAACCAGGGCCGGCGCAACCGGGGCGGCGGGCGCGGCCATCACCGGGCGAGGCCGCGGCGCCGGCGGGGGCGGCACCGCGGGTCGTGGCACCACTGGCCGGCGCACCGGCGAGGGCGGCAAGGCCACCTCGGGCATCACCCGCGGCGGCGGTGGTTCCGATGGTGGGGGCAGCTCCGGTTCCGGCGGGGGCGGCTCAGGCGGTGCGGCTGCAGGCTCGGGCGCCGGTTCGGGCAAAACGGGCGCCCGTTCGGGCGCAGGGGCCCGCGGCGCTTCCGGTTCGGCGGCGGGCAGCGGTTCCAGGTCCAGCAGCACCACCTGTTCCGGCACCGGCAGCGCGGGCGCCGGCAGGCGCAGCAGCAGCGCCAGGGCGCCGGCATGCAGCCCCAGCATCAGCAGCAGGCTCAGGCCCCAGCGCCGCCCGGGAGCTGGCTCGGCCGGCGCCAGCCTCACCGGGGCTGCCCCGCATCCAGCCCCACCAACGCCAGCTTCAGCCAGCCGGCGCCGCGCAGCGCGTTCATCACCGCCATCAACTCGCCGTAGGGCACCGCCTGGTCCGCCCGCAGGAACACCCGGCGGTCGTGGTCGCCACCCATGGCCTGCTCCAGCGCCGCCGGCAGGCCCTGCCGCGTCACCGGGGCTTCGTTCAGCCGCAGCGACAGGTCGGCCAGCAGGGTGAGGAACACCGGCTGGTCCGGCCGGGGCTGCGCGGTGGCGGTGGCGGCGGGCAGGTCCACCGGCACATCCACCGTGGCCAGCGGCGCCGCGACCATGAAGATGATCAGCAACACCAGCATCACGTCGATGAACGGGGTGACGTTGATCTCGTGCACCTCGCCCAGCGCGTCATCGTCGAATCGCATGGCCATGGCGCTATTCCGCCACCAGCCGCAGCCGGGACGTGCTGCCGCGGTCCAGGTCGCGCGACAGCAGGCGCATCGTCTCCGCCGCCGCATCCGCCAGCAGCGCCTTGTGGCCGGTGATGGCGCGGGCACAGGCGTTGTAGATCACCACGGCGGGAATGGCGGCCACCAGGCCGATGGCGGTGGCCAGCAGCGCCTCGGCAATGCCCGGGGCGACGACGGCGAGGTTGGTGGTCTGGCTGCGGGCGATGCCGACGAAACTGTTCATGATGCCCCACACGGTACCGAACAGCCCGACGAAGGGCGCGGTGGCGCCGATGGTGGCCAGCACCCCGGTGCCGCGCGCCATGCCACGGCCGGCACCGGCGACGATGCGTTCCAGCTGCCAGGCCGCGCGTTCCTTCACCCCGCCCCGGTCGCCCCCCTCCGGGGAGCGTGCCACTTCGCGGGCGGCGGCCACGGCCAGCGCGGCGCAGGGGCCGCCGGCTGCCGCCAGCAGGTGGCGCGCTTCCTCCAGCGTATGGGCGCGGCCCAGCACCGCCAGCGCGGCGTTGGCCTGGCGGCGCGCGGCCCGCAGTTCCAGCGCCTTGGCCAGCGCCACCGTCCAGGTGAGGATGGAGGCCAGGAACAACCCGGCCAGCACCGCCTTCACCACCAGGTCGGCATGGCCCACCATGCCCCAGGGCGAAAGGTCCGGTGGCGGCAGCGCGGGCTGCGCCAGGGCGGGCAGCGGGAGAAGGCCGGCAAGGGCCAGGGCAAGCCGCCACGGGATGGCGCTTCCTTTCGTCGTCATGCTCAGAATCGTACCGTCAGCGCCGCCCGCACCGCGAAGGGCGCGCCGGGCGAGATGTTGTTGTTGCCATCCGCCACTGGGTAGTATTTCGCACCGGCCAGGTTCTCGAAGTTCAGCTGCGCGCTGTATTGCGGGGTGATGTCCCAGTAGGCGGCCGCGTCCAGCCGGGTGAAGCTGGGGATGCGCACGCTGTTGTCGGTGGCGGCGAAGTAGGCGGACTGGTGGATGACGCCCAGCCCGACGCCGAGCTTCGGCTGGTAGCTGCCGAATTGCGGGGTGAAGTCGTAGCGGTTCCACAGCGAGAACGCGTTGCGGGAAACGAAGGGCGTGGCGTTGCCCTTCCTGATCGTCGCCGACTGGTCGGCCGAGATCACGCTGTCGCTGTAGGTGTAGCCCCCCATCACGCTCCAGGCTGCGGTGATGCGGCCGCGCAGGCCCAGCTCGAAGCCCCGGGTGCGGGTGCCGTCCAGCAGGATCAGCCGGGTCACATTGGCCGGGTCGGTCACCGCCACATTGGTGCGGTCCAGTTGGAACAGCGCGGCGGTCAGGCTCAGCGCCGGGCGAATGTCCCACTTGGCGCCCACCTCGTAGTTGGTGAAGCGTTCCGGCTTCAGCGCCGCATTGGTCAGCGTCAGCGATGCCAGCTGCTCACCGGCGCGGGGCAGGTAGCTGGTGCTGAAGCTGGCGTAGAGCGAAACCGGCTCCACCGGCTTGTACACCAGCCCCAGGCGCGGCGAGACCACGCTGTCGCTGACCCGGAAGCGGTCCTGGGTGCGGTTGTTCAGGAAATCGGTGTTGAAGTTCTCATACCGCAGGCCGGCCAGCAGCTGCACGTTGGGCAGCAGCTGAACCTGGTCCTGCACATACAGCGCGAAGGTGTCGGCCACGCCGTGGTTGTTGGCGTCGGTGGCGCTGGGGCGGAAGGTGATGGGCTGGTTGATGCGCGGGCTGAAGACCGAGGCGGTGTAGGTGGTGGCGTTGGCCCCCAGCGCGGTGAAGTAGCCGGTCATCCGCACATTGTCGGTTACCTGGCGGCCCAGTTCCATGCCGGCCACCAGGTCATGCCGCAGCGGGCCGGTGTCCAGCCGCGCCACCAGGTCGGTCTGGTTGTAGAAATTGTCGCGCCGCTGGGCGTTGTTGTACGCCCCCACCGGGTAGGTGGTGCCGCTGACCGGACCACTGGCATACACATTCTGGTACTGCTTGTCGTAGCTGGCGAAGCGGAACTGGTTGCGCAGCGTCAGGTTGTTTTCAAAGCTGTGCTCGGCGAACAGGTTCAGCGCGTTGACATTGGCATGCGTGGTGCTCAACCGCGGGTCGCCGAAGAAATTGCCCGCGCCGGTCTGGAACGGCCGGCCATTCAGCGAGGGAATGCCGCGGTCCGCATTGCGCTCGTCGCGGAAATTCTCATAGCTGAGCCGCAGGGTGGTGGCGTTGCCATCGCGCCAGGCGAAGCTGGGGTTGAAGCCATGGCGGCGCAGGTGAACGCCGTTGCGGAAGCTGTCGCTGTCCTCGTACATGCCCAGCAGGCGGTAGGCGAAGTTGTCGTCGATGGCGTCGCCCACGTCCAGGCTGGCGCGACGATTGCCGAAGCTGCCGGCCTGCACCCGCGCTTCCCGCACCTGGGTCCAGTCCGCCTGGCGCGTCACCCGGTTGACCACGCCGCCGGCGCCACCACGGCCGAAGATCATGGCGCTGGGGCCCAGCAGCGTCTCCACCCGGTCGATGTTGTAGATGTCGCGGTAGTACTGCGCGTCGTCGCGCAGGCCATCCACGAACAGGCTGGCATTGGTGGCCTGGCCGCGCAGCACCGGGTTGTCGCGGTTGCCTTCGCCCTGGGCGTAGCCGGCGCCGGGCACGTAGCGCAGCACGTCCTGCAGGCTTTGCATGGAAAGGTCGCGCATGGCCTGCTGGGTGATGACGTTGACGCTTTGCGGCACGTCGCGCAGCGGGGTGTCGGTGCGGGTGGCGGTGCGGCTGCGCAGGGCCTGGTAGCCATCCACCGGGCCCTGGTCGATCACGCTCAGCGTTGGCAGGGCCAATGTCGGCTCGGCCAGCATCGGCGCGGCCTGGGGTGGCGGCGCCGTTCCCTGGGCCAGCGCCACCCCAGGCAGCACCACCCCGGGCAGCACCATCCCGGGCAATGCCAGCATCGCCCCGCCCGCCAGCGCACCCCAAGGGTGCCACCGGTGGCCATGGGCGCCCGCCGCCACTCGCTTCGTCATCCATCGCGTCCTTGCGTCTTGCTATTGCGAGTCAGTCGCATTTGCAGAAGGCGCTGGCAAGCCCCCACCAAAGCCCTTGCCGAAGCCGATCCACCTGGCGGCGCCTGGGCGGTATTCCGGCCTTTTGGATGGGTAATTATAAATTACGCATTTTCTAAAAGTGTTATATTGACTGGCACGTTTGAATTTCGCTAATTGAGCCTCGTCACCCTGGCCTAGCCCTTTTGGAGGAGTTGACCCGATGCAGCCTGCTCCCCGCCTCCAGCCTCGCCCCTGGGCCTCCGGCCGCCCCGCGCCCGCCCGCAGGGCGTGCCGCTGCCGAATGCGCTGTCGGCGCTAGGGTTCCTGGCGCGGGGCGCAAACCCGCGCGGCGGCATCATCTGGCGCCGCGCCGGCACCTGAAGCGGCCAAGCCGCCCAACCCGGCGCCCTCGCCCGGCCCACCAGCCCCATCCAGTCGGCGCGCCGCCGCGCGCCCGGAGCCTTTCGCATGCACACTTCCCGCCCCATCGAGGTGCAGGGTCGCTTCCTCGGCGTTGCCGTCAGCCAGGCCAGCGCCTGGCGCTTCATCGCCACCGACCCGGTGGTCGCAGACCTGCACGGCACCGTCTTCCCCAGTACCGCCGAAGCCCAGCGGGTTGCCCGGCTGGCGCTGCACCGCACCCGACCGGCGGTGCCGGCGTGATCGCGTTGACGCTGCGCAGCCTGTGCGCCCTGGGGCTGGTGCTCGGCGCCCTGGCCCTGACCAACCTGGCCCAACCGCCGCGCCTGCTGGCGCCACTTCAGGATATCGCCCAATGATCGCTCGCCGCCTGTTGCGCGGCGCTGGCCCGGCCGCACCCTTCGTCGCCCGTGCCCAGGGCTTTCCAGACCGGCCGATCCGCTACATCTGCCCCTTCCCGCCCGGCGCCACCGACGACAACGTCTCCCGCGTCATGGCGCGGGCGCTGGGGTCACGGCTGGGGGTGAACCTGGTGGTGGAGAACAAGGCCGGCGCCGGCGGTGCCGTGGGCAGCCGCCTGGTGGCGGAAGCCCGGGCCGACGGCCATACGCTGCTCAATGCCTCGGCCGGCAACCTGACCATTGCGCCGCATCTTTCGGCGGTGGGCTACAACCCGCTGCGCGACCTGGCGCCGGTGGCCGTGGCTGGGGAAGCCTACAGCCTGTTCGCCGTGAACCCCGCCCTGCCGGTGCATACCCTGGCGGAGCTGGTGGCCTTCGCCCGCAGCCACCCCGGCGTGCTGAACTACAGCTCGGCCGGCATCGGCTCGGCCGGGCATTTCCGCGGCGCCCTGCTGGCGGAGGAAGCCGGCTTCCAGGCGGTGCACGTGCCCTTCCCCGGCAGCGCGCCGGCCGCCACCAGCGTGGTGACCGGGGATTGCCATCTGATCATCGACCCGGTGGCGGCGCCGCATGTCCAGGCCGGGCGGCTGCGCGCCCTGGCCACGCTGGGGCCGGACCGGTGGGACGCCTTCCCCGAGATTCCCACCGCCGCCGAGGCCGGCTTTGGCGTGCACTGGCCGGGCAGCGGCTGGTTCGGCCTGTTCGCCCCGGGGGCCACGCCGGCGCCGGTCATCGCCCGGCTGAACCGGGCGTTCAACGACAGCCTGGCCGAGCCGGAGGTGGCCGCCGCGCTGCGCCGCTTCGGGCTGAAGCCGGAAGCGGTCACGCCGGAGGAACTCGGCCGCCGGGTGGCCGCCGACCACGAGGCCATCGGCCGGGCGCTGCGCCGCCTGAACATTTCCTGAGCCGGAGGAGACCGGACCATGCCCCACCCCCGCACCCCAGCCCCACAGGCCCGGACATGAGCGCGCTGGCCGGTACCGCGGATGCCGTTTGGCTGCCCGCCCGGCACGGCCAGGCCCGGGTGGCGCGCCGCCTCGCGCCCGGCCGGAGCGAACCAGCCGCCGCCGAACCCCTGGTGCCGATGGCCTGCGTCTGCGGCCCGGCCTCGGCGGCCGAAGCCGAGGCGATGGCGGAACTGGGCCGCGCCTTGCTCGACTGGTTGCGCCAGCGGGTCACCCGGCGCCAGCCGAGCCGGGATGAAGCCTGATACCGGGCACCCGCCGGGTCGCCATCGCGGCCCTTGGCTTTGCCATGCTGGCGCCGGGCACCCCGCCCTGCGCGCTCCTCCCTTGCGGCGCCGGCTGGCGCTGGGCAGGCAACCCGCGCTCAGGCCTTGTTCAGCAGCGCCGCGTTGTCCTGGCCCAGCGTCGGCGCGGCGGTGCGCGGGCGGGGCCGTTCGCCGTTGAAGGAAATCGGCAGCCCGACCACGCGCAGGTCGCTGCCCGGCACCTGGCGCAGCAGGTCCACCGCCGCGAGTTGCGGCGTGGCGGCCAGCTCCGCGATATCGTTCACCGGGGCGCAGGGCACCCCGGCGCGGCCCAGCGTTTCCATCCAGTAGGCGCGCGGCTGTTGCCGCAGCACCGGGCGAATGGCCGCTACCAGGTCCGCCCGGTTGGCGGTGCGGTCCCGGCCGGTGCGGAAGCGAACATCCTCGGCCCATTCCGGGTGGCCCATGGCACGCGCCAGCTTCACCCACAGGCGCTGGTTGCCGGCGGCGACGCAGATCGGCCGGTCGGCGGTCTCGAAGGTTTGGTAGGGCACCAGGTTGGCGCTGCCGGTGCCATGCCGCACCGGGGTCTTGCCGGTGGCCAGGTAGGCGTTCAGCGGGGTTTCCACCCAGGCCACCGCGCTTTCGAACAACGAGGTATCCACCACGCAGCCCAGGCCGGTGGCGTCCCGCTGCCGCAGCGCCGCCAGCGCGCCGATGACGCACCACATGCCGGTGGCCTTGTCGTTGATGGCAGCGCCGGCGAAGGTCGGCGGGTCGTCCGGCCCGCCGGTCACGCTCAGCATGCCGCCATAGGCCTGCAGCAACGGGTCGAAGCCCGGCGCCAGCCGCAGCGGGCCGGTGTAGCCGAAAGCCCAGATGGAACAGAAGATCAGCCGCGGATTGGCCGCCAGCATGTCCTGCGGGCCGATGCCCAGCGCCTCCACCACGCCCGGGCGCAGGTTCTGGATCAGGATGTCGGCATCCTTCACCAGCGCCTTCAACTGCGCCACGTCGGCCGGCGTCTTCAGGTCCAGCGTCACGCCGCGCTTGCCGCGGTTGTAGGCGTGGAAGCTCAGCGCGGTGTCGTCGATGAAGGGCGGTCCCCACAGCCGCGCATCGTCGCCGCCATCCGGCTTTTCCACCTTGATGACCTCGGCGCCCAGGTCGGCCAGGATCACCCCGGCCAGTGGCCCGGCCACGGCCTGGCCCACCTCGACAACCCTGAGCCCGGCCAGCGGGGATGGCGATGCCATGGCGCTACACCCCCGCCAGGGCGGCCAGCTCGGCCCGGTCCAGGCCCACCTCGGCGGCGGCGGCGGCCAGTTCCTCCCAGGTGGCGTCGGGCACGTAGATGCCATGGGCCAGGCGCTCGGCCTTGGTGAGCTGTTCCTGCTCGCCCGCCACCAGCACCGGCTGGTCGCCGCCGGGGGCGGAGGTCTTGACGTGCGCCACCATGGCGGCGGCTTCGGCGCGGTAGGCGTCCAGGTCGCCGAAGCGGGCCGGGTCGACCACGATGGTGAACATGCCATTGACGATGCCGCGGTCGTTCGGCGTACCCGGCTGGTTGGTGCCACCCCCGGTCAGCGCGCCGCCGAGGATTTCGCAGATCAACGCCAGGCCGGAGCCCTTGTGGCCACCGAAGGGCAGCAGCGCGCCGCGCGGGCCGCCGCCATACATGCTCGCCGGGTCGGTGGTGGGCTTGCCGGCATGGTCCACCAGCGCGCCTTCCGGCACCTGCTTGCCGGCGGCATGCGCCACCCGCACCTTGCCGATGGCCAGCGCGCTGGTGGCGAAGTCCAGGATCAGCGGCGCACCGCCCGGCGTGGTGGCCGGCACCGCGATGCAGATGGGGTTGGTGCCGAAGCGCGACTGGCTGCCGCGGAACGGCGCCACCACGGCCGGGCCGGTAACGGCATTGACGAAATGGATCGAGAGCATGCCGGCGGCCACGGCACGGTCGCCATAGGCGCCGATGCGGCCCAGGTGGTGCACATTGCGCAGCGCCAGCAGCCCCACGCCGGACTGCCGGGCGGCGGCGATGGCCAGGTCCATCGCCTGGCGCCCGACCACCTGGCCGAAGCCCATGCCGCCATCCACCACGGTGATGGCGCCATCCTGCCGCACCACCTGGGCCGTGGCGTTCGGCTTCAGCTTGCCGGCCAGGATGTTCAGCGCGTAGCGGCCGGCCAGTTGCACCCCGTGGCTGTCATGGCCCTGCAGGTTGGCTTCCAGCAGGTCGGCGGCGACAACATCCGCGGCGGCCGGTTCGGTGCCCGCCACGCGCATCAGGCGCGCGATCGCGGTTTGCAGCTTTTCGGCCCGGAGCAGCATGCCTGTCGTTTCCCCATGGGTGACGCGTTGTTCGGGCAACGCTAGGCGTCGGGCGCGTGCTGGGTCAACGCCACGCCCGCCGTCGCCGCGGTGCCGGCGGCTGCCCGCGCGACGCCCGGTTCGCATGCCGTGGCATCCTCAGCGCGCCCTGAGGAAGGCGCGGCGGGCTTTTCATCATTTTGTAGCCGCGCCGGCTTCCGCATTGTCGGCGCACCAACGAAACTGTCATCATCGCACTCAATTAAAGCAATGTTTGCCAGACCGGTTCGATTTCGGTCCCGCAGGAGACGCCGCCATGACTGCCTCAACCGGGACCGAAGGCCAGCTCGTCAGCGCCCCGACCACCTTGCAAGACTATATCGACATCGGCCTGACCGTGCCCTCCATCGGCGTGCAGGGGCTGGCGGATGCCGAGCATCGCGGCGGCGCCGGCTTCACCGTGGACCCGGTGGGCAGCAAGGTCGTGCTGACCTTCGCCTTTCTCAGCCAGTCGCGCATGGCCGACGACCCGGCGCCCGCCGTGCCGGGCGGCAACCAGGACCTGCTGACCTCCACCTTCCAGGCCTTCGACCCGATCCAGCAGGCCGCCTTCGTGAAGGCCGCCAAGGTCTGGGGCGACTATGCCAATGTGGAACTGCGGCTGGTGGAAGGGTTCCCCGCCGACAGCTACCTGATGAATGGCACCGAGCCCGGGGTGAACATCTGGGTTGGCGGCTTCACCACCGGCACCAGCTTCGCCTTTGCCGACGGCGTGCCGCATGGCGCGGCGCCGGATGCGACCTACAGCCGCAACCTGATGTTCAACCTCAGCAGTTCCTCGTTCGACGACGCGAAGCTGCTGGATGGTGGCTACGGCGAATACGGCTTCACCACCTTCCTGCATGAACTCGGCCATGCGTTGGGCCTGGAGCATCCGGGCAACTACGACGCTTCCGACGCCGTTGCCCCGACCTTTGAGGATGACGCGACCTTCCGCGAGGACAACCGCGCCCTCACCATCATGAGCTACTTCGCCGAATATTATGGCGGCGCGCATTTCGGCAACGAAAATCCCTCCACCCCGCTGGCCGCCGACATCGTGGCGATGCGCGACCTGTACGGCGCGCGCAGCGTCTCGGGCCCGCTCAACACCATCATGACCTATGGCGTCGCCGGCAACTATGAGGCGATGACCATCGGTGGTGCGAGCGACCAGCTGGTCGGCACCATCTTCGACACCCACCCGGTACGGCTGAACTTCAGCCCCTATAGCCCGGCCGCGACGATCGACCTGCAGCAGCTGGCGCAATCCGTCGGCGGGTTGGTCAACAACCTGCAGATCTTCGAGACCCAGGTGGTCGAGATCCTGACCGGCTCGGGCAATGACACGGTCAAGGGCGATGACTACGGCCAGTCGATCGACGGCGGGGCCGGCCACGACCTGCTGGACGGCCGCGGCGGCGACGACACGCTGCTCGGCGGCATCGGCAACGACACGCTGATCGGCGGCGACGGCACCAACCTGCTGCGCGGCAACACCGGCAACGACGTCTATGTCATCAGCCACGCCGGCGACACCATCGAGGAGCTGGAGCTGGGCGGCAACGACATGGTGGAAACCACCCTGTCGATCTACACGCTCGACCTGCACGACAGCTTCATCGAGAACCTGTCCTACATCGGCGATGGCGACTTCATCGGCGTTGGCAACGCCTTGGCCAACGTGGTGATCGGCCATACCGGCAGCGACACGCTGGACGGCATGAGCGGCGACGACACGCTGCTGGGCTTCGGCGGCGACGACAGCCTGGTGGGCGGCTCGGGCGCCGACCTGCTGAACGGCGCGCAGGGCAACGACACGCTGCTGGGCGGTGGCAACAACGACAGCCTGCTGGGCGGCGCGAACGCGGATTCGCTGGAAGGCGGCACCGGACAGGACACGCTGGAGGGCGAAAGCGGCAACGACACGCTGCGGGGTGGCGACGACCAGGACAGCTTGCTGGGCGGCGACGGCCAGGACGAGCTGCATGGCGACGCCGGCGCCGACCTGCTTGACGGCGGCGAGGGCAACGACCTGGTGCAGGGCGGTGCCGGCGACGACGTGATCTTTGTCTCCGCCGGCGACGACACGCTGGAAGGCGGCACCGGCTTCGACCTGCTGAGCTTCGACCAGCTCGGGGCGCCGGACGGCATTCTGCTCAACCTGGCCCATCCGGAGCTGCGCTCCGGCTTTTCCTCCGCCCTGCAATGGCTGACGCTGCACGACGCCAGCGGCACCCTGCTGGCCGTGCCGGTGAATGAGTTCGAGAACTTCGCCGGCACCGCCGGCAACGACACCATGATCGCCGGCGACCAGGCAGTGGTGCTGAATGGCCAGGCCGGCAACGACCGGCTTTCGGGCTTCACCCCGGGCGTGGTGCTGGATGGTGGCCTGGGCACCGATACGCTCGACTTCTCGATCTATTCCTTCGGCGTCGTGCTGTACGTGGACATGCTGACCCATGTTGCCGAGGCGCAGGATGCTTCGCTGCTGTTCCTGTATTCCCCGGTGGAGTTCACCGGCTTCGAGAATGTCTACGGCCTGCTGAGTGGCGGCCTGGGCAACTACCTGTATGGCGACATCGAAGGCAACGAGCTGGAGGGCGGCAGCGGCGCCGACCTGCTGGACGGCCGCGGCGGCCATGACCTGCTGGTGGGCAATGGCGGCCAGGACCAGATCTTCGGCCATGCCGGGGACGATACGGTGCAGTTGCTGGTCGGCGACGCCGTGCTGGGCCTGGCCGAGGGTGGCGATGGCAGCGACCGGCTGGTGTTGCAGGACGTGGTCGGCGGCCCCGGCTTCGACTTCAGCTTCCAGGTGCCGGCCGAGGGCCTGCACGCCACCTTCGAGGGCCTGAGCTACAGCGGCTTCGAGAGCGTCGACCTGTCGATGCGCAGTGCGCTGACCGACGGCGCCCAGCTGACCGGCGGCGCCCAGGGCGACCGCTTCGCCGGTACCGCCGGCGGCGATACCATCACCGGCGGTGGCGGCAACGACAGCCTGTATGGCCTGGGCGGCGACGACCGCTTCGTGATCCACGCCGGGGACGGCATCGACCAGATCGACGGCGGTTCCGGCCAGGATATCGTGGTGTTCGCCCTGTCGGACAACGTCGCCGGGGTGACCATCGACCTGGGGCTGGGCGGCGGTTTCGGCGGCTTCGGCGGCGGCCTCGTGCTGCCCGGCGGCCCGCCGGCACTGCCGAGCGGCCCTGGCGAGCCGAGCTTCCCGGTGCCCATCCTCACCTCCATCGAGACCATCGAGATCCAGCTCGGCGGCGGCAATGATTCGGTGAAGGGCTCCACCGGCCGAGACGTGATTGCTGGCGGCGGCGGCAACGACACCATCGAGGGCGCCGGCGGCCCCGACCTGATCCAGGGCGGCGAGGGCAATGACCGCCTGACCAACAACGCCTTCTACTATGAGGCCTATACGCCGCTGCCGACGGTCTATGTCACCCTGCAGGGCGGCGCGGGCGACGACACGCTGCAATCCTCCACCCCGGGCAGTTTCGACGGCGGCAGTGGCCAGGACCGGCTGGTCTATACCCAGCTGAAATTCCCCCTCAGCGCCCCGGTCAACCTGAACCTGAGCGACCCGACGGCAACGGTTCACCTGCAACACGAAACCGCGATCACCGGGATCGAGTTGTTCGACATGACCATGACCGACGGGGCGGACACGGTGACGGTGCGCTACGACGCCCACCACCTGGACGGCTGGTACGGCTACGACACGTTGAACGTGCTGCTGGCCCCGGGCCAGGCCGTGCCGGTGGCCGTCGTGGTTGCCGACTTCTTCGGCGGCGACCCGACCTACACCTATGCCAACGGCATGACGGTGACCGGGTTCGAAGTGATCAACTTCATCTCCGCGCCCGGCACCATTGGCGCCGGCAACGACCTGGTCAACGGCACCGCGGGCGCCGACAACCTGGCCGGCCTGGGTGGCAACGACACGCTGCTGGGCGGCGACGGCGCCGACACGCTGGACGGTGGCTCCGGCGCCGACAGCATGGTGGGCGGTGCCGACAACGACCAGTACAAGGTGGACAACGCCGGCGACGTGGTGGTGGAGCTACCGGGCGAAGGCACCGAAAAGGTCACCGCCACCGTCAGCGTGACGCTGTGGGACAATGTGGAAAACCTGGTGCTGGGCGGGCAGGCCGCCATCAACGGCACCGGCAATGGCCTGGCCAACGTCATCACCGGCAATGGCGGCGCCAACCAGTTGGACGGCGCCGGCGGCAACGACGCGCTGAACGGCGGCGGCGGCAACGACACGCTGCTGGGGGGCGAGGGCAATGACACGCTGAACGGCGAAGCCGGCGCCGACAGCATGGCCGGCGGTGCCGGCAGCGACGTCTATATCGTGGACAATGTCGGCGACCTGGTGGAGGAGCAGCCCGGCGAGGGCGTGGACACCATCCTCTCCAGCATCAGCCTGGCGCTGGCGCCGAACGTGGAAATGCTGACGCTGACCGGCGGCGCCGCGCTGAACGGCACCGGCAATGGCCTGGCCAACACCATGACCGGCAATACCGGCACCAACTACCTGGACGGTGCCGGCGGCAACGACACGCTGCTGGGCGGTGGCAACAGCGACACGCTGCTGGGCGGCGAGGGCGATGATTCGCTGGACGGCGGCACCGGCGCCGACAGCATGGTGGGCGGCGCCGGCAATGACACCTATCTGGTGGACGACGCCGGCGACGTGGTGACGGAACTGGCCGCTGGCGGCGTGGACAGCGTGCTGGCCAATGCCAGCGCGACGCTGGGCGCCGAGGTGGAGAACCTGACGCTGCTCGGCAATGCGGCGCTGAACGGTATCGGCAACGGCCTGGCCAATACCCTCACCGGCAATGGCGGTGCCAACCAGTTGGACGGCGCCGGCGGCGACGACACGCTGCTGGGCGGCACCGGCAACGACACGCTGCTGGGCGGCTTGGGCGCGGACTCGCTGGATGGCGGCAGCGGTGCCGACAGCCTGGCCGGCGGTGCCGGCAACGACATCTACATCCTGGACGATGCTGGCGACGTGGTGCTGGAACAGGCCGGCGAAGGCACCGACCGGGTGCTGGCCAGCGTCAGCACGACGTTGGGCGCCGAAGTGGAAAACCTGACGCTGACCGGTGCCGGCAACATCAACGGCATCGGCAATGGCCTGACCAACAAGATGGCCGGCAACAAGGCCGACAACCTGCTGGACGGCGGCGGCGGCACCGATGTGTTGAATGGCGGCGCCGGCAACGACACGCTGGTCGGCGGCGCGGGCAAGGACATCCTGACCGGCGAGGCTGGCCTGGATGCCTTCCGCTTCAACAACCTGGGCGACGCGGGCGACACGATCAACGATTTCGGCCACGGCATCGACTGGCTGGAATTCTCCGCGGCCGGCTTCGGCGGCGGGTTGAGCAACGGCATGGACCTGGCGGCGGCCGGCCGCTTCGTGGCGGGCACGGTGGCCACCCAGGCCGGCGGCCAGTTCCTCTACAACAACGCCAGCGGCAGCTTGTACTGGGACGTGGATGGCACCGGCGGCGGCGCCAAGGTGCTGGTGGCAACCCTGGTCGGCAACCCAGTGGTAACGGCGGCCGACCTGCACATCATCGGCTGAACCGCCAACGCCGTTCGGGTGGCAACACCCGGGCGGCGCTGGCCTTCAGGGCTTCAGCGGCGGGCTTTACCGCGGCTGATCTCGCGCTCGATGGTGCTGCGTTCGATGGAGCCGGTCTGGCGCACGATTTCCCGCACGATGGCGGGGGAAACCCGGTGCAGCTTCGCCAGGTAGGCGATTTCCTCTTCCATCTTCGCGGCGGCCTCGGGTTCGACGGCCGGCGTCTTCGCTTTGTTCAGTGCCACGCGGTTATTTCCTGTCATGGGCCAACGCGTTCAGCGGGCCGGGTGCATAGGCACGGCAAGAGGGCCCTGACGGCGGGGTGCGCCGCGACCGGTGCTGCCGGCAATCGGGAAACTGTCAGCCAGGGTGAAGGCTCAGGCGGGTCAGGCGACCCTTCTGGAATCGCCCCGGGTCCGCGCCCAAAACAACGAAAGCCCCGCTTCCGCGGGGCCTGACGTAAACTTCAGCGACGTCAACAATCTCAGCTGTTTCCAGCATTGCCGCTGAAAACCGACCTTCTTTGACCATTATACTAGGTCATCGCCCCCCCGGCGGCAAGCCAAAGCCGTGCCTGCCCGACAGCGACCTGCCGGCAACCCGGGCATTGGCCTGGCCGGGGCGTTCAGCCGGGCCGGATATCGCGCCGCCGCACCAGCCCACCCCAGCGCGCCGCCTCCTGCCGCATGAAGGTGTCGAAGCTGGCGGGCGTGGTGTCGCCGGGAATGAAGGTCATGCCGCGCATGCGCGACCGCACCTCGGGCAGTTGCAGCACCTTGCGCAGGTCCGCGCCCAGCTTCTCCACCACCGCCATCGGCGTCTCCCGCGGGGCCACCAGGCCATAGAAGGCCGCGGCGTCGTAGCCGGGGAAGCCTTGCTCGGCGATGCTGGGCAGGTTCGGCAACAGCTCAAGCCGCGTCGCCGAGGTGACGCCCAGGGCACGCACCCGGCCGGCCTCGATGTGCGGCAGCATGCTGCTGTCGAACATCGCCGAGACCCGGCCGGACAGCACATCCGCATGCGCGGGCGTGCTGCCGGGATAGGCGATGGTGGTCACCTCGATCCCGGTCATGTCGTACAGCAGTTCACCGGAAAGATGGGTGATGGCACCAATGCCGGTATGCGCCACCGTCACCTTGCCCGGATTGGCCCGCGCATGGGCAACGAATTCCGCCACCGTCCGCGCCGGGAAGTCGGGGTGAACCACCAGGATGTTGGGAATGCTGGAGATCAGCCCCACCGGCACGAAGTCGCGGAACGGGTCGTAGGGCAGCCGCTCGAACATGATGGGGTTCAGCGCGAAGGGCAGCGAGACCGACAGCAGGGTATGGCCATCCGGCGCCGCGCGTTGCACCGCCTCGGTCGCGATCAGC
Organism: Acetobacteraceae bacterium; assembly: GCA_947373495.1. Classification (GTDB taxonomy): domain Bacteria; phylum Pseudomonadota; class Alphaproteobacteria; order Acetobacterales; family Acetobacteraceae; genus CAIMOR01. The sequence goes on from CANBXZ010000015.1 coordinate 22,469, forward strand.
GTGTTGCCGCCGGCCCGGTTCTCCACCACCACCGGCTTGTTCCACAGCGCCCCCAGGTGCTGCGCCGCCAACCTGGCCTGGCTGTCCGCGGCGCCACCGGCGCTGTAGGCCACGACGATCCGCACCGGGCGTTCCGGGAAGCGGGCCGCTGCCTCGGCACCGGGCGAATGCGCCCCGGACGGCTGGGCCCCGGACGGCTGGGCCAGCGCCGGTGCAGCGGTAGCGGCCAGCGCGGCGGCAAGCAGATCTCGGCGGCGCAATTGCATGGCCTTGTTTCCCCCAGGTCGCATTGGTGCCGCGTGGCAGATGGCTTGTCGCCCCTTGCAAGGGCCACGTCGGTGCCCCGAAAGGCTGGCTTTCGCCCGCAGGCGTGTCAATGCCGCAAGGGGTGGGCGCTTGCGCCGCCCCGGGCTTTCGGAAACAATGCCCAAAAGATCGGAGGAACACCTTCCATGTCAGCTGCCCTGGCTGCGCCGCAGGTCTTGTCCCGTGCTGATCATGATGCCGGGATGCGGGCCTATCGCCTCGCCGGCGAACGCCTGGCCGCTGAGATCGCCAATCGCGGCCCGCTCCGCCTGACCGATGATGGCCAGTTGCACCCCGACATCCTCGCCGCCTATTGGCGCCACGGCTACTACATCTTTGAAGGCGTCATCGACCCCGCCGAGGTGGCCGCCCTGCAACGGGATGCGCAGAACATGCTGCAACGGGCGCCGGTTACGCCCGAAGGCAAGGTGGACGCCCAGGGCCGCCCGGCGCTCGGCCTGGACTACGTGCGGTTTCCGTTCCGCTACACCAAGCCGCTGTCCGACCCCTGGGGCGGCACCGATGCGCTGAACGGCCGCCACCCGGCGCAGATGGCGCAGCCACAGGCCGATGCGGGCGCCCCCGAGCAGGTGGTGTTCCTGATGTACTCGATGTGCCAGTCGATGCCCTCGGGCCTGCGGCTGTACGGCCACCCGAAGTTGCTGGCCGTGGCGCAGTCCATCAATGGCGCCGACTTCGTGCCGTTCAACGACGCCATCTTCGTCAAGCAGCCGGGGCTCGGCGGTTCGGTCGCCTGGCACCAGGACGGCGTGACCCATTGGAACGCGCCGAACTGGGACGAAGGCATCCACGGCTTCAACTTCCAAGTGCAGATCTACCCGACCACGGTGGGCAACTGCCTGTGGGTCATTCCCGGTTCGCACAAGCTGGGCAAGGCCGACATCAAGCGCATGGTGGAGGCGAATGGCGGCAGCGAGCAATTGCCGGGCGCGGTACCGCTGGTGTGCGAAGCGGGCGACGTCACCATCGTCAACCGCCAGGCGGTGCACGGCTCCTTCGCCAACAGTTCGCCCGATATCAGGATCTCGCTGACCTTCGGCTTCCATCGCCGCAGCTCGGTGCTGGGGCAGAAGGCGGCGCTGTCGCTGACCGAAACCAACGCCGTGTACGACGAAGGCCGCATCTTCGAGCGCGCCGCCGTCATCCAGGTGGCGATCGACGCGCGGCACCAGGCGTTTCCGGACCAGCCGGTGTTCGCCTACCAGCCCTTCGCCGGGCTGGAGGCGCAGTTCCGCTTCACGCCCGAGACGTTCGAGCGCGTGATCCGCGACTACAACACCAAGGACCTGTCGATCTGAGGCACAACAGGCCCGGCACGGCCTGCGCCGGGCCCGCCTCGGCACGACGCATCGGCACCGGCACGGTTCAGCGCGGGCGGAGGACGAAGCCCTGGGCCTGCCAGATGGGTGCCGCCATCGGCCCGGCCAGGAAGGCCAACAGCGCCCTGGCCTGGGCGTTGCCGGCGGCACCACGGGTGACGGCGAAGGGGTAGGTCACTGGGGGATGGCTCTCGGGCGGGAAGCTGCCCAGCACCTTCACCCGGCCGCTGGCCAAGGCATCGGTGGCGTAGACGATGCCGAGCGGCGCCTCGCCGCGTTCCACCAGCAGCAGGCCGGCGCGCACGGTCTCGGCGCGGGCCAGGCGCGGGCTGAGCGCGCTCCACTGGCCCATCCACCCCAGCGCCGCCCGGGCGTAGATGCCCACCGGCACATGCGTCGGGTCACCCACCGCCAGCCGGCCATTGGCGCCCAGCAGCGCCAGCAGATTGCTGCCCGGCGCCAGGGTCATCGGCGCCAGCGCGGTATCGGCCGGCGCCACCAGCACCAGGGCATTGCCGAGCGGGCTGATGCGGGTCTCCGGCACCACCAGGTTGCGCTGCTGCGCCCAGTCCATCCATGTCTCATCGGCGCTCATGAACAGGTCGGCGGGCGCCCCCTGCTCGATCTGTCGCGCCAGGGTGGAGGAGGCGGCGAAGGAAAACCGCAGCGGCGGATGGCCGGGCGCCGCGGCGCGCCAGGCCGCCTCCTGCGCCTTCAACGCGTCCTGCAGTGACGCCGCCGCAAACACCGTCAGCGGCGCCTGCTGCGCCCGTGTCACGGTGGCCGAGCCCAGCAGCAAGCCGGCGGAAAGCAGCAGACGACGACGCAAGGGCGCTCTCCATCACCACGGCCCGGCGCCGTGGCGCCGTGGGGTTCGTTATATCCCGTTGAACATAGCGCGCAAGCATCCCCGCCGGGCCTGCCTGCCGGGCCTGCCTGCCACGATGCCGGCCGCCGGTTTCGCCGCGGCGGATTTCCCCGCTGCATGACTTGCTCTATGCGGTACCAGCATGAGCAAGGCTTCCTTCATCCTCACCCTGTCCTGCCCCAACCGGCCGGGCATCGTCGCCGCCGTCGCCACCGCCATTGCCGAAACGGGCGGTGACATCCGCGAGGCGCAGCAATACGACGACACCGCCACCGGCCGCTTCTTCATGCGCGTGGTCTTCGCGCTGGAAGCCGCCGGCGAGGTTGCCGCGCTGCGGGAAGTCTTCACCCCACTGGCGGAACGCTTCGGCCTGCGCTGGACATTGCGGGACGCCAGCGTGCCGCGGAAGGTGATGGTACTGGTCAGCAAGCCCGACCATTGCCTGGCGGACCTGCTGTATCGCCGCCGCCTGGGCGAGCTGACCATGAACCTGCACGCCATCGTCTCCAACCACGCGGCCGAGACCTTCGCCCACCACGACCTGGCCGGCATTCCCTTCCACCACCTGCCGGTGACGCCGGAAACCAAGCTGGAGCAGGAAACCGCGCTGTGGCACCTGATCCGCGACACCGGCACCGAGCTGGTGGTGCTGGCGCGCTACATGCAGGTGCTGAGCGGCGGGCTGGCGGCCAAGCTGGCCGGGCGCTGCATCAACATCCACCACTCCTTCCTGCCCGGCTTCAAGGGCGCCAAGCCCTACCACCAGGCGCATGAGCGCGGGGTGAAGCTGATCGGCGCCACCGCCCACTACGTGACCGCCGACCTGGACGAAGGTCCGATCATCGAACAGGACGTCGAGCGGGTGACCCACGCCGACACGCCCGACGACCTGGTGCGCAAGGGACGGGACATCGAACGCCGCGTGCTGGCGCGCGCCGTGACCTGGCACCTGCAGGATCGCGTGCTGCTGAACGGGCGCAAGACGGTGGTCTTCGCCTGAACTGAACGGGCGGCCTTTACGCCGCCCTTATGCCGCCGCGCTGATTTCCTGATCGCGCCCTTACGGGCCTCCGCGATAGCCCTGTCCTACTGGACATACGCTGCGTGGAGGCACCGATGCTGGACCTTATCCTGCTCACCCTGGGGCTTGGGCTGTTCGCCCTGCTGGCTGGCTACGCCATGGCCTGCGAGCGGGTGTAGCGGCCATGCTCGCCCTCATCCTCGGCGGCGTGGTTGCCGCTGCGCTGCTCGCCTACCTGCTGTTCGCGCTGCTGCGGCCGGAGGCGTTGTGACATGACGCTGCTCGGCTGGGCGACCATCCTCCTCATCCTCGCGCTCATCGTCGGCTCGGCGGTGCCGCTGGGTGGCTACATGGCCCGCGTGGCCGCGGGCGAGCGAACGCTGCTGCACCCCATGCTCGGCCCGCTGGAACGCGGGTTGTATGCGGCGGGCGGCATCGACCCGGCGCAAGGCCAGGGCTGGCGTGGCTATGCGCTGGCCATGCTGGCCTTCAACGCCGCGGGCTTCGCGCTGCTCTACGCCATCCTGCGCTGCCAGGACCTGCTGCCGCTGAACCCGCAGGGCTTCGCCGGCATGGCGCCGTACCTGGCGTTCAACACCGCCATCAGCTTCGTCACCAACACCAACTGGCAAGCCTATGGCGGCGAGGCCGCGGCCAGCTACCTGAGCCAGATGGCCGGCTTCACCGTGCACAACTTCGTCTCGGCCGCCACCGGCATCGCCCTGGCGCTGGCGGTGACGCGTGCCTTCGCCGGCGGCGGGCTGAAGCAGCTGGGCAATTTCTGGGCCGACCTCACGCGCATCACGCTGTACCTGCTGGTGCCGCTGGCGGTGGTGCTGGGGCTGGTGTTCGTCGCCCTCGGCATGCCGCAGACGCTGGGCGACTACGTCACCGCCACCACGCTGGAAGGCGGCATGCAGATCATTCCGCTCGGCCCGGTGGCGTTCCAGGTCGCCATCAAGCACCTGGGCACCAATGGCGGCGGCTTCTTCGGCGTCAACTCGCTGCACCCGTTCGAGGGTCCCTCCGCACTCGCCACCGCAGTGCAGATCTGGGCGCAGAACCTCATCCCCTTCGCGCTCTGCCTCAGCTTCGGCGCCATGGTCGGCAACCGGCGCCAGGGCTGGGTGCTGCTGGCGGTGATGCTCGGCTTCGTGCTGGCCGGCACCGCGGCGGTCTACGCGGCCGAGGCGGCGGGCAACCCGCTGCACCTGGCGATGGGCGTGGATGCCGCGCAGGGCAACATGGAAGGCAAGGACCTGCGCTTCGGCCAGGCGCTGGTGGCGCTGTTCACCGCCACCACCACCGGCGCCAGCTGCGGCGCGGTGAACGCCATGTTCGACAGCTTCACCCCGCTCGGTGGCCTGGTGCCGCTGTTCCTCATCCAGCTGGGCGAGGTGCTGCCGGGCGGCGTCGGCTCCGGGCTGTATGGCATGGTGGTGTTCGCGCTGCTGGCGGTGTTCGTCGCCGGGCTGATGGTGGGTCGCACGCCGGAATTCCTCGGCAAGAAGGTGCAGGCGCGGGAGGTGAAGCTGGCGATGCTGGCGGTGCTGGTATTGCCGGCCGCGATCCTCGGCTTCACCGCCGTCTCGATGGTGCTGGAGCCGGCGGTGGCCTCGCTGGCCAATGCCGGCCCGCACGGGCTGAGCGAGATGCTGTACGCCTTCAGCTCGGCCGCCGGCAACAATGGCTCGGCCTTTGGCGGCCTCACCGCCGACACGCCCTGGCTGAACACCACGCTCGGCATCGCCATGATGCTCGGCCGCTTCGCCTATGTGGTGCCGGTGCTGGCCCTCGCCGGCTCACTCGCCGCCAAGCCCAGGGTGCCGGAAAGCGCCGGCACCTTCCCGACCGATGGCGCACTGTTCGCCGGCTTGCTGGCGGGCGTCATCCTGATCCTCGGCGGCCTGCAGTTCATGCCCGCCCTCGCGCTCGGCCCGCTGGCGGACCACTTCACGCTGCTCGCCGGCAAGACCTTTTGAGGGACATGCCATGCTCGACCACACCATGCCGCACCAGGGCGAGGCGCGCCGCGCCATTGTGCCGGCACTGTTCGACCCCGCCCTGCTCGCCCGCGCCGTGCCGGAGGCGCTGCGCAAGCTGAACCCGCTGACGCTGGTGCGGAACCCGGTGATCTTCACCACCGAGGTCGTCTCCGCCCTGGTCACCGCGCTGGCGGTGCAGGCGGCACTGGCCGGCGCCGCCTGGGGCTTCCCGGCCGCCATCGCCGCCTGGCTGTGGCTGACGGTGCTGTTCGCCACCTTCGCCGAGGCGGTGGCCGAGGGCCGCGGCCGGGCCCGCGCCGAATCCCTGCGCCGCGCCCGCACCGAGGCACAGGCCAAGCTGCTGCTGCGCGCCGATGACCGCACGCAGCACCAGCCCCGCGCCGCCACCGCGTTGCGCGTCGGCGACCTGGTGCTGGTGGAGGCCGGCGACCTGGTGCCCTCGGATGGCGAGGTGGTGGAAGGCATCGCCAGCGTCAACGAAGCGGCGGTGACGGGCGAGAGCGCGCCGGTCATGCGTGAATCGGGCGGCGACCGCAGTGCCGTCACCGGCGGCACGCTGGTGGTCTCCGACTGGCTGGTGGTGCGCATCACCGCGGCGCCGGGCAGCACCTTCCTCGACCGCATGATCGCGCTGGTGGAAGGGGCCACGCGGCAGAAGACACCGAACGAGATCGCGCTCGACATCCTGCTGGCGGGCATGACGATCATCTTCCTGGTCGCCGTCGTCACCCTGGTCGGGCTGGCAAGCTGGAATGGCCAGCCGCCCAGCGTCACCGTGCTGGCGGCGCTGCTGATCACGCTGATCCCCACCACCATCGGCGGCCTGCTCTCGGCCATCGGCATCGCCGGCATGGACAGGCTGGTGCGCTTCAACGTCATGGCCACCTCCGGCCGCGCGGTGGAGGCGGCGGGCGACGTGGATGTGCTGCTGCTGGACAAGACCGGCACCATCACCTTCGGCAATCGCCAATGCGCCGGCTTCTTCGCCGCCCCGGGGGTGACGGAAGCCGAGCTGGCCGAGGCGGCGCTGTTCGCCTCCCTGGCCGACGAGACGCCGGAAGGCCGCTCGATCCTCGCCTTCGCCCGCGCCCGCCACGGCCTGGCCGCGCCCGCGCTGCCGCCGGACGCGCGGGTGGTGCCCTTCACCGCGCAAACCCGCATCTCGGGCCTGGACCTGGCGGGCTCGCGCTATCGCAAGGGCGCGGTGGACAGCCTGGTGCGGGCCGAGGACGCCACCCTGCCGCCCGAACTGGCCCAGGCGATGGAGCGCATTGCCCGCCAGGGCGCCACGCCGCTGGCGGTGGCGAAGGATGGCCGCATCCTCGGCGCGATCGAGCTGAAGGACATCGTCAAGCCCGGCATCCGCGACCGCTTCGCCGCACTTCGCCGCATGGGCATCCGCACCGTGATGGTCACCGGCGACAACCGCCTGACCGCCGCGGCCATTGCCGCCGAAGCTGGGGTGGATGACTTCCTGGCCGAGGCCACGCCCGAGGACAAGCTGCGCACCATCCGCGCCGCCCAGGCCGAGGGCCGGCTGGTGGCGATGGCCGGCGACGGCACCAACGACGCCCCGGCACTGGCCCAGGCGGATGTCGGCCTGGCGATGCAGACCGGCACCCAGGCGGCGCGCGAGGCCGGCAACATGGTCGACCTCGACAGCGACCCGACCAAGCTGATCGAGGTGGTGGAGATCGGCAAGCAACTGCTGATCACCCGTGGCGCGCTGACCACCTTCTCCATCGCCAACGACGTGGCGAAGTACTTCGCCATCCTGCCGGCCATCTTCGTTACCGCCTACCCGGAGCTGCAGGCGCTGAACGTGATGCGCCTGGCCTCGCCCGAAAGCGCGATCCTGTCGGCGGTGATCTTCAACGCGCTGATCATCGTGGCGCTGGTGCCGCTGGCGTTGCGCGGCGTGGGCTATGCGCCGGTGGGCGCGGCCGCGCTGCTGCGGCGCAACCTGCTGGTCTATGGCGGCGGCGGCCTCGTCGCGCCGTTCATCGGCATCAAGCTGATCGACCTGATCCTCTCGCTGACCGGAGTGTATTGAGATGGCCCTGCTGCGTCCCGCCGTGGCGATGATCCTCGGCCTCACCGCCGTCACCGGCCTGGCGCTGCCCGCCGCCATGACCGGCCTGGCCCAGCTGGCCTTGCCCTACCAGGCCAATGGCAGCCTGGTGGAGCGTGACGGCAAGGTGGTTGGCTCCGCGCTGCTCGGCCAGAACTTCACCACGGCCGGCTATTTCCACGGCCGGCCCTCCGCCACCGC
>CANBXZ010000016.1 GCA_947373495.1 Acetobacteraceae bacterium
CGCGGCTGCCGGGCAGCGTCTTCGTGGTGGAAAACCGCAGCGGCGCCTCCGGCATGGTGGCCGCCGCCCTGGCCGCCCGCGCCGCGCCGGATGGCCAGGTGCTGCTCAGCGCGCCGGGCACCATCACCATCGTGCCGTCGATGATGAAGTACCAGCAGTTCGACGTGCTGCGCGACCTGCTGCCCATCACCCTGTTCGCCACCAGCCCCAACGTGCTGGTGGTACACCCCAGCTTCCCCGCCCGCACCGTGGCGGAGTTCGTCGCCTACGTGGCATCGAAGCCGAAGGATGAGCTGGCCTATGCCCATTCCGGCATCGGCACCACGGTGCAGCTGATGATGGGCATGGTCACCCGCGCCGCCGGGCTGTCGCTGCGGGACATTCCCTATCGCAGTTCCAATGAGAGCATCGCCGCCTGCGTCGCCGGCCAGGTGCCGATGGTGGCCTCCTCCACCAATTCGGCGCTCAGCTTCATCCAGGCCGGGCAGGTGCGCGCCCTGGCGGTGGCCAGCCCGCGGCGCAGCAGCTTCCTGCCGGAGGTGCCGACCTTCGCCGAAAGCGGCCTGGGCGATGTGCTCAGCGATACCTGGTTCGGCCTGTTCGGCCCGCCGGGGTTGCCGGCCGGGCTGGTGCAACGCATCACCGCGCTGTGCGATGAGGTGATGGCCGACCCGGCCATGCGCCAGCGCTTCGCCCTGCTGGGCGCCGAGCCGGTGGGGCTGGGGCCGACCGCCTTCGCCCAGTTGATGCAGCGGGAAGTTGCCGCATTCCGCTCCCTCACCCAGGAAATGGGGCTACAACCCGAATAGATGTCAGCCCACACCCCCCCGACAGGCTCCACCGGCAGCCTGGTTGTCACCCTCGGCCTGGCGGCCTTCGCAACCTCCTTCGCCGGGCGGCTCACCGACCCGTTGATCGTGGTGCTGGCGCAGGATTTCCACGCCCTGCCGGACGACGTGGCGCTGCTGGGCGCCGCCTATACGCTGCCCTTCGCGCTGATCCAGCCGATCCTCGGCCCGGTGGGGGATGCGCTGGGCAAGCAGCGGGTGATGCTGGTGGCGCTGGCGCTGACCACGGTGATGCTGGCCGCGGCCGCGCTGGCGCCCACGCTGGGCTGGCTGTTCGTGCTGCGGGCGCTGTCGGGCGCCGCCGCCGGCGGGGTGATGCCGCTGGCCCTGGCGGTGATGGGCGACCGGGTGCCGATGGCGCAGCGGCAGATCGCGATTTCCCGCCTGCTGGTGCTCTCCATCAGCGGCCAGGCGGCGGGCGGCTTCGTCAGCGGCCTGCTGGAGGCGGTGGTGGGCTGGCGCGGGGTGATGACGCTGTGCGCCATCCTGGCCGGTGCCGCCAGCCTGGTGATGCTGCTGGCCGCCCGGCGCGGCCCGCGCGAGCCCAGCACCCGCTTCAGCCCCGGCCTGGCGGTGGAACGCTACGTGACGCTGTGGCGCACCCCGGCCGCGGTGGTGTGCTACGCGGCGGTCTTCGTGGAAGCGGTGATGGTGTTCGGCCTGTTCCCCTACATCGCGCCGCTGCTGGCGCGGCACGGGCTGGGCGGGCCGCCGGAAGCCGGCTTCGTGGTGGGGGCCTTCGGTGCCGGTGGGCTGGTCTATGCCGCGCTGGCGCCCTTCATCCTGTCCCGGCTGGGCCAGGGGCGCATGGTGCAGTTGGGCGGCGGGCTGGTGGCGCTGAGCTTCGTGCTGTTCGCCGTCTCGCCCTGGCTCGGGCTGTTCATCCTGTGCGGGCTGCTGCTCGGCACCGGCTTCTACATGATCCACAACAGCATCCAGACCCGGGTGACCGAGGTGGCGCCCCAGGCGCGCGGTTCCGCCACCGCGATGCACGCCTTCAGCTTCTATGCCGGGCAGTCCGCCGGGGTGGCGGTGTTCGGCCTGGCCACGGCCGGGCTGGGGCTGGTGCCGACGCTGCTGGCCTGCGCCGTGGGCGCGGTGGCGCTGGGCACCTGGCTCGGGGTGGGCGCCGGCGCGAACAGAAAGTGATTCTGCGATCGCGATGAATGCCGTGGAATCAATCCCTTGGTCCGAGTCGCCGGAACGAATCGCCGACGCGCCACAGCGGCCCGGCGGCAGCCGGCGCGGCACAATCCCTGGGGGTTGGATGCCGCCACGAGGCACAAGCGCGTTCGCAATAGGTGCCGGTTTTACCGCCGCGCCAGGCGATGGCCGCGACTCGGGCCCAGGGAAAAGCCAATTGGCACAAGGGCTTGTGGCTGCCGCGCGCTGATATCCACAAGCGCGTTCGCCAATGAATCACGCTGCGTGCCATATGCTGCCGCCGAGTCGCGCCAGGGATTCCTTGGCCCGACTCGCAACGTGTTCTCATTGGGTGAGGGTTGCGGGGTGGCACCGCCATCGCGGGCCACGAATCGACCCTGCCAGGATGGCCAGCCGGGCCGGCGCTGGGTCTCGGCGCCGGGCGGGCAGCGCCCTACCAGGGCTTGGGGTGGTGGCGCCGCGGCAGCCACAAGCGCGTTCGCCGGGCGGTCATGCTCCGTGCCCGCGCCCAGCGCCGAGTCGCGGCAGGGAATTCCTGGCCCGACTCGCGGCGTGTTCTCCTCCCCCGCGATCACCGCCGAAAGCGGCGGCAATGCCGCGCCGGATCAAAAGTCGCTGACGCGGCCCTTGCGTTCCCAATCGCCATAGCGCGTCGGCTCCGGGCCGCTCGGGCCGCCGATCTCGGGCGGCAGCGGCTTCGGTGCCGCGGCGGGTGGCGGCACGGCGGGGGTTGGCGCCTGGGCAGCGCCAGGGGCGGGTGCGGAGGGCTCGGTCGGGGGCTTGGGCTCGCTCATGCCGCGCATGTGCGCCCGAGGCGGCTGTTTTACCAGGGCCTCGGCACCAGGCCTACGCGCGCGACTGCAACGGGTGCGGGTCCGGCGGGTCGCCCATCGGTGGGCGCAGCGGGTCCTCGCCGGGCGGTTGGTGCGGGTTCGGCGGGTCGCGGCGCGGCAGGTCGGGCACATCAGGGCCCGGCGGCGGCATGGGCGGCGGCGGCATCGGCTGCGGGGGGCCGCTGGGGGGAAGCGGGTCTGAAGGCATGGGGCAGGCTCCGGCACTGGCCCGCCCCCAACGCGCCATGCCGGCGCCGCGTTTCCGCGCCGGCACTGCAGCATCTCCCGCCCGCGCGGGTCATGCCAGCGATCAAGGCTTGCGCCACACTGCCTGCGCAACCCTGGCCGCCCAGCCTCACCCGCACGCACGGATCACGCTTGAGCTTCCCTGCGGGCAGCGGGTCAGGCGCCGGGGTTCACCCCCGCCGGGTCAGTTCGGGCGCAACCCCGGCAGCATGCGGCGCAGCACGCCATCCCGCCGGATGAAATGATGCAGCAGCGCCACCGCCGCATGCAGCCCGGCCACGATCAGCAGCGCATTGGCCAGGGTCTCGTGCATGTCCGTGGTGGCGCGGCGCAGGGCGCGATTGCCGGGGTCGAAGGCCGGGATCTGCAGCAGGCCGAAGATCTTGTCACCGCGCACCCATTCCAGCCACAGGCCCCAGCCCAGCACCGCCGCCAGCAGGGCATACAGCACCACATGGCCCAGCCGCGCCAGCAAGCCTTCGGCGCCCGTGGCATAGGCCAGCACCCGGCCGCCGCGATGCCGCCAGTACAGCCGGAACAGCAGCACCCCCACCAGCACCACGCCACACAGGATGTGCACGCCGATCATGCCGCGCCGCCCCGGCGTGCCGCCGGTGGTCACCAGGTCGATCAGGTGCGCCTGCACCCATTGGAACACCACCAGCCCGGCGGTCAGCCAATGCAGCCAGATGGTCGTGCGGTCATAATGCTCAGTGCTCATCCCGGCCCTCTTTGGTGGTTCTAGTTAAGAATGATTCTTAATATCACCCGCCTGAAACCGAGGCAAGTCGATACAGTTGCAGCGTCAGGAAGCGTCCCCGGGTGTAGTTCAGCCCGGTCACCATGCCGATCTCGCGCGCGGCCAGGCCCAACCGCGCCACTTCGCGCTGGAAGGCGGCTTCCGCCCGGTCGCCCACCGCCACCACCCGGCCGGGTTCGGCACCCAGGAACTGCGCCGCATCCTCGCCGGTGCGCAGCAGGTGCGTGGCGGTGCCGATGGCAAAGACCATGGAGGGCTCGGCATAGCTGGTGACGCCGAAGCGCGCCGGGTCCAGCCCCGGCGCCGCCCGGTGCAGCGCCGCCGCCAGCCGTTCGGAAACCCAGATGGCGCGGACATGCGGCAGCACGCCCTCCATCACCCCCAGGTAGACCGGGGCGGCCAGCACGCAGCCGGCCAGCACCGCGCCGGCGAAGGCGCCGCGGGCCCGCAGTTGCAGCACCAGCCACAGCAGCGCCGCGCCGGCCAGCAGCGCCACCGGCCCCCCCCAGGCCAGGCCGGAGACCAGCCGCCAGGGCAGCGCCAGCGCCAGCACCGCCAGCCCCACCGCCACCCCGACCAGCGAAGCCAGCCCCAGCCAGCGCAGCCAGCGCGGCGGCACGCGGCGCAGCGGGTCCAGCGCCCAGGCGGCGCCCAGCAGCATCAGCGCCGGGAACATCGGCAGCACGTAGTGCGGCAGCTTGGTCTGCACCGCCTCGAACAGCAGCCAGGCCGGCACCACCCAGGCCAGCAGGAAGCGCGTGGCCGGGTTCAGCCGGTCGCGCCAGGCCCCGGGCAGCGCCGCCAGCACCACCCAGGCGCCGGGGAAAGCGGCCACGGCGAAGCTCAACACATAGAAGCCGGGCGGGCCCCAGTGCTTTTCCTCGCCGGCGCCCACCTTGCCCAGCATGTCGCCGCCCACCGCCTGGCTGAAGAAGCGGCCCTCGGTGGCAATGCCGATGGCGACCAGCCAGGGCAGCGCCACGGCCAGCATCAGCGGCACGCCCCAGGCCGGGCGCAGCGCCCGCCACCAGGGCGCCTGGCGGTCGGCGGCCCACAGCGTCAGCCCGGCCAGCAGCGCCACCATCGGGCCGATCGGCCCCTTCAGCAGGATCGAAACGCCAAGGATGAGCCAGAACGCCGCCGCGTCCCGGCGGCCGAAGCTGCCCGGGCGCAGGTAGCAGGTGCCGAACAACCCCATGGCCGCGGCCACGCTGGCCAGCAGCGCGGCATCGGTCTTGGCGATATGCGCCTCCACCATCAGCAGCAGGGAGGAGCCGAGCATGGCCGCGCCCAGCCAGGCGGCACGCCGCCCCACCAGGGCACGGCCCCAGTGGAAGGTGGCCAGCACCGCCAGCAACGCCCCGAGCAGCGACGGCACCCGGTAGGGCCAGATATCGCCGCGCCAGCCCAGGTGCAGCACTTCCGCCGCGCGCACCGAGGTGGCCTGGAGCCAATGGATGCCGACCGGCTTCTTGTTGCGCTCCTCCTCCTGGTAGCGGATGCGCACGTGGTCGCCGGTTTCCAGCATCTGCCGGGTGGCCTGGGCGAAGCGGGCCTCGTCGCGGTCGGAGGGCGGGATGGAGAAGAAGCCGGGCAGCCACAACACCAGGCACAGCAGCACCAGGGCCAGGCGCGGCCGGCGCTCCACGGCGGGCATCACGCGGTCGGTGGCGGCGAGGACATGGCTGAGCATCTTCGCGCACTAGAGCAGATCGCCGGAGGGCGGAAGCCCGCAGGCGTGAATCTGCTCAGGCCTTCTCGCCGCAAGGCCCGCAGATCGCCGGAGGGCGGCAGCCCGCAGGCGTGAATCTGCTCGGCCCTCTCGCCGCAAGGCCCGCAGATCGCCAGAGGGCGGAAGCCCGCAGGCGTGAATCTGCTCGGGCCCTCTCGCCGCAAGGCCCGCAGATCGCCGGAGGGCGGCAGCCCGCAGGCGTGAATCCGTACCGTCACCCAGGCTGCCCTATGGCATGCGCGGCCACACAGGGCCATAAACCGCCGCCTGATGGCCAGATCTCGCCCCACCCAAGCCCCGCCGCAGCCCGCCCGCACCGCGGCCCTGCACCTGTTGAACGCCGTGCTGATCAAGCACCGGTCGCTGGAGGAGGCGCTGGACAGCGTGCCGAAGGCGGTGGAGCCGCGCGACAAGGCCGCCGCCCATCGCATCGCCGCCACCGCGCTGCGGCGCTATGGCAGCCTGGACGCGGCGCTGGAGCCCTGGCTGCGCCGCAACCCGCCGGACGAGGTACGCAGCGCGCTGCGCCTGGGCGCCGCCGAGATTTTGCTGCTCGGCACCCCGGCCCATGCCGCGGTGAACGGTTCCGTGGGGCTGGTGCCGCGGCCCTTCGCCGGCCTGGTAAACGCCGTGCTGCGCCGGGTGGCGGAAGCCGGCGTGGCGGCGCTGGAAGGGCTGGACGCCGAACGGCTGGACACGCCGGGCTGGCTCTACAGCACCTGGCAGCAGGCCTATGGCGTCGGCGTGCGCAGCATTGCCGCGGCGCATTGGGTGGAAGCCCCGCTGGACCTGACCCTGGCGCCGGGCGCCGAGGCCCCGGAAGGCGGCGAGCAACTGCCCAGCGGCAGTTGGCGCTACCCGGCCGGCACCCGCGTGACCGAACTGGCCGGCTTCGCCGAGGGCAGGTTCTGGGTGCAGGACGCCGCCGCCGCACTGCCGGCCAAGCTGCTGGGCGCCCGCCCCGGCGAGCTGGTGGCCGACCTGTGCGCCGCGCCGGGCGGCAAGACCGCGCAACTGGCCGCGGCCGGGGCCACCGTGGTGGCGGTGGAACGCGAAACCCGGCGGATCGACCGGCTGCGGGAAAACCTGGCCCGGCTGCACCTGACCGCCAGCGTGGTGGAAGCCGACGCCGCCGAATGGGATGGCGGCGGGCAGTTGTTCGACGCCGTGCTGCTGGACGCGCCCTGCACCGCCACCGGCACCATCCGCCGCCACCCGGACGTGGCGCACCTGAAGCGGGCCAAGGATGTCGGCACCCTGGCCGCCACCCAACGCCGCATGCTGGCCAATGCGGCCCGGCTGCTGAAGCCGACCGGCCGGCTGGTCTTCGCCACCTGTTCGCTGCAACCCGAGGAAGGCGAGGCCCACCTGGCCGCCGCCGCCTCGCTGGGGTTGGTGCGGCACCCGATCCGCCCCGAGGAAGTGCCGGGGCTGGCCCATGCGCTGACCCGCGATGGCGGGCTGCGCACCAGGCCGGACTACTGGGCCGACAAGGGCGGCATGGACGGCTTCTTCATCGCCCGGTTCGGCAAGGCCTGAGCCGCGGCCGGCCATCGGCCGGCGGGCGATGCCTCCCGAATTCGTGCGCCAACCTCGCGGCAGGTCTTGAGTATACTAAATACTCACGACCAAAGCCGCGAGGGTTGCCATGCCGGACAACACCCCCGTCGATGGGAAATTCTACCAGGCCGCGCCGCCGGCCAGCCTGGGCGAAAAGCTGGTGATCGCCGCGCGCGACCGGATCTACCGCGACTTCCTGGAATTCTGCACGCCCCGGCGTGGCGACACCATTCTGGATGTCGGCGTTTCGGACGTGGTGACGGATGCCGCCAACCTGCTGGAACGGCTCTACCCCCACCCGGCGGACATCACCGCCGCCGGGCTGGGCAGCGGGGAGGAGTTCGCCCGCGCCTATCCGGCGGTGCGCTACCAGCAAATTCGCCCGCACGCCCGGCTGCCCTTCGCCGACCGCAGCTTCCGCTTCGCCACCGCCAACGCGGTGCTGGAACATGTCGGCAGCAAGGCGGACCAGCGGCGCTTCGTGGCCGAGTTGCAGCGCGTGGCGGAGGAGGTGTTCATCACCGTGCCCAACCGCTTCTTCCCGGTGGAGCATCATACCGCCATCCCGCTGGCGCATTTCTGGGACCGCAGCTTCCGTACCGCCTGCCGGGTGCTGCGCAAGCAGGAATGGGCGCAGGAGGAAAACCTGATCCTGATGCGCTGGTCCGGCCTGGCGGCGCTGGCGCCGCAGGTGGCCGGCGCCACGGTGGGCTATACCGGCCTGCGGCTGGGGCCGTTCAGTTCCAACCTGTTCCTGCACCTGCCGCGGCCGGGGGCGATGCAGTCGTTGCCGCGGGGGGCGGCGCGGCGGCCGGCGCGGCCGTTGCAGGCCCCAACTGGGCAGGCCCCAGCCGGGCAGGCGCCACCCGGCGCCCGCGCATCATCAGGCTGAGCGCCAGCAGCGGCGCCACCCACACCAGGCGGGTGCCATAGCGGTCATGCACCGGTGCCGCCATGGCGATGACCGCGGCATTGCCCAGCCACAGCAGCAGGAACAGCGCCGCCGGCCACCACAGCGCCGGGCGACGGCGCACCAGGCCCCAGGCGCCGAAGGCCAGCACCGCCAGCAGCCCGGCGGCGCCCAGCGCATCGGCCAGCGCCACCGGCACATAGGGCAGCAGCCCGTTGGTGTATTGGCGCGACCCCGTCATCAGCGGCACCACCCAGCCCAGGCCGAAGCGCG
The DNA here is from genome assembly GCA_947373495.1 of Acetobacteraceae bacterium. Lineage (GTDB taxonomy): Bacteria > Pseudomonadota > Alphaproteobacteria > Acetobacterales > Acetobacteraceae > CAIMOR01. Next base: position 8,327 of record CANBXZ010000016.1, read on the forward strand.
GCATGTCCTCGGCCAGCATGTGCGGCCCGGCGGCGTCGAAGCCATCCCCCAGCGAGAAGGTGACCATCTGCGCCAGGGTGCGCTGCGCCACCCCGGCCAGCCATTGCGGCCATAGCTGGCGCAGGATCAGCGGGTTCAGTTCCATCGCCTCGGGCCAGAAATGCTCGAACCAGCCCATTTCGCGGATCGGCGAGTTGGCATCCCACAGGAACGCGTCGGCGCCGACATGCAGCCGGTCCAGGAAGCGGCAGCTGACCCAGGGCGCGCCGGCGGCGCAATACGGCGCCAGTACCGCCGGCACGTCGCCGTCCTCCAGCAGCCGGGCGAACAGGAACACCGGGGAGCCGAGCGAGATGGTCGCGGTCTTGTAGGTGATGGCATTGGCCGCCACCAGGCCGCCGGCGCCCAGCGCCGCCGCCAGCAGCGCCACCAGCGCCAGCCGCCGCGCCGCCGCCCGCACCGGCCGGGCCAGCAGCGCCAGCGCGCCACAGGCCAGCGCCAGGCCGAACAGCAGCGGCGGGTGGGTCAGGTGGATGCTGGCGGCGCCGGCCAGGAACAGCATCAGCGCCCCCCGTTCCGGCCAGCCCAGCCGCGGCCAGTGCAGCCCCAGGATCAGCAGCGCCAGGGTGATGAGCCCGACGAACAGGTCCGGCATCAGCCAGCTGGCCAGCCAGGGCAGCGGCCCGGCCAGCAGCAGCGCCACCGCCGCCACCGCCAGCCCGGTGCGCCAGCGTGGTGGCCAGCCGGCGGCCTCCAGCGCCACGAAGCGCAGCGCCAGCCAGGCCGAGAGCAGCGCCTGGGCGAAGGCCGGCAGCCACAGGCTGGCCATGCCCCCGGTGGCGCGCAGCCAGGCGCCATAGCCGAAGGCCCGCATGTGGCTGGGGCGGAACTGCGCCATGTTGTCCAGGTAGCCCTGGGTGTCGGTGAAGACCGGGGGAGTGCCGTTCAGCACCGCCGGCAGCAGGCAGGCCGCGGTCAGCAGCGCCACCAGGCCAAACCATACCAGGGGGGTAAGCCCCACCCGGGCGGCGGCAACGCTGCCGGGATGGGCGTGCAGGCCAGGAGATAACGGGGAGGACAACGGAGGGGACAACGGACAGCTCCCGGATAGCGGATCGCTGAGGTGTTAGCCGCCGTTGTCGTTCAGGGTTCCCCACGGCTCCGCGAATGGTGAAGCCGTGCCGCCCTGCTTGCTCCTGGGAAACCCGCGCGGTTAGAACGCCAGGATGCCCCCCCGCCCCATCCGAATCGCCCCCTCCCTGCTCGCCGCCGATTTTTCCCGCCTTGGGGAGGAAGTGCGCGCCGTAGCCGCCGCCGGCGCCGACTGGCTCCACCTCGACATCATGGACGGCCATTTCGTGCCGAACATCAGCTTCGGCCCGGTGGTGCTGGAGAAGCTGCGCAAGCACTGCCCGCTTCCGTTCGATGTCCACCTGATGATCTCCCCGGTGGACCCCTTCCTGGAAAGCTTTGCCAAGGCCGGCGCCGACCTCATCAGCCTGCACCCGGAAGCCGGGGCGCACCTGCACCGGTCGCTGCAGACCATCCGCGCGCTGGGCAAGAAGGCCGGCGTGGTGCTGAACCCCGCCACCCCGGTCTCGGCGGTGGAGAATGTGCTCGACCTGACCGATCTCATCCTCGTCATGTCGGTCAATCCTGGCTTTGGCGGGCAATCCTTCCTTGATAGCCAGTTGACGAAAATCGCCACGCTGCGCCGAATGATCGACGAATCGGGCCGCGACATCGCCTTGCAGGTGGATGGCGGGGTCACCGTCGCCACCGCGCCACGCTGCATTGCCGCCGGCGCCGATGTGCTGGTGGCGGGCACCGCGGTGTTCGGCGCGGCGGACTACGGCGCGGCCATCGCCGCGCTGCGCGGCCAGGGCTAGGGGAGAAGGGAGCGCGATGGGCCTGTTCGACCGCCTGTTCTCCGGCATCAGGCCCGGCCGCGCGCCGGAAGCCCTGGCGCGGTCCTTCCGCGACCTGTGGCCGGGGGACGCGGCCCGGGGCGCCGCCCTGCTGCGGGGCGAATTCGAGGTCGCCGGCACCGTCTACACGCTGGAGCCGGCACCGGAGCACGTGACCGGCCCGCAGGGCTGGGACGCCGCCGCCGGGCCCATCACCTGGCGCGCCGCCGCGCATGGCTTTTCCTGGCTGCGGGACCTGCGCGCCCTGGGCACCGACACCGCCCGCCTGCGCGCCCGCGACCTGACCGAGGACTGGCTGCTGCGCGGCAGCGTCGAGGAACTGGCCCTGGCGCCGCAGGTGGCGGCCGCGCGGGTTTCCGCCTGGCTCGGCCACTGGGACTTCCTGGCCGCCACCGCCGAGGACGGCTTCCGCCGCCGCCTGCTGCTGCGCCTGGCGCAGGACGCCCGCGGCGTGGTCGCCTCGCTGCCCACCGAGGCGGCGCATCGCGGCGCGCTGGTGACGCTGAAGGGCGCCCTGGCCGCCGCCGTGGCGCTGGAGGAGGAAGGCTGGCTGACCAAGGTGCTGAAGCACCTGCCGGATGAGCTGGGCCGCCAGTTCAACGCCGATGGCGGGCATGTGGAACGCAGCCCGCTGCAACAGCTGCTGGCCTACCAGGACCTGATCGAGATCCGCAACCTCATCACCGGGGCCGGGCTGACCGCGCCGCCGCAGCTGGGCCATGTGCTGGACCGTGCCGGGCTGGCGCTGCGCATGCTGCGCCATGGCGACGGCGCCCTGGCGCTGTTCAATGGCAGCCGGGAGGAAACCGCCGCCCTGCTGGACCTGGTGCTGACCCAGGGCCAGAGCCGTGGCCGTTCGCCGATGTTCCTGGACGACACCGGCTTCCAGCGGCTGCAGGCGCAGCGCACCCTGGTGCTGCTGGACTGCGGCGCGCCGCCGCCCGGCCGTGGGCGGGACATCGCCAATGGCCTGCCGCTGGGCGCCGACCGCTTCGCCCATGCCGGCACGCTGAGCTTCGAGATGTCGATCGGCCGCGAAAGGCTGATCGTGAACTGCGGCGCCGCCCCGGCGGCCGAGGAGGAATGGCGCGACGCGCTGCGTTCCACCGCGGCGCATTCCACCCTGGTGCTGGCCGACACCAACAGCAGCGAGCTGAAGGGCGAGGGCCTGGGCCGCCGGCCGGAGCGGCTGAGCGTGGACCGCGCCGAACTGTCCGGCCAGTTCTGGCTGGACGTGGCGCATGATGGCTGGCGCAAGCCCTATGGCGTGGTGCACCGGCGCCGGCTGTACCTTTCCGCCAATGGCGAGGACCTGCGCGGCGAGGACCTGCTGGAAATGCCCGAGGGCACCGAGCAGCCGCCCTTCGTGGTGCGCTTCCACCTGCACCCCGGCGTGGTGGCCAGCCTGCAGCAGGACGAAAGCGGCGTGCTGCTGCGGTTGCCCAGTGGCCAGGGCTGGCGGCTGCGCGCCATGGGCTGCCAGGTGGAGCTGGAGGAAAGCCTGTACCTGGGCACCGAGCCGCGCCGCACCAGCCAGGTGGCGCTGCATGCCGAGAACGGCGTGACGGCACTGCAATGGGCCATCAGCCGCGTCGGCGCCGCCGGCGAGGACACGCCCGAGGCCCCGCCGGCCGAGGGCTGAGGCAACCGCCGCCCAGGGGGAGGCTCCCCGGCGGCCTTTGCGCCGGCCCGCCCCGGCCTCAGGAATGTGCGCGTGAAAATCGCCCAGGTCACCAATGTGGATTTCTCGCTGCGGCACTTCCTGCTGCCGCTGATGCGGGGCGCCCGCGACCGCGGGCATGAGGTGGTGGGCATCTGCGCCGAGGGCCCGTTGCTGGAAGTGCCGCGCGCCGAGGGCTTCCGCATCATCCCGGTGCCCTTCGCCCGCAGCCTGTCGCCGGCGGCGAATTGGCGGGCGCTGGGCCAGTTGCGCCAGGTGTTCCGCGCCGAACGCTTCGACCTGGTGCATGGCCACATGCCGATCTCCGGCCTGCTGGCACGGGCGGCGGCGCGGGCCGAGGGCGTGCCGCGCGTGGCCTATACCTGCCACGGCTTCCTGTTCAACCAGCCGGGGCCGTTGTGGCGGCGCGGCCTGTCGCTTGGGCTGGAATGGCTCGGCGGGCGGCTGACCGACACGCTGCTGACGGTCTCCGCGGAGGAAGCCCGCGACGCCCGCCGGCTGCACATCCACCCCCGGGCCACGGCGGTGCTGAACGGCCGCGACCCGGCGCTGTTCCGGCCCGATGCGGCGGCCCGCGCCGCGGTGCGGGCGGAATTGGGCGTGGGCGAGGGCGAATGCGTGGTCATCGCCGTCTCCCGCCTGGTGCGGCACAAGGGCTACCCGGAGTTGCTGGCCGCCATGCCGCAGGTGCCGGGCGCCCGGCTCTGGGTGGTGGGGGAACGCCTGGCCAGCGACCATGGCGACGACCTGGAGCCGCATTTCGCCGCCGCCGCCGCGCTGATGGGCGGCCGGTTGCAGCGGCTGGGCTACCGGCATGATGTCGCCCGGCTGCTGGCGGCGGCCGATGTGTTCGTGCTGCCGAGCCATTTCGAGGGCCTGCCGATGAGCATCATCGAGGCCATGCTGACCGGGCTGCCGGTGGTGGCCACCAATATCCGCGGCCCGCGCGAACAGGTGGTGGAAGGCCGCACCGGCCTGCTGGTGCCGCCCGGCACGGTGGCGCCGCTGGCCGCGGCGCTCACCCGGCTGGCCGCCGACCCCGGCCTGCGCGCCGGCATGGGCGCCGAGGGCCGCGCCCGGGCGCTGGACCACTACGACGAGGCCCGGGTGGTGGCGCGGACGCTGGACCTGCTCGGCCTGTAGGCGTATGCCGCGCGCCTGTTGTTTGAGCGCGCTTCATCCGCCGCTTGGGTGCCAGCACCCGCGCGCCCTTTGCCCATTGCCCGGGAGGCTCCCGCCATGTCCGATATCGTCCCCATCCGCCGCGCCCTGATCTCGGTTTCCGACAAGACCGGGCTGGTGGAGTTCGGCCGCTTCCTGGCGGCGCGCGGGGTGGAGGTGCTGTCCACCGGCGGCACCGCCAAGGCACTCCGCGAAGCCGGGGTGGCGGTGAAGGATGTCTCCGACCATACCGGCTTCCCCGAGATCCTCGACGGCCGGGTGAAGACCCTGGTGCCGCAGGTGCATGGCGGCATCCTCGGCCGCCGCGACCTGGCGGACCATCAGGCGCAGATGGCGACGCACAACATCGCACCGATCGACCTGGTGATGGTCAACCTCTACCCGTTCGAGGCCACGGTGGCGAAGGGCGCCGCCTTCGAGGATTGCATCGAGAACATCGACATCGGCGGCCCGGCAATGATCCGCAGCGCCGCCAAGAACCATGATTCGGTGGTGGTGCTGACCGAACCGGCGCAACTGGCCGAGGTGCAGGCCGAGATCGAGGCCCAGGGCGGCACCACCCTGGCGCTGCGCCGCAAGCTGGCGGCCGGCGCCTATGCCCGCACCGCCGCCTATGACGCCGCCATCTCCGGCTGGTTCGCCGGCCAGCTGGGCGAGCAATTCCCGCCGCGCCTGAGCTTCGCCGGCATCCTCCGCCAGGGCCTGCGCTATGGCGAGAACCCGCACCAGAACGCCGCCTTCTACGTGGATGGCAGCAACCGCCCGGGCATTGCCACTGCCACCCAGGTGCAGGGCAAGGAGCTGTCCTACAACAACCTGAACGACACCGACGCCGCCTATGAATGCGTCGCCGAGTTCGAGCGCCCGGCCATCGTCATCGTCAAGCACGCCAACCCCTGCGGCGTGGCGGTGGACGAAAGCCTGGCCGCCGCCTGGGACCGCGCTTTGCTGTGCGACCCGGTCAGCGCCTTCGGTGGCATCGTCGCCGCCAACCGCAAGCTGGACGCCGCGGCGGCCGAGAAGATCGCCGCGATCTTCACCGAAGTGGTCATCGCGCCCGACGCCGACGACGCCGCCAAGGCGGTGTTTGCGAAGAAGAAGAACCTGCGCCTGCTGCTGACCGGCGGCCTGCCCAACGCCGCCTCCCCCGGCCTGACCTTCAAGAGCGTCGGCGGTGGCTTCCTGGCGCAGAGCCGCGACGCCGGGCAGGTGACCGAAGCCATGCTGAAGGTGGTGACCCAGCGCGCCCCCAGCCCGCAGGAAATGGCCGACATGCTGTTCGCCTTCCGGGTCTGCAAGCACGTGAAGTCCAACGCCATCATCTACGCCAAGAACCTGGCCACGGTGGGCATTGGCGCCGGGCAGATGAACCGCGCCGAGAGCAGCCGCATCGCCGCCTGGAAGAGCAAGGCCGCCGCCGAGGCCGCCGGCCTGGCCGCGCCGCTGGCCGAGGGCAGCGTGGTCGCCTCCGACGCCTTCTTCCCCTTCGCCGATGGGCTGGAGATCGCGGCCTCGGCCGGCGCCACCGCCATCATCCAGCCGGGCGGCAGCATCCGCGACGCCGAGGTGATTGCCGCCGCCGACAAGGCCGGGCTGGCGATGGTGTTCACCGGCATGCGCCACTTCAGGCATTAATTTGCCCTCAGGCGCCGGGCGCCGGCATCTGCCGGCTTGGCTGGCGCGGGCATAAGCCCGCGTCGGCCATTCGGCCTCTCGGGCCGGGGCGGCCCGCCTGGGTCAGCTGGGAATAGCCTTCGCGTTCCCGCGCCGGCTTGCCCTCGGGCGCCGGGCACCGGCATCCGCCGGCTTTATGCCTTTCGCCCTCAGGCGCCGGGCGGCCGCATCCGCGGCCTTGGCTGGCGCAGGCATAAGCCCGCGTCGGCCATCCGGCCTCTCGGGCCGGGGCGGCCCGCCTGGGTCAGCTGGGAACAGCCTTCGCGTTCCCGCCTCGGGTCGCCGCGTCGCCATCCCCTCGGGCTTCCCGCATGATGCCCTGGCGAATCGAGGGGGCCGCATGTCGCAGGAAGCCGCGCTGCTGGTGTTGGTGCTGGTGCTGCTCGCCGTGGTGCTGGCGCTGCTGCTGCTGCGCGCGCCCGGCGGTGGCACTGAAAAGCTGGCCCAGCAGGTCACCGCGCTGATGCTCGACCAGACCCGTGCCCTGGGCGAGGCCATGGCCGGCCAGTCCGACCGGGTTGCCCGCTCGGCGCAGGAAATCCAGGCGCGGCTGGCCGTCATCGACGCCGCCCGCGCCAACATGGAAGCCCTGAGCGGCCAGGTCGGCACGCTGACGGATATCCTCGGCAACAAGCAGGCGCGCGGCGCCTTCGGCGAAACCCAGCTGGAGGACCTGGTGCGGGACCGCCTGCCGGAAGCCGGGTTTTCGCTGCAGCACACGCTTTCCAACGGCCGCCGGGCCGACTGCCTGATCCGCCTGCCGCACCCGCCCGGCCCCATCGTGGTGGACAGCAAATTCCCGCTGGAAGCCTTCCGCGCCCTGCACGCCGCCGGTGACGAGGCCGGCCGCGCCGCCGCCACGCGCCAGTTCGCCGCCGATGTGCAGAAGCATGTGAAGGACGTGGCGGAACGCTACATCCTGGCCGGCGAAACCGCCGATGGCGCACTGATCTTCGTGCCCAGCGAGGCGATTTTCGCCGAACTGCACGCCAGCCACCCCGCCGTGGTGGCGGAAGCGGCGCGGCGCGGCGTCTACATCGTCTCGCCCAGCACGCTGTGGGCGGTGCTCGGCACCATGCGGGCGCTGCTGAAGGATGTGCGGATTCGTGCCGAGGCCGGCCGGCTGAAGGCGGAAACCGCCCGCCTGGTGCTGGAGGTGAAGCGCCTGGATGACCGGGTGCGCAAGCTGCGCGGCCATTTCGGCGCGGTGCAGGACGACCTGCGGGATATCGAGATCAGCGCGGAAAAGATCATCAAGGCCGGCGCCCGGGTGGACGCGGTGGATGTGGAGGACGCCCGATGAGCTGGCTGCAACTGCAATCCGCGCTGGGGCTGCCACTGCTGTGCGCCCTGGCCTGGGCGCTGGGCGGGTTCCGGCGCGGGGTACGGCCACGGGTGGTGCTGGCGGGGCTGGGCAGCATGCTGGCGCTGGCGGCGCTGCTGCTGCACGTGCCGCCGTTGCGCGCCGGCTTCACCAGCATCGGCGACGCGGTGGAAGCCCTGGCCCGGGCGACGCGCCAGGGTACCACGCTGGTGTTCGGCTACCTGGGCGGCGGGCCGCTGCCCTTCGCCGAGACCATGCCCGGCGGCAGCTTCATCCTGTTCTTCCAGGCGCTGCCGCTGGTGCTGGTGGTCGGTGCGCTGTCGGCGCTGCTGTACCACTGGAAGGTGCTGCCGGCGGTGGTGGCGGTGCTGGCGCGTGGGCTGCGGCAGGTGTTCGGGCTTTCCGGTGCCTGCAACCTTTCGGGGGCGGCCAATATCTTCGTCGGCATGGTGGAGGCACCGCTGCTCATCAGCCCCTGGCTGGCCGGGCTTTCGCGGGCCGAGCTGTTCGTGGTGATGGTGGCCGGGCTGGCGACCATCAGCGGCAACATGCTGGTGGTCTATGCCCAGATGATCGCCCAGGTGGTGCCGGATGCCGCCGGGCAATTGCTGGTGGCCAGCCTGATCGCCGCGCCGGCCGCGGTGCTGGCTTCCCTGCTGATGCTGCCCGAGGACGCCGCCACCGCCGCCACGCCGCAGCACCAGGCGCCGGCCCCGGCGCTGTACGACAGCAGCATGGACGCCATCGTGCGCGGCACCGCGGATGGCCTGCAATTGCTGCTGGGCATCATGGCCTCGCTGGTCGTCTTCGTCGCGCTGGTGGCGCTGGTGAACGCGGTGCTGCAACCGCTCACCGGGCTGACGCTGCAAACCCTGGCCGGCTGGGCGTTCTGGCCGCTGGCCTGGGCCATGGGAATCCCGGCGGCGGAATGTGCCACGGTGGCGCAGTCGCTCGGCATCAAGGTGGTGGTGAATGAGTTCGTCAGCTACCTGCAACTGGCCGCCAGCGGCGGCGGCGGGCTGGCGGAACGCTCGCGCCTCATCCTCACCTATGCGCTGTGCGGCTTCACCAACCTGGGCTCGGTCGGCATCATGGTTACCGGCATGGCGGCGATGTGCCCCAGCCGGCGGGCGGAGATCATCCGGCTCGGCCTGCCCAGCCTGGTGGCGGCCAGCATCGCCTGCTGCCTGGCCGGCGCCACCGTGGGTGTCTTGACCGCGCCGTAACGACCTGCATGCTGCCCGCGACATGAAGCAAACCCGACGCTGCGACTTCTGGGGCCTCGCGCTGGGCCGGGTGGCCGGCATCCTGGCCTTCGGCGGCTTCGCGCTGCATTACGGCCTGGCCGCCGCCGAGTGGGACGGCCAGTACCGCCTGCGGGAGGTTTTCGGCGGCGCGCTGGTCATCGGCTGGGGGCTGTGGAACCTGGCCAACTTCCTGTTCAGCAGCATCAGCCTGGACCCCGCCACCGGCCAGGTTGAACTGAGCCGCAGCCCCTTCCTGTGGGGCGAGGCGGACTGGGCCGGCAACCGCGCCGACATCGCCGCCGTCGCCATCGTGCCGCGGCAGACCCGGTTGATGAAGCCGCTGCGGCTGGAGCTGCTGCTGACCAACGGGCTGTACATGCCGGTCGGCACCTTCCTCACCCATCTGGGCGTCGAGGACCAAGCCTTCGCGCTGGCCAATTTCCTCCATACCGGCGTCCACTTCGCCGACCCGCGCCCTGCCAACGAATAGCCGGCCGCTGAAACAAGCGTTGCGCTTTGACCGCAACGATGAAACACTTGTGCCATGCTCGCCGACCGGCTCCGCTCCGCCCTGCCCGACCTGCCGCCGCAGCTTGCCGCTGCCGGGCGGCACCTGGCGGCGCATCCGTTCGAGGCCGCGACCCGTTCCATGCGGCAATTCGCCGCCGAGGCCGGCGCCTCCCCGGCCAGTTGCACCCGGCTGGCCCAGGCGCTGGGTTTTGCGGGGTGGGAGGCATTGCGCGCCGCCGCCATTGAGGAACAGCGCCAGCCGGCGCCCTATTCCGGCCGCGCCATGGTCGGCGCCGGCCTGCCCGCCCTGCTGGTGGCCGAGCGGCAGAACCTGGAAGCCCTGGCCGGGCTGAACCTGGGCCCCGCCGCCGCCGCGCTGCAGGCGGCACCACGCATCCATGTCGCCGGCTTCCGCTCCTGCCTGGCCGTGGCCACGCTGCTGCACTACCAGCTGCGGCTGTTCCGGCCGGAAACCACGCTGCTGGCCGAAGCCGCGCTGGACCTCGACCTCGGCCGGTTCGGCGCCGGGGAGGCGTTGGTGCTGACCGGCTTCGCGCCCTATTCCCGCGCCAGCCTGGCCGCCTTCGCCGCCGCGCGGGAAGCCGGGCTCACCACCGTGGTGCTGGCCGACAGCCCGGCCGCGCCCATTGCCGCCGGGGCCACGCACCTGCTGTGCTTCGGCACCGCCACCCCGGCCTTCTTCCCCAGCCTTGGCGCCGCCACCACGCTGGCCCAGGCGCTGGCCGCGGCGGTCTTCGCCCTGGGCGGCCAGGCGGCGCTGGTGCGGCTGCGGGAAAGTGAATCCAGGCTGGCCCAACTGGCCGCCTACCTGCCCGAACCGGAGGACCCATGAGCCACGTTGTTCACCGCAGCCTGCGCAGCACACCGCCCAAGGCGGTGCGCGGCCAGGGCATCTACCTGTACGACGAAACCGGGCGCGAGATCATCGACGGCTCGGGTGGCGCCGCCGTGGCCTGCCTCGGCCATGGCCACCCCCGGGTGATCGAGGCGATCAAGGCCCAGGTGGACCAGCTCTGCTACGCCCATACCGGCTTCTTCAGCTGCGAAAGCGCCGAGCAGCTGGCCGACATGATGGTCGGCCACGCGCCCGGCGGGCTGACGCATGCGTACTTCTGCTCCTCGGGTTCCGAGGGCAACGAGGCGGCGCTGAAGATGGCCCGCCAATACTTCTACGAGACCGGCCAGACGCAGCGGACGAAGTTCATCGCCCGGCGGCAGAGCTACCATGGCAATACGCTGGGCGCCCTGGCCGCCGGCGGCAACGCCATGCGCAAGGCGCCCTACGCGCCCATCCTGTCCGACGCCTTCAGCCATGTCTCGCCCTGCTATGCCTACCGCGACCGCGCCGATGACGAGACCGACGCCGACTACGTGGCCCGGCTGGCGGCGGAGCTGGAGGCCGAGTTCCAGCGCCTCGGCCCGCAGAACGTCATCGGCTTCATCGCCGAGACGGTGGTGGGCGCCACGCTGGGCTGCGTCGCCGCCCTGCCCGGCTACTTCAAGGCGGTGCGCGAGATCTGCGACCGCCATGGCGCACTGCTGATTTTGGACGAGGTGATGTCCGGCGTTGGCCGCTGCGGCACGCTGCACGCCTGGGAACAGGAAGGCATCGCGCCGGATATCCAGATCGTCGCCAAGGGGCTGGGGGGCGGCTACCAGCCGATCGGCGGCATCCTGGTCTCCGGCCGCGTCATCGCCGGGCTGATGCAGGGCTCCGGCGCCTTCATGCATGGCCATACCTACCAGGCCCACCCGGTGGCCTGCGCCGCCGCCGTGGCGGTGCAGCAGGTGATGCGCGAGGACAACCTGCTGGGCAACGTGCAGGCCATGGGCGCCCGGCTGGAACAGCGCCTGGTGGAGCGTTTCGGCAACCACGCCCATATCGGCGACATCCGCGGCCGCGGCCTGTTCTGGGCGGTGGAGTTCGTGGCCGACCGGGCGACGAAGCAGGTCTTCGCCCCCGGGCTGAAGCTGAACGACCGGGTGAAGCAGGAAGCCTTCAAGCGCGGCCTGGCCTGCTACCCCATGGGGGGCACCATCGACGGGGTACAGGGCGACCACGCCATCCTGGCGCCGCCCTACATCGTCACCCCCGCGGAGATCGACACCATCGTGGACCGCTTCGGTGATGCCATCGAAGCCGCCTTGGCCAGCATTTAGGGAGCATTGAGATGAAGAAGTGGCTTTTGGCCGCCCTCGCGGCGGTTGCGCTTGCCGCGCCGGCTTCGGCGCAGCAAACCCTGGCGGCGGTGAAGGCGCGCGGCACGCTGATCTGTGGCGTCTCCCAGGGTTTTGCCGGTTTCTCCGCGCCCGACAGCCGCGGCGAGTATCGCGGGCTGGACGTGGACTACTGCAAGGCGGTCGCCGCCGCCGTGCTGGGCGACGCCAGCAAGGTGCGCTTCGTGCCGCTGACCGCGCAGGCCCGCTTCACCGCGCTGCAGACCGGCGAGATCGACGTGCTGTTCCGCAACTCCACCCAGACCTATGCCCGCGCCACCGGCCTCGGCCTGGCGCAGGGGCCGGTGAACTTCTACGACGGCCAGGGCTTCGCGGTGCGGCGGGACGCCAATGTGCGCAACATCGCCGGGCTGGATGGCGCCACCATCTGCGTGGCCCAGGGCACCACGCATGAGCTGAACCTGGGCGACACCTTCCGTGCCCGCAACATCAAGTTCAGCCCGGTGGTCTTCGAGCGCATCGACACGATGTACGAGGCCTTCTACGCCGGCCGTTGCGACGCCATGACCCAGGACGCCAGCGCCCTGGCCGGCGCCCTGACCAGCGCCCGCGACCCGGCGGCCTTCATGGTGCTGGAGGAGACCATCTCGAAGGAGCCGCTGGGCCCGTTCACCCGCAATGGTGACGTCCAGTGGGGCAACACCATCGCCTGGATCCACAACGCCCTGGTGGAAGCCGAGGAATATGGCGTGACCCAGGCCAATGCGGCGGAACAGGCGCGCGGCCAGAACCCCACCGTGCAGCGCCTGCTGGGCACCACCGGCGAGTTCGGCAAGAACCTGGGGCTGGAGAATGGCTGGGCGCTGAACGCCATTCGCGCCGTGGGCAACTATGGCGAGGTGTTCGAGCGCAATGTCGGCCAGGCCAGCCCGCTGAAGCTGCGCCGTGGCCTGAACGGGCTGTGGACCGGTGGCGGGCTGATGTACGCGATTCCGTTCCGCTGAAACCGGGTGGCGGGACCGGGCGTTGAGCCCTGCGAAGCCGCCACGTCGCGTGGCGGCCTTGCAAGGAGATACGCCATGGACAAGGACCGGATCGCGGGTGCCGCCCACCAGGTTAAGGGCGCGGTGAAGGAAGCCGCCGGCAAGGTGATGGGCGACGCCAAGACCGAAGCCGCCGGCGCGGCCGAAAAGGCCGCCGGCAAGGTACAGAATGCGGTGGGCGGGGCGAAGGACGCCGCGCGCGACGCAACCTCCCCCAAGCGCTAGAGCCGCGGGCCGCAAGGCCAGTTTCCCATGCGGTCAGGCAACCCCGGCGCCAGCGATGGCGCCGGGGTTTTTCATGGCCGCGTCGCAGGCTGCGGGCGCGGGCGCCGCATTGAATGATGCCAACCAGCCTCGCCAAGGGGGTGAAGCCGGGCGCGGCCCCTGCTATCCTGACCGTCGTTTCGCGTGTGACGGGGGCCTTGATGACGTTTCGGTGGTGGTTGCCGGCAGTGGCCGGGGTGGTGCTGACCGCCGGCCAGGCCATGGCGGAAGCACGCTTCACCGTGGTGAACCATACCGGGCGCAGCATCGCCGGGGTCTATGCCTCGCCGTCGCGGTCCGGGGATTGGGGCCAGAAGCTGAACCCGGCGCCGCTGGCCAACCGGGCCGAACTGGAAGTGCGCCCCAGCAGCAGCGAATGCCGCCAGGACGTGCTGGTGGAATTCGCCGGCGGCCAGGAAGAACAGCGCTTCAAGGTGGATGTCTGCACCAACCCGCGCTTGGTCTGGGGCGAACCCGCCCCCACCACGGATGACCCGAGCTTCGAGTTCATCAACGGCACCGGCCAGCCGGTGGTGGAACTCTACGTCGCCCAAAGCGGCCAGTTGGCCACCGCCTTCGACCTGCTGATCACCGGCGGCCTGCCCCCGGGTGGGCGGTTCTGGGTCAGCATGCCGGCCGGCCAGGGCTGCCTGCTGGACGTGGCGATGGTGCTGGCGGACCAGAACCGGCGGGAATGGTCGCCGCTGGAAACCTGCTCGATCCGCGACGTTACGTTCCGCTGACCCCAGGGGCCGGGGCGGGGACTGGGGCGGCCGCCTGAACCGGGGCCGGTGCCATCCGGTCCACCAGCCAGAACAGCAGCGGGTTCAGGCCAATGCTGAGCAGCGCGGCGGCCAGCACCAGGTCCCGCCCTTCCGGGGGCAGCAGCCCCTCGGCCACGCCCAGGCCGGCCAGGATGAAGCTGAACTCGCCGATCTGGCCCAGCGCGGCCGCAATGGTCAGCGCCGCCCGGTTGGTCTGGCCCAGCAGCCGGGCAATGCCCCAGGCTGCCAGCGCCTTGCCCAGCACCACCACGGCCAGGGCGGCGGCCACCTCCACCGGGCGTTGCCACAGGATGGCGGGCTCGAACAGCATGCCGACGGAAACGAAGAACAGCACGGCGAAGGCATCGCGCAGCGGCAGGGTCTGTTCCGCCGCCTTCTGGCTCAACGCCGACTGCCCCAGCACCATGCCAGACAGGAAGGCCCCCAGCGCCAGCGAAACCCCGAACAGCGCATAGGCGGCAAAGGCCACCCCCACCGCCGCCACCAAAGCGGCCAGCGAAAACAGCTCCCGCGAGCGCAGCCCGGCGACCAGGGAAAGGCACCAGGGCAGCACCCGGGCCCCCACCACCAGCATCAGCGCCACGAAGGCGACCAGCTTGGCCAGGGTCTCGGCCACCGAATCCCATACCCCGGCACCGGTGGAGCCCCCTTCCAGCAGCCGCGCGGCCATGGGCGCCAGCACCAGGGCCAGCACCATGGCCAGGTCCTCCACCACCAGCCAGCCGACGGCGATGTGGCCGACCGGGGTGCGGTCCTCGCCGCGTTCCTGCAGGGCGCGCAGCAGCACCACCGTGCTGGCCACCGACAGCGACAGCCCGAAAAGCAGCCCGGCGCCATCGCCCCAGCCGAACCAGCGCGCCAGGCCCCAGCCCAGCCCGGTGGCCACCAGCATCTGCACCAGCGCACCGGGCAGCGCCACGCCGCGGGCATCGGCCAGTTCGCGCGGGGAGAAATGCAGCCCAACGCCGAACATCAGCAGGATGATGCCGATCTCGGCCAACTCGGCGGCCAGTTCCATGTCCCCGGCGAAGCCCGGCGTGTGCGGGCCGATGACAATGCCGGCCAGCAGGTAGCCGACAATGGGGGGCAGGTTCAGCTTGCGGGCGAGCACGCCCAGCAGCAGGGCAACGGAAAGCGCGGCGACAAGCGTCGCCATCAGGGGCATGGCATGCGGCATGGCGCGCAGTGTAGCGCTATTGCAGGTAGCGCTGCCGCAGGTGAGTCATGAAATCACTGGGATCAAGTGACTTGCCGGTGGCATGGCGCAACAGGTCCTGGAAGCCCAGCCGGCTGCCCTGGCCATGCACATTGGCGCGCAGCCAGCCGACCAGGGGCAGCATCTCGCCCCGGGCCAGCGCGGCGTCCAGCCCCGGCACGGCGGCGCGGGCCGCCTTCATCAGCTGCGCCGCGGCCATGGCGCCCAGGGTGTAGCTGGGGAAGTAGCCAAAGGCGCCGTCATGCCAGTGGATGTCCTGCAGGCAGCCGCGCGCGTCATCCGGCGGGCGCACGCCCAGCAGCCGGGCAAAGCCCTCATTCCAGGCGCCGGGCAGTTCCGCCACCGCCAGTTGGCCGCTGATCAGCGCCTGTTCCAGCCGGAAGCGCAGGATGATGTGCGCCGGATAGGTGATCTCATCCGCGTCCACCCGGATGAAGCCGCGCGAGACATGGCGCCACAGCCGGCCAAGGTTTGCCGGCGCATAGGGGGCTGGGTCGCCGCCGAAGGCCGCCAGCAGCTGCGGGCCGAGGAAGCTGAGGAAGGCGTCGCCCCGGCAGGCCTGCATCTCCACGATCAGGCTTTGCGATTCATGCGCCGCCATGCCGGCGGCTTCCCCCACCGGCTGGCGGGCCCAGGCTTCCGGCAGGCCGCGTTCATACAGCGCATGGCCGGTTTCATGCAGCACGCCCAGCAGCGCCTTGGCCACCTCGGCTTCGCTGTAGAAGGTGGTGATGCGGATGTCGGTCGGCGTGCCGCCGCAGAACGGGTGCAGCGATTCGTCCAGCCGGGCGTGGCTGTAGTCCAGCCCGGCGCCTTCACTGAGCCGCCGACACAGCGCCCGCTGCGCCGCCACCGGAAAGGGCCCGGGCAGCGGCATCGCCGCCGGGCCGCGCGCCTGGCGTTCCTCCACCTGCGGCAGTGCTTCCCGCAGGAAGGCCTCATAGGCGGTGAACACCGGCTCCACCTCGGCCGCGGTCACGCCGCGCTGGTAGCCTTCCATCAGCGCGTCATACGGCGAAAGCCCGGAGGCGGCGGCCAGCGCGGCGGCGGTTTCGCGTTGCAGCCGCACCACCTCCTCCAGCCAGGGCCGCACCGCGCTGAAGTCCGACTGCGCCTTGGCGCCGCGCCAGACCTTCTCGCAGGCGCTGTTGGCGCGGGCGCTGGCTTCCACCAGGCTGGTCGGCAGCGCCACCGCGCGGGCATGGCCCCGGCGCATCAGGCTGAGATTGGCGTCGTCCCAGTCGCCGCTGGTGGTGGCATCCGCCAGGTCGGCCGCCACCTCGGGCGCGGTCAGCATCTCATGCGCCAGCCCGGCCAGGGTGGCCAGTTGCTCGCCCCGCGCCGCACCGCCACCGGGCGGCATCATCGCCGAGGCGTCCCACCCCAGCATGGCCTGCGCTTCCCCCAGCGTGGCGATGCGGGCGAAGCGGGCCTTCAGGCGGGCATAGGCGGGGTTCATCGGGCTTCCTTCCAGCGGCGCCGGGTGAAGGCGCCGGCCACGCCCACCAGGGTCAACGCCAGGCCATACCAGGTGAGGGCATAGCCGAGATGCGGGTTTTCCGGCCGCGGCAGGCTGCTGGCGGCTTCCGGCAACGGGCCGCCCGCGGCCTCGCCCAGCACCACCAGGCCGAAGGGCAGCGGCGCCGGCAGGCCAAGCCCGCTGGCGATGACCGCGGGATTGAAGGTGTAGAACAGCCGGCTGGCCGGGTTGTCGCGGGCGGCGACCCAGGCGGCTTCCTCACCCTGGCGCACATAGCCAACCAGGCTGGCTTCCCCGGCCGGGCGGGCCACGGGTTGGCCGCGTTCCAACGGCACCCAGCCGCGCAGCACCAGCAGCGGCGGCTGGCCGGGGCGCAGCAACGGGGTGACCAGTTGCGCGCCCATGCGGCCGTTGCGCACCTCGGCGCCGAACAGGGCTTCATGGTCGTGGTCGAACTGGCCGCTGACCCGCACCTTGGTCCAGGGCTGCGGCAGCGCGGTGTCGAGCGGCACCGGCTCGGCCTGGGCGGCGCTGGCCAGTTGGGCCAGCACGGCGGTCTTCCAGTGCAGCCGCCGCATCTGCCAGTTGCCCAGCGCCAGCAGCACGGCGAGCACCGGCACGGCCGCCAGCAGCGGCAACAGGGCACGGCGCCGGGCGCGGTTCAGGACTCGCTCTCCCCCTGGCGATGCCGCCATTGCGCGGCGGCCAGCGCGGCCTTGGCCACGCGCATCACCGCGATGGTCAGCGCCAGCACCGGCAGCGGCCAGATCAGCGCATGCAGCCAGAACGGCGGTTCGTACTTGATGTCCACCAGGATGACGCTGATGACCGCCACGGTGCCGACGATGAAGATGCCGGCCACGGCGGCGCCATCGCCGGTGTCATAGGGTTCCAGGTTGAGGCCGCAGCTTTCGCAACGCGGCCGGAACCTCAGCAGCCCGGAATACAGCGGGCCGCGCCCGCAACGCGGACAGCGGCCCATGATGGCGGTTTGGAGGAGCGGGGCTCCTCCGCCCGGTTCGGTCATGCGGTCAGTGCGCGGCGATTTCGCCGGCGCCCCACCAGTAGATGGCGACGAACAGGAACAGCCACACCACGTCGACAAAGTGCCAGTACCAAGCGGCGGCTTCGAAGCCGAAGTGCTTCTGCGGGGTGAAGTGGCCCTTCATGGAGCGGAACAGGCAAACCGCGAGGAAGATGGTGCCAACCATCACATGGAAGCCGTGGAAGCCGGTGGCCAGGAAGAAGGTGGAGGGATAGACGCCACCACCAGCGAACTTGAACGGCGCCTCGGCGTATTCAATCGCCTGGCAGATGGTGAAGGTAACCCCCAGCACCACCGTGATCGCCAGGCCCAGGATCAGGTCGCGCCGGTTGTTTTCCAGCAGCGCATGATGCGCCCAGGTCACCGTGCAGCCGGACAGCAGCAGGATCATGGTGTTCAGCAGCGGCAGGCCGAAGGGGTCGAAGGTCTTCACCCCATGCGGCGGCCACACCGGGTGCGTGCCCACGGCGGCCGCGGCGGCGGCGGGGTCCAGGGTCAGCACGTGTTCCGGGTACAGCGCGAAGTGGAAGAAGGCCCAGAAGAAGGCGACGAAGAACATCACTTCCGAAGCGATGAACAGCGTCATGCCATAGCGCAGGCCGATACGAACGATGGCGGTGTGGACGCCCGGGGTATGGGCTTCCTTGATGACATCGCGCCACCACATGAACATGGTGCCCAGCACGCCGGCCAGCCCGAGGAAGAACATCCAGCGGTTGCCGTAGTGCGAGTTCAGGATGATGCCCAACACCAGCGCGCCGGCCGAGAAGGAGCCGACCAACGGCCAGGGCGAAGGCTCCAGCAGGTGATAGGGGTGCTTGTGCGGGGGCGCGACGTCGCCGTCCGCCGTGACAATGCTGCTCGAGGCCATAGCGCGTCCTGGTCGTTTCATGGCAGGGCCGGCCCCTTGCGGGACCCGGCCGATCTGCCTGCATCAATCCCGAAAACGCGCCCCGGATCAAGCCCGGCCCGGCGAATTGCCGCCGCCCGGGGCGCTATTGCTGGGGAAAACGCCGCGGCAGGCCGCCGGCGGGCGGTTCGCTCAGCGCACCACCCCGCCAACATGCTGGCCGGCATTGGCCAACGCGCCGCTGCGGGCGGCGTCTTCCAGGGTGCGGAAGAAGGTGTAGTTGATGGTGATGGTGCGGATGCCGGCGGTGTTCGGGTCCCGCGCGATCTGCGGGTCCACCCAGAAGGTCAGCGGCATGTCCACCTGTTGGCCGGGTGCCAGCGTCTGTTCATTGAAGCAGAAGCAGGCGGTCTTGTGGAAATAGCGGCCGACCACTTCCGGCGTCACGTTGTAGGCGGCGATGCCGGTGGTGGCCTCGGCCGCCAGGTTGGCGGCGCGGTAGAAGGCCAGCCCTTCCTCCCCCACGCGCAGCGGCATGCTGCGCTGCTCGGGCGCGAACTGCCAGGGCAGGCCAGGGTGGACATTGGCGTTGAAGCGGATGGTCAGCTGCACGTCGCCGGCGCCCGGCGCCGCGGCCTGGCCCTGCTGCACCGTGCCGTTGTAGCCGGTGACCTGGCAGAACATGCGGTACAGCGGCACCGAGGCGAAGGCCAGGCCCACCATGCCGGTGACGAAGCCGGCCACCGCCAGCCCCAGCCTACGGTTGCGACGTTGCAGGCGGATGGGGTCCATGACGGTGCCTCAGTGCGGCAGGAACTTGGCGATGGTGATGAAGTAGAACAACACCACCAGCCCGGCCAACGCCCCCAGCACCGCCCAATTGCGGGCGCGACGGCGGCGGGTGAAGGCGGTTTTCTCGTCAGGGGTCATCGCAGCACCAGATGTTCAACCGCCAGCGCCGCGAACAGCAGCGCCAGGTACAGCAGTGAAAAGCGGAAGGTGCGCCGGGCCGGGGCGTCGTTGGTCAGGCTGCGGCCGGTGGCATCCTGCGGGTCTCGCCAGACGGTCATGGCGTAGTACAGGAAGCCGAGGCCGAGCCCCCCCGCCACCACGGCATAGGCCGGGCCGGCAAAGCCGAGCAGCCACGGCGCCAGGCCGATGGGCGCCAGAAGCACGGTGTAGAGCAGAATCTGGCGGCGGGTTTCCCGCGCACCGGCAACCACCGGCAGCATCGGCACGCCCGCGCGTTCGTAATCCGCATGCGCCCACAGGCTCAGCGCCCAGAAGTGCGGCGGGGTCCAGAAGAAGATGATGGCGAACAGCACCAGCGGTTCCAGCGTGACGCTGCCGGTGACCGCGGCCCAGCCGATGACCGGCGGGAACGCCCCGGCCGCGCCACCGATGACGATGTTCTGCGGCGTGCGGCGCTTCAGCCACATGGTGTAGACGAACACGTAGAAGCCGATGGACAGCGCCAGCACCGCGGCCGCGACCCAGTTGGTCGCCAACCCCATGATGCCAACCGACAGCACGGACAGGAAGATGCCGTAGCCCAGCGCGGCGCCGGCTTCGATCTTGCCGGACGGAATCGGGCGGCCCTGGGTGCGGCGCATCACCGCATCGATGTCGCGGTCGTACCACATGTTGATGGCACCGGCCGCACCCGCGGCCACGGCGATGCACAGGATGGCGGTGGCCGCCAGCACCGGGTGCAGATGCCCAGGCGCCACCACCAGCCCAACCAGACCGGTGAAGACCACAAGCGTCATCACCCGCGGTTTCAGCAGTTGCAGCCAATCGCGAACTTCACTCGGGTCCGCAGAATAGGGAAGGGGGGCAGAGCCCCCCTTCGTGTCATCAACCATGGTCTCGCTCATGCGCTAAACCCTTGCGTTCATCCGCCATCAGCGGATGCGCGGCAGTTCCTCGAAGGTGTGGAAGGGCGGCGGGCTGGGCACCTGCCACTCCAGCGTCGTCGCACCCTCGCCCCACTGGTTCGCCGGCACGGTGGCCTTGGAGCGCAGCGTGACCACGCAGATGTAGATGAACAGCAGCAGCGAGGCGAAGGAGATGTAGGACCCCAGCGAGGAGACGTAGTTCCAGCCGGTAAATGCATCCGGATAGTCGGGGTAGCGGCGCGGCATGCCCTGGGCGCCCAGGAAGTGCTGCGGGAAGAAGGTGACGTTGACGCCGACGAACAGCATCCAGAAATGGATCTTGCCCAGGGTTTCCGGGTACCGCTTGCCGCTCATCTTGCCGATCCAGTAGTAGAACCCGGCGAAGATGCCGAACACGGCACCCAGCGACAGCACGTAGTGGAAGTGCGCCACCACGTAGTAGGTGTTGTGCAGCACCACGTCCACGCTGGCGTTGGACAGCTTCACGCCGGTCACGCCACCCACGGTGAACAGGAAGATGAAGCCGATGGCGAACAGCATCGGCGTCTCGAAGGTCAGCGAACCACCCCACATGGTGGCGATCCAGCTGAAGATCTTCACCCCCGTCGGCACCGCGATGACCATGGTGGCCAGCATGAAGTAGGCGCGCGTGTCGACCTCGATGCCCGAGGTGTACATGTGGTGCGCCCACACGATGAAGCCGACGGAGCCGATCGCGGTCATGGCGTAGGCCATGCCCAGGTAGCCGAAGATCGGCTTGCGGCTGAAGGTGCTGATGATGTGGCTGACGATGCCGAAGGCCGGCAGGATCATGA
This sequence comes from Acetobacteraceae bacterium, assembly GCA_947373495.1. Taxonomy (GTDB): domain Bacteria; phylum Pseudomonadota; class Alphaproteobacteria; order Acetobacterales; family Acetobacteraceae; genus CAIMOR01. Next base: position 29,468 of record CANBXZ010000016.1, read on the forward strand.
TGTACACTTCGGGGTGGCCGAAGAACCAGAACAGGTGCTGGAACAGCACCGGGTCGCCACCGCCGGCCGGGTCGAAGAAGGCCGTGCCGAAGTTGCGGTCCGTGATCAGCATGGTGATGGCGCCGGCCAGCACCGGCACCGCCAGCAGCAGCAGGAAGGCGGTGATCAGCATGGACCAGACGAACAGCGGCATCTTGTGCAGCGTCATGCCCGGGGCGCGCATGTTGAAGATGGTGGTGATGAAGTTCGCCGCACCCATGATGGACGAGGCGCCCGCCAGGTGGAGGCTGAACAGCGCCATGTCCATCGCCGGGCCCTGCTGGCCGCCGGGGCCGGAGGAGGACAGCGGAGTGTAGATGGTCCAGCCCGCACCGGGGCCACCGCCGACGAACGCCGAGGCGCCGAGCAGCAGGAAGGCGGGCACCAGCAGCCAGAAGCTGATGTTGTTCATCCGCGGGAAGGCCATGTCCGGCGCGCCGATCATCAGCGGTACGAACCAGTTGCCGAAACCGCCGATCATGGCGGGCA
>CANBXZ010000017.1 GCA_947373495.1 Acetobacteraceae bacterium
TCGCGGTCGCTGGCCTGGTCCATGATCTCGATCAGCCGGTCGCGCATCGCCCAGTTCACCGCATTCACCGGCGGGCGATTGAGCGTGGCAACCGCCACGTAGTCCTTCACCTCAAGCGTTACGACGTCGTCGGACATGATGGCGTTTCCCTATTCGAGTTTTATGTTCGCGGTGGTGATGACGGTGCGCCACTTGCGGGCTTCACTCGCCAACACGGCAGCCAGTTCCTCGGGCGTGCTGCCAATGCCCTCCACGCCCAAGGCGGCGTTGCGCGTGGTGATCTGCGGCTCCCGCATGCACAGGGCGATGGCCTGCGACAATTGGGTGATGATCCCGGCCGGCGTGCCGGCGCGGGCGGCGATGTAGTTGAACACTGTCACCTCATAGCCCGGCAGCGTCTCCGCCACCGTGGGCAGCGCCGGCAGCAGCGGGCTGCGCGCCGCGCTGGTCACCGCCAGGCCGCGCACGCTGCCCGGCTGCAACAGCGGGATCAGCACCGAAAGGCTGTCGATGGAAAGCGGCACCTGGCCGCCCACCAGGTCCTGCAAGGCCGGGCCGCTGCCGCGATAAGGCAAATGGGTGATGTCCACGCCCGCCAACTGCTTGAACAACTCCAGCGCCAGGTGCGGGCCGGACCCGGCGCCGGAACTGGTGCAGGCCAGGGCGCCGGGGCGGGCCTTCGCCGCCGCCACCAACTCGGCGATGCTGCCGATGCGCTGGCCCGGATGCGCGGCGAAGCCATAGCTGGACCGGGTGATGAGGCTGACCGGGGCAAAATCCCGCTCGGCGTCATAGGGCAGGTCGCGCATCAGGATCGGGTTGGTGGTGAGCTGCCCGGGCGTGCCGTACAGCAGGGTGTAGCCATCGGCCGGGGCCAGCGCGACCATCTGCGCCGCCAACGTGCCCCCGGCGCCGCCCTTGTTCTCCACCACGATCGGCTGGCCCAGCCGGCGGCCCAGCGCCTCGGCCAGCAGCCGGCCCTGGTTGTCGGCGCCGCCACCGGGGGCGAATGGGATCACCAGGCGGATCGGCCGCGCCGGCCAGGCCTGCGCCCGCGCCAGCCCCGGCGCCAGCAGCCCGGGCACCAGGGGCAGGGCCAGCAGTGCCCGGCGGGTCGGCATGGTCTGGCTCATGCGACGAAGCCCCTGCCGCCCTGCCCGCTGCGCTCATCCACCGGCTGATGCCCGTGGTGCGGCGGTGGGGCGCTAACGCAGGATGACCGCATCCACACCGAAGCCTCCCTGCGGCAGGGCGATGAAGGGGTTCACCTCCACGCTGGCGACTTCGGGGTGGGCCAGGGCGAAGCCGGCCAGTGCCACCAGCGCCGCGGCCAGCGCGCCCTCATCCACTGCCGGGCGGCCGCGCGCCCCGGCCAGCAGCCGGTGACCCTTCAGCGAACGGATCTGCTCCAGCGCCACGTCGTGCGTCAGCGGCGCCAGGCGGAAGGCGACATCGCCCAGCACCTCCACGAACACCCCGCCCAGCCCCACCATCATCAGCGGGCCGAACACCGGGTCCCGCGTCATGCCCAGCACGCATTCGACGCCGCCGGACAGCATCGGCGAAACCAGCGCCCCGGTCAGCCGGGCGGCGGGGGCCTTGGCCGCCACCTCGGCCATCATGGCGGCATAGGCGGCGCGCACCGCCTCGGCATCGCCCAGGTTCAGCCGCACGCCGCCGACATCGGATTTATGCGCCAGGTCGGGCGACAGCACCTTCAGCACCACCGGGAAGCCCTGCGCCGTGGCGGCCTCGGCGGCGGCCTCGGCGCTGGTGCAGGCGGCGGCGGGGGCGAAGGGAATGCCGGCCGCGGCCAGCAGCGCGCGGCAGGCGGCTTCATCCAGCGCGCCGGCCGGCAAGGTTTGCGGCGCCGGCGTGGCGGCAACGGGCCGCACTCCCTGCTGCTCGCCCAGCCAGGCCAGGGCGCGGGCGGCGCGCACCGCGTCGTTCGGTTCCTCGAAGGTGGCGATGCCCTCGCGCAGCAGCATGGCGCGGGTGGCGGGCGGCGCGCGCAGGCTGAACAGGAAGGCGGTGTTCGGGTAGGCCGCCCGCAGCCGGCGCAGATCCGGCATCATCTCCAGCAGGCGCGGCTCGTTTTCCGCCATGAAGGCCAGGAAGCCCACCAGCGCGTCGAACCGGCCATGGCGCAGCATGATCTCCAGCATGCGGGCCAGGGCGGTCTTGTCGTTGGCGATCTGCGCCGTGCTGTCCACCGGGTTGCGCGGCCCGGCGAAGGGCACCACGGCGCGGATCTCGGCCTGGGCTTCGTCCGGCAGCGCCGGCAATTCCAGCCCCTCGGCGGCCGAGGCATCCGCCAGGAAGGCGCCGGCGCCACCGGAGACGGTGATGACGCCCAGCCGCTTGCCGCGCGGCAGGCCGCCGGCGGTGCAGGCAGCGGCGATGTCGGCCGCTTCGCTGAGCGAGCCGGCGCGCCAGGCGCCGGTGGCCTGGAACAGCGCGGCATAGCCGGCATCGGCGCCGGCCAGGGTGCCGGTGTGGCTGGCGGTGGCGGCGGCGCCCACCTCGCTGGCGCCCACCTTCATCGCCACCACCGGCTTGCCGGCGGCGCGGCACTTCTCCAGCGCGGCGCGCAGGCGCGCGCCATGCCGGGTGCCTTCCAGATAGGTCAGGATCACCTCGGTGGCCGGGTCGTCCGCCAGCCAGTCGATGCAGGCGGCCACATCCACATCGGCTTCGTTGCCGGTGGTGATGAGGTGGCTGATGCCGGCGCCACGGTCTGCCAGCAGGGTGAAGCAATAGGTGCCCACCGCGCCGGACTGGGTGGCAATGGCCACCTTGCCCGGCTGCGGCCAGTTCTTGTGCAGCGAGGCGCTGAAGGTGACGAAGACGCCATCGCCCGGGTTGATGACGCCGAGCGCATTCGGCCCCAGCATGCGGATGCCGCTTTCCCGGCAGCGCGCCACCAGGGCTTCCTGCGCCAGGCGGCCCGCCTCCCCCAACTCGGCATAGCCGGAACTGAACGTCACCACGGCGCGCACGCCCTTGCGGATGCAGGCTTCCAGCGCCGCCGGCACCGCCGCCGCCGGTACGCCGATCACCGCCATGTCCACCTCGCCCGGCACCTCGTCCAGGCTGCGGAAGGCGGGCAGGCCCTGCACCTCGGCGCTGTTCGGGTTCACCGGCAGGATGCGGCCGCGGTAGCCGGCCTGCTTCAGGAAGTCGATCGGCCGGCCGCCGATCTTGGTGGCATCCGTGGAAGCGCCGATGACGGCGATGCTGGCCGGCCGGAACAGCGGGGTGAGGCTGGGCGGGGTGAGGCTGGCGGTCACGCCAGCAATTCCGCCATCAGCGCCTGGCGGGCACCGAACACGTCCAGCTGCGCGCAGGCATTGCGCACCCGGCGCAGGCGGCGATGCAGCGGCACGTCCCAGGTGAAGCCCATGCCGCCATGCAACTGGATGGCGCCTTCGATGATGAAGGGCGCGGCTTCCCCCACCGTGCTGCGGGCCACCAGCGCGGCATGGCTGTCGCCCTGCTGCACCAGCGCCTTGTTCAGCGTCACCCGGGCACTTTCCAGCGCCAGCTTGTGCCGGGCCAGGTCGAAGCGCAGCGCCTGCATGCCCACCAGCACGCGGCCGAACTGCTTGCGGCCGGAGATGTGGGCGATGGCCGCCTCCATGCTGGTCTCGGCCGCGCCCAGGCATTCCGCCGCGCGCAGCAACTGCGCGTCGGCCAGCAGGGCGGCCCAGGCGGCCGGGGCAATCGGCTCGCCGCCCGCCACCTTCACCCGGAAGCTCGGGCGTTCCAGGTCCAGGTCGGGCTCTTCCGTCACCTCGGCGCCGGCCAGCGCCAGGCACCGCCCGGCGGCGCCATCGGCGCAGAGCAGCAGGTCCGCCCCCGCCGCGCCATGCGCGCGCGTCACGCTGCCATGGCTGGCATCGCCGCCCCAGGCGATGGTGACCAGCTTGTCGCCACCCACCACTTCCGCCGCCAGGGCTTCCGGCAGCACCCGGGCCGCCAGCATGCTCTCCAGCAGCGGGAAGCCGAGCAGCTGCGCCTCGGTCGCCGCCAGCACCGCGGCGGCGGCGGAGATCGGCAGGCCCAGGCCGCCGGCGGCTTCGCTCGCCAGCACGCCGATCAGGCCGGCATCGGCCAACACCTTGGCCATGGCGCGCGGTTCCAGCCCGGCACAGGCCTCGGCGGCGCGGCGGGCGGATTCGATGATGTCCTGCATGTCGCTCATGGTTCAGGCCCCCCGCGGCAGGCGAAGAATACGGTCGGCGATGATGCCCATCTGGATCTGGCTGGTGCCGGCGTAGATCGTCGCCGCCCGGCTGTAGAGGTAGATGGCGCGGAAGCGGCGCAGCGCCGCGGCAATCTCCGGCGAGGGCGGTTGCGCCGCCTTGTCCAGCAACTCCAGCGCCAGCGCCGCCAGCCGCTGGTGCGCTTCGGACCAATGCAGCTTCATCAGGCTGCCGCGGCCGCCGATGCTTTCGCCATTGGCCAGGTCCTCCACCACGCTTTCGACGTAGGCCTTCAGCACATCCACATCCACCTGAATGGCGGCCAGGCGCTGGGCGAAGTGGCTTTCCTGCACGATGTCGCGCAGCCGGGCGTCGCCCATGCAGGCGCGCACCAGGTGGCGCAGTTCATTCTCGATCCGCCAGGCGCGGTACATGCGGTTGGTGGCGCGTTCCACCTCCAGCACCTTCACCGCCGCCGGCCAGCCATCCTTCTCGCCGCCCAGCACGTCCTGCTCCTCCACCAGGGCGTTGTCGTAGAACACCTCGCAGAACTCCGGCACGCCGGTGATCTGCTTGATGGTGCGGACGGTCACGCCCGGCTGGTCCAGCTTGATGGCGAACATCGCCAGGCCCTTGTGCCGGTCCTCCAGGCTGCCGGTGCGGGCCAGCAGCAGGCAGCGCTGGGCGCGCCAGCCGCCGGAGGTCCAGATCTTCTGGCCGGTGATGCGCCAGTCCTTGCCATCCCGCACCGCGCGGGTGCGCAGCCCGGCCAGGTCGGAACCGGCCTCGGGCTCGGAGAAGCCCTGGCACCAGATCTCGCTCATGTTCAGGATATTGGGCAGCCAGCGCTGCTTCTGCTCCTCGCTGGCCACCGCCATGATGATGGGGCCGGCCAGTTCCTTGCCGATGCTGTTGACGCTTTCCGGCACCGGCAGGCGGCCGATCTCCCGGTTGGCCAGCATGTGCTCACGCATGCTGCGGCCATGGCCACCATAGGCCACCGGCCAGGTCATGCCGGCCAGCCCGGCCGCGGCCAGCTTCGCCTCGAAGGCCTTGCTCTCCTCCAGCGTCGGCGGCACGCGGTCCACCGCGTCCAGCCGCCATTGGTCGGGCAGGTTGGCGAGCAGCCATTCACGGCTGGCGCGGGCGTAGTCCTCGCCCTCAAGGTTGGCGTTGACGGCTGGCATCTTCGGGCGTCTTCCTCGGGTTTTGCCGGAGTGTCCGGCAGCGCCGCCGCGTTATCAAGACCCCGGAGGAAACCCGTGCCCCGCATTCCCCTGCCTGGCCCCGAGGCCATGACGCCCGAACAGCGCCGCGTGCACGACCAGGTGGTGGCCGGCCCCCGCGGCGTGCTGATCGGCCCGTTGCGCGCCGCCATCCATTCCCCGGAACTGGCGGAACGCTGGAGCGCGCTGGGCGAGTTCCTGCGCTACCGCACCGTGCTGCCGAAGCGGCTGAACGAGTTGGCCATCCTGGTCTGCGGCCGGCACTGGAGCGCCCAGGTGGAATGGTGGGTGCACGCCCGTGCCGCCGCCGAGGCCGGGCTGCCGGCCGAGATCATCGAGGCGATGCTGCACGGCAAGGTGCCGCGCTTCGACGATGCCGAGGAGCGCGCGGTGTATGACTTCGCCCGGCTGCTGCTGGCCACCGGCCGGGTGCCGCTGGCGGAATACCAGGCGGTGGAACGCCGCTGGAGCCCGCGTGGCGTGGTGGAACTGACCGCGCTGGTTGGCTACTACAGCATGGTGGCGATGACGCTGAACGCGCATGAAATTCCGCTGCCGGCCGGCGTGGCGGAGCCGCTGGTGGTGCCGCCAGCCGGGGTGGCGGCGCTGCCCGGGCGGTAGAGCGTGATTGCTTGAGGTGCTTGCACCGAAAGGCGCGAAGCACGCTCCCGCGCACCGCTACGGCCGTTCGTTGACATGGCCGTGTCGGCTTGGACGCCAGGGCCCGCTTACGCCGGCGGCAATGCCTCGCGTTCCACGCCGCTTGGCCCCGGGGCCGGCAGGCCGCTGGCGCCGGGGGTGGTTTCCACCAGCCAGGGGCGCAGGTTGCGCTTGGCCTGGAACTCGAACTCCACGTTCAGCCGTTGCAGCGCCTGGCGCAGCATGGCCTCCCCGGCGCGCTGGCGGGTGGCGGGGGCGACGCTGCCGGGCAGGGTGATGTTGGCCCGCGCCGCGGCTTCGATGAAGCCGATGCGGCCGCCCTCGGCGCCGGCGATGTCCAGCCGGCAGCCCAGGGCGCAGAGCACGCCGGTATTGTCCCGGATCAGCAGCGCCTGGGTGACGCTGAACACCGCCCGGCCGGTGCTGCCCACGGCAAACAGCCGGTCCTGCGCCATCTGCCGCATCGCGGCGCCGGGCGGCAGCACCAGCGAGGCGCCGAAATCACCCGGCGCGGGCGGCGGGTCCTGCTCCGGCACCATCACCTCGGCCACGTTCAGCCGCAGCGGCAGCAGGTGGCGGAAGCCGATGGGCCCGCCCGGCACCGCAATCTCCGGGTCGCGGGAGGCGCAGGCCAACAGGGTAAAGGGCAGCAACAGGGCGGAACGCCGGGGCAGCATGGGCGAGGAACCCTCTCGAACGGCAGGCTGGCGCCCCGGCCCGGTGGGCCGCGGCGGCGGATGGCCCGGCCGGCAGGGCCAGGGCCCGCGGCGCTTCAGGCCGGTTGGATCATGGCCAAAGCGGCCCGGTTGGTAAAGCGCCAGGGCCTGATCGGCGCCGACCGAAGCGCCGACCGGACCCTGGCCTGTTGTTTGGCCGGGTGATGCACGCCGTTCGGCGAGCGCACCGCAGGCATCACGCGCTAGCCGCTGGCGCCCTGCACCTCGGCCCGGTCGAAGCGGAAGCCGATATTGCAGAACTCGCAATTCATGGTGATGGCATTGTCCTCCACCATGTCGTCCAGGTCGGTGTCGGAAAACCCGGCCAGCACGCCGGCCAGCTTGGCGCGGGAGCAGCGGCAGCCATAGGCCAGGGCGCGGGCGCGGCCCTGCACCAGGCCCTCCAGGCTGAACAGCCGGTGCAGCAGCTCGGCCGAGGAAATCCCGTCATCCAGCAATTCCGCCTGGGTCAGCGTGCCGGCCAGGGCCAGGGCGGTGCGCCAGCTTTCCTCCTGCGCCTCGGCTTCCAGCGGCGGGTAGTAGTCGCCACGCGCCTCGGGTGCGATGCCGCCCTCGCCGGCGACCTTCTCCAGGATCAGCGCACTGGCGCGCCAGCCTTCCGGGGTTTGCGCGCAGGCCAGTTGCACCTGCGCCTTCAGCTGTTCCGAACTGCGGAAATAGCTGCCGGTCATCGTCGCCAGGGTGATGCCCTCGATCGCCACGATGCCCTGGTAGCGTTCCATGTCGGGCCCCTGGTCGCAGGTGAAGGCCAGGTAGCCGCGGCCGAGCAGCGCGGCCGCGCTGGGGTCCGGGTCGCCCTTCAGCAGCCGGGCCAGCAGCGCCTCATCCACCCGCACATAGCCGCGCAGCGCGCCGGAATCGGTGCAGTCCGCCAGCAGCATGGAAACCGGGCCATCGCCCTTGGCCTGCAGGGAAAAGCTGCCGGTGAACTTCAGCGCGGCAGCCAGCCCGGCGGTCAGCGCCAGGGCCTCGCCCAGCAGGCGGGTTACGGCGGGGTGTTGGGAGTGGCGGGTCAGGATGGCATCCGCCAGCGCCCCCAGCCGCACCAGCCGGCCGCGCACCGGCTGCTGTTCCAGGTGGAAGGGCAGCACGCCGCGCGGCACCACCAGGTCGGGCACCGGCGGACGGTCGTGCTGCAGGAAGGCGGGGGTGGCGGAAGGCTGGGTCGGGTCGGGCAAGCGAGGAACCTCAATGCCGGGGCGGTGCCGCTTCCCTGGGGGAAGCCCGGCCGTCCCAGCCTTGTGTGGATGCGAAACTGGTTCACGCTTTCGGCGATGCCGCCCCAAGCGACCAGGCTCTTTGGCCCAAGATAGGCACTCGGCTGCGGTTCTGAAACCTCGGTTGCGCAGGAAGCGGTGGCGCCCGGCGCCATCCATCCGGCCGATGGGGCCTATCCAGCGGATGCGTTGGGCTTTGCCGCCCGGTGGGGCGATGGTGCCGGCAACAGAACGCGGTGGCAGCCGCCCCGCAGGAGATTTCCCGTGACCCGTCTTCGCCACGCCGCCGAGGCCGCCCATCTGGGCCAGGCGCTGCTCTATGCCGCCATCACCAGCTACTTCGCCGGCTTCTTCGTGGCGGTGGAATACGCCCTGGCCCGGCTGGCCACCTGAGCCGGCGGCGGCCTCAGCCCGCCGCCATGGCCCAGAGCAGCACGCCCTTCTGCGCGTGCAGCCGGTTCTCGGCCTCGTCGAACACCACGCTCTGCGGGCCGTCGATCACCTCGGCGGCCACTTCCTCACCGCGATGCGCCGGCAGGCAGTGCTGGAAGATCGCGTCCGGCAGCGCCTGGGCCATCAGCGCCGGCGTCACCTGGTAGGGCATCAGCACATTGTGGCGGTTGGGCTGGCTGCCATCCTCGTTTTCCTGGTGCATGGAAACCCAGGCATCGGTCACCACGCAGCGGGCGCCCTGCACGGCTTCCGCCGGGTCATCGGTCAGCAGGATGTCGGCGCCTTCCGCCCGGGCCCAGTCCAGCAGCGCCTGCGGCGGCCGCAGGCTGGGCGGGCAGGCCAGGCGCAGCTTGAAGTTCAGCCGCGTCGCCGCCTGGATGAAGCTTTGCGCCACGTTGTTGCCGTCGCCGATCCAGGCCACCGTCTGCCCGGTGATCGGGCCGCGATGTTCCTCGAAGGTCAGCACATCCGCCATCAACTGGCAGGGGTGGGAGACATCGGTCAGGCCATTGATGACCGGCACCGTGGCATGCGCCGCCATCTCGCGGATGCGGTTCACGTCGTTGGTGCGCATCATGATGCAGTCCACGTAGCGGGACAGCACCTTGGCCATGTCGGACACCTCCTCCCCGCGGGAGGACTGCATGTCGCGGCTGTTCAGGTACACCACGTCGCCGCCCAGCTGGCGGATCCCGACCTCGAAGCTGACGCGGGTGCGGGTGGACGGCTTTTCGAAGATCAGCGCCACATGCTTGCCGGCCAGCGGCTTGGCCACATAGCCGCCGCGCTTGGTCTGCGCCGCCAGGTCCAGCCTGCGGCGCAGGGTCGGCGCCTCGAAATCCATCAGCTCCAGGAAGTGCCGGGGGGGCGTCGGCCCCCCCGCATCGGGCTTCAGGGCCACAACCTGGCTCATTGCGCCGCCACCTGCACCGCCGGCGTCAGCCTGGCGCAGGCCAGGTCCAGCAGGCGCACGGCCTCATCGGCCTCGGCTTCGGTGATGATGAGCGGCGGCGCTACGCGCAGCACGTTCATGCCGGCGGCCACCGTCAGCAGGCCCTCGGCCATCGCCGCCATCTGCATGTCGCCGTTCGAGACTTCCGGCCGCAGCTTCAGGCCCAGCAGCAGGCCGGCGCCCTGCACGCCTTCCACCACGCGCGGGTGGCGTTCGGCCAGGCCCAGCATGCCGCGCCACAGGTGGCGGGCCACCCGGTCCACGCCCGCCAGGAAGCCGGGGGCCAGGATGACGTCCAGCACCGCATTGCCGGCGGCGCAGGCCAGCGGGTTGCCGCCATAGGTGCTGCCATGGGTGCCGGCCTTGAGGTACTTGGCCACCTTTTCCTTGGCCAGAATGGCACCCAGCGGGAAGCCGCCGCCGATGCCCTTGGCCGAGGACATCACGTCCGGCTCGATCCCGGCCCATTGGTGCGCCCACAGCTTGCCGCTGCGGCCCATGCCGGTCTGCACCTCGTCCAGCGCCAGCAGCACGCCGAACTCGTCGCAGGCGGCGCGCACGTCGCGCAGGAAGTCCAGCGTCGCCGGGCGCACGCCGCCCTCGCCCTGGATCGGCTCGATCATCACCGCCGCGGTGCTGCCATCGATGGCATCGCGCAGCGCGTTCATGTTGCCGAACGGCACGTGGCGGAAGCCCTGCACCGGCGGGCCGAAGCCGGCCAGGTACTTCTCGTTGCCGGTGGCGGCCAGGGTGGCCAGGGTGCGGCCGTGGAAGGCGCCCTCGAAGCACACCGCCACGTAGCGTTCCGGGTGGCCCTGCTCCGCATGGTACTTGCGGACGGCCTTGATCATGCCTTCGTTCGCCTCGGCGCCCGAATTGCAGAAGAACACGCTGTCGGCGAAGGAGGTTTCCACCAGCCGCGCCGCCAGCTTCTCGGCCTGCGGAATCCGGTACAGGTTGGAAACATGCATCACCTTGGCCGCCTGTTCGGCAATGGCCTGGGTGAGGTGCGCGTTGCCATGGCCGATGCTGGAGGTGGCGATGCCAGCCCCGAAGTCGAGGTAACGTCGCCCGTCATTCGTCCACAGCCAGGCGCCTTCACCCCGCTCGAAAGCAAGGTCGGCACGGTTGTAGGTCGGCATCAGGGCGGGGATCACGGGTTTGCGCTCCAGTCCTTCCCCCGCGCCTGCGGACCGATCCGGGCGCTTCCGGGGGAAGAGCGGGATTTGGCCAAAAAGCGGCGGCTTCGTCAAATGAAGCGTTTCAGGGGCTGCCCCGCGCGCTGCGAAGCCACCGGCTGGCGCATGATCCTCCCACGCGAATCATGCGCCAGCCTGCGCTTGAGAGACGGCTGCACCGCTCCGGCGATGCCGCCTGCACGGATCAGGCCCTAGCCCCGGCTGCTGGTGGCCTCATAGGCGAAGCCGGGCAGGGCGCTCAGGCTTTCCTTGGTGGCGCCGGGCAGGCTCCAGCGGCCATTGCCCAGGCGCAGGTCCTCATAGGGCACCGCCACCAGCCGGGCGCCCAGGCCCAGGAAGCCACCGACCGAGATGATGGCAACCGGCGGCCCGCCCGCGGGTGGAATCAGCAGGTCATCCACCTCGCCGATGGTCTCGGCGCTGTCATTGTACACCGAGGCGCCGATCAGCCGGCTGGCGCGGCGGCCTTCCTTCAAGGTACGGCTGTCCACCATCTGGTTGCGGGCGCTGCCACCAGGTGAGGCGGCAAGGGGTGGGGCGGTTTGCGCCATGGCCAGCACCGGCAGCGCCAGCAGCGCCGCGATTGCCGTCATGGCCAGTAATTGCTGCCGCATGGTCATGGGGGGCGTGACCTCCTGCGTTGATTGGCCGAGGCGGCAACGCCGCGCCCGGTGGCGCGGTTGCCGCCAGCCCGGTCACGCGCGCGGGGGCTGTTCCAGCGCCGCCCGCTGGCCCAGCCGGCCACGGCGGCGGCCGACCATGCTCTCGAACGCCAGGTACACCACCGGCGTGGTGTAGAGCGTGAGCAGTTGCGACAGCGCCAGCCCGCCGATGATGGCGATGCCGAGCGGCTGGCGCAGTTCGCTGCCCGGGCCGTGGCCGATGGCCAGCGGAATGGCCCCGAACAGCGCCGCCAGCGTCGTCATCAGAATCGGCCGGAAGCGTTCGCGGCAGGCGGCCAAAATGGCGTCATGGCCGCTCTGGCCATTTTCCCTTGCGTGTTCCAGCGCGAAGTCCACCAGCATGATGGCGTTCTTCTTCACGATGCCCATCAGCAGGATCACGCCGATGAAGGCGATGAGGGTGAAGGGTGTGTTGGTGACCAGCAGCGCCAGCAGCGCACCGATGCCGGCGGTGGGCAGGGTGGAGATGATGGTGACCGGGTGCAGCAGGCTTTCGTACAGCATGCCCAGCACGATGTAGATGCTGACCACCGCGGCGATGATGAGCAGGTTCTGGCCGGATTGCTGGCGCTGGAAAGCCCGCGCATTGCCGGCGAACTCACCACGCACACTGCCGGGCATGCCGATTTCCAGCTGCGCCTTTTCAATCGCCGCCGCCGCCTGGCCGAGCGACACCCCCTCCGGCAGGTTGAAGGTCAGCGTGGCGGCGGGGAACTGGCCCTGATGGGTGATGGCCAGCGGCGCGCTGGCGCGTTCCAGCCGGACTAGCGACGCCAGCGGTATCGGCGTGTTGTTGGCGCCCGGCACATGCAGCCCGTCCAGCTGGGTCGGGTCCTGGGTGCGGCCGGGCTCCACCTCCAGCACCACGCGGTACTGGTTGCGGCTGCGGTAGATCACGCTGACCTGGCGTTGGGAAAAGGCGTCGTTCAATGCGTTGTTGATGGCCAGGAAACTCACCCCCAGCTGCGCCGCGCGGTCGCGGTCCACCACCAGGCGGGAAACCAGGCCGGCGCGCTCCTGGTTGGAGGAGACATCGGCCAACTCCGGCATGGTGCGGAACTTGCGCACCATGGCCTCCGACCAGGTCTGCAATTCCTCCAGGTCCGGGGTCAGCAGCACGTACTGGTAGCTGGCATTGCCCTGGCGGCCGCCGATGTTCACGTCCGACACCGGGCGCAGGAACACCTGTGCGCCGGGAATGGCCGCCAGCGGCCGGCGCAGCCGGTTCACCACCGCGTCGGGCGTGATGCCGGGGCGCTGGTCCTGCGGCTTCAGGGAAATGAACATCCGCCCGACCGAAACCGTGCCGCCGCCGCCGCTGCCGACCGAAACGCCGATGCCGGCGATGGCGTCGTCGCGCATCAGCACCTCCACCACCTGGTCCTGCAACTGCCGCATGCGCTGGAAGGAGGTGTCGGGCGAGGCCTGGATGGCGCCGAACATCAGCCCGGTATCCTGCGCCGGGAAGAAGTCCTTCGGCACGATGATGTAGAGCCACACCGTCACCCCGATCAGCGCCACGGTGAAGGCGAGCATGGATTTGCGGAACCGCAGCAGCACGCCGAGGCTGGCCATGTAGCCGGCGATGATCCAGTCCATGCCGGCTTCGAAGCGGCGGCCGAACCAGCCCGGCGGGTCCTCCGCCCCGGCCCGGGCCAGGTGCGCCGCGGCGGCCGGGGTGATGGTGAGCGAGATGACGCCCGACAGCGCCACGGCAATGGCCAGCGTGACGCTGAACTCCCGGAACATGCGGCCGACGATGCCCGGCATGAACAGCAGCGGGATGAAGACGGCAATGAGCGAGACGGTGATGGACAGCACGGTGAAGCCGATCTGCCGCGCGCCTTCCAGCGCCGCCTGCATGGCCGGCATGCCGCGTTCCCGCAACCGGGTCATGTTCTCGATCATCACGATGGCGTCGTCGACCACGAAGCCCACCGAGATGGTTAGCGCCATCAGGGTCAGGTTGTTCAGCGAAAAGCCGGCCAGGTACATCACCGCCAGCGTGCCCAGCAGCGACAGCGGCACCGAGATGCTGGCGGCGAACACCGCGGCCCGGCGGCGCAGGAACAGCGCCACCACGGCAATGACCAGCACGATGGTGATGATGAGGGTGAACTGCACGTCGCGCACGCTGGCGCGGATGGTCTCGCTGCGGTCGCGCAGGGTGATGACGTTGATGCCGGCCGGCAGCCAGCGCGCCAACTCGGGCATCAGCTTCTGGATGCTGTCCACCACCTCGATGACGTTGGCGTCGGGCTGCTTGAAGATGACCAGCATGATGGCCGGCCGGCCGTTGTAGTTGCCGGCCTGGCGCCGGTCCCGCACGCCCTGGGTAACCCGCGCCACCGCGTCCAGCCGCACCGTGGTGCCGGCCACCACGCGCACCACCACGCCGGCGTAGTCCTCCGGCGTGTTCAACCGGTCGTTGACCACGATGGCGGCGGACTGGTCGGTGCCGTCCAGCAGGCCGGTGGGCTGGGTGACGTTGGCGCGGGCGATGGCGGTGCGGATATCCTCCAGCGAAACGCCGGCGGCGGTGGCGGCGCCAGGGTCCACCGCCACGCGCACCGCGGGTTGCTCGGCGCCGGTCACCACCACCTGGGCCACGCCGTTCACCTGGGCGATGCGGGGGGAGATGATGCTGTCCACCGCGTCGTACACCTGGCCGGGGGGCACGGTGTCGGAGGTGATGGCCAGCAGCAGCACCGGGGCGTCGGCCGGGTTGGCCTTGCGGAAGCTCGGCGGGTTGGGCAGGCCGGCGGGCAGGTCGGTGGCGGCCGCGTTGATCGCCGCCATCACGTCCTTGGCGGCATCCTCCACCCGGCGGGTCAGGTCGAATTGCACCACGATGCTGGCCGAGCCCAGCGTGGAGGTGGAGGTCAGCTCGCTGACCCCGGCGATGGCGCCCAGCCGGCGTTCCAATGGTGCGGCCACGCTGGCCGCCATCACCGCCGGGTCGGCGCCCGGCTGGCTGGCGCTGATGACGATGGTCGGCAGGTCGATCCGCGGCAGCGGCGCCACCGGCAGCACGAAATAGGCCACCAGCCCGGCCAGCGCGATGCCCACCGCCAGCAGCGCGGTGGCAATGGGCCGGCGGATGAAGGGGGCGGAGATGGAGGACATGCTCAGCCCCCGGCTGCCGGCGGGCTCATTCCGCCGGCTCCGCCACGGCCGGGCCGGCCACCGCGGTGCGCAGCCGTTCCAGCGCCAGGTAGATCGCCGGCGTGGTGTACAGCGTGATGACCTGGGACAGCAGCAGCCCGCCGATGACGGAAACGCCCAGCGGCAGCCGCAGCTCGCTGCCCGCGCCATGGCCCAGCACCAGCGGCACCGCGCCCAGCAGCGCCGCCATCGTCGTCATCATGATCGGCCGGAACCGCAGCACGGAGGCTTCGTAGATCGCTTCCTCCGGCGTGCGGCCATGGTCGCGCTGCGCCTCCAGCGCGAAGTCGATCATCATGATGGCGTTCTTCTTCACGATCCCCATCAGCAGCACGATGCCGATGATGCCGACCACGCTGAGGTCCAGCCCGCAGGCCCACAGCGCCAGCAGCGCGCCGATGCCGGCGGAAGGCAGCGTGGAGAGGATGGTGATGGGATGGACCACGCTCTCGTACAGCATGCCCAGCACGATGTAGATGACGACCACCGCCGCCAGGATCAGCCAGGGCGTGCCGGCGATGGAGCGGTTGAACTCGGCGGCGTCGCCGCTGAACTGGCCGGTGATGGCATCCGGCATGCCCAGCTCCGCCTCCGCCTGGCGGATGGCGGTGACGGCATGGCCGAGCGAGACCCCCTCCGCCACGTCGAAGCCGATGGTCACGGCGGGGAATTGGTCCTGCCGGTTCACCGTCAACGGGCCGTTGCGGCGGCCGATCTCGGCGATCTCGGCCAGCGGCACCTGCACGCCATTGGCGCCGGGCACCCGCAGCAGGCCAACCAGCCCGGGGTCGTCGCGCAGCGCCTGGCTGGCTTCCAGCACCACGCGGTACTGGTTGGCCTGGCCGTAGATGGTGCTGATCTGGCGCTGGCCGAAGGCGTCGTACAGCACGTCGTCCACCGCCTGCATGGTCACGCCCAGCCGGGCCATGCGCTCGCGGTCCACCTGCACCGTCACCCGCAGCCCGCCATCGCGCAGGTCGCTGGTCACGTCGCGCAGTGCCGGGTCCTGGCGCAGTCGTTGCAGCAGCCGGCCCGACCAGGCCGAAAGTTCGGCGGTGTCGGGGTCCATCAGGGTGTACTGGAACGGCGTGGCGCTGATGCGGGCACCGATCTGGATGTCCTGCACCGGTTGCAGATGCACCACAATCCCGGGCACCGCTTCCAGCTGAGGTGCCAGCCGGGCGGCGATCTGCTGCGCGCTGGCGTCGCGCGTGCCGCGGGGGTGCAGCACCGCGGTCAGCCGGCCGCTGTTCTGCGCCGGGTTGATCGGCCCGGCGCCGGCCACCGCCGTGGTGGCCGCCACCGCCGGGTCGGTGCGCACGATGCGCGTGACTTCCTGCTGCAACTCGGAAACGCGGCGAAAGCTGGCGTCCTGCGGGGCTTCCATGGTGATGGCGATGAGCCCGGTATCCTGCGCCGGCAGGAAGCCCTTCGGCACCACCAGGTACAGCGCCACGGTGCCGGCCACGGTGGCGGTGGCCAGCAGCAGCATCAGCCCCTCATGCCGCAGGGTCCAGCGCAGGCTGCTGGCGTAGCGGTCCCGCAGCCAGTCGAAGCCGCGCTCGGCGAAGCGGGAGAGCGCGCCGGGCGGGTCCTCGCCATGCGGCTTCATCAGCCGGCCGGTCATCATCGGCGTCAGGGTCAGCGACACCACCAGGGAGACGACGACGGAGATGGTCAGCGTCAGCGCGAATTCGCGGAACAGCCGGCCGACCACGCCCTGCATGAACAGCAGCGGAATGAACACCGCGACCAGCGAGACGGTCAGCGACACCACGGTGAAGCCGATCTGCCGCGCGCCCTTGTAGGCGGCGGCCAATGGCTTCTCGCCGGCCTCGATCAGGCGGACGATGTTCTCGATCATCACGATGGCATCGTCCACCACGAAGCCGGTGGCGATGGTCAGCGCCATCATCGAGAGGTTGTCCATCGAGAAGCCGCACAGCGACATCACCCCGAAGGTGCCGATGATGGAAAGCGGCAGCGCCACGCCGGGCACGAAGGTGGCCCGCGCGGTGCGCAGGAACAGCCAGATCACCAGCACCACCAGCACCACCGCCAGCACCAGGGTGTACTGCACCTCCTCCACGCTGGCGCGGATGGTCTCGGTGCGGTCCGCCACCACATGCAGCGTGGCGCCGGCCGGCACCGCCGCCTGCAGCATCGCCAATTGCTGCCGCACCCGGTCCACCGTGGCCACGATGTTGGCGCCCGGCTGGCGCTGCACGTCGATCAGCACCGCGCGGTCGTCATTGTACCAGGCGGCGTTCAGCGTGTTCTCCAGCGCCTCCACCGCCTCGCCGATATCCGAGAACCGCACCGGCGCGCCGCCGCGCCAGGCGATGATGGTGTTGGCGAAGGCGGCCGGGGTGGTCAGCTGGTCGTTGGCCATCACCGCGCTGGCCTGGGTCGGGCCGTCCAGCCCGCCCTTCGGCCCGGCCAGGTTGGCCTGGGCGATCACGCTGCGCACATCCTCCAGCGACAGGCCGTAGCTGG
The DNA here is from genome assembly GCA_947373495.1 of Acetobacteraceae bacterium. Lineage (GTDB taxonomy): Bacteria > Pseudomonadota > Alphaproteobacteria > Acetobacterales > Acetobacteraceae > CAIMOR01. The sequence goes on from CANBXZ010000017.1 coordinate 16,994, forward strand.
CCAGCCGCTGCGGGTCGGCCCGCAGCCGCACCGCCGGGCGCATGTTGCCCTGCACCGTCACCCGGCCCACGCCGGAAACCTGGGACAGCCGTTGCGCCAGCAGCGTGTCGGCGGCGTCCGACAGCCGCGGCAACGGCAGCGTGTCGCTGGTCAGCGCCAGGGTCATGATCGGCGGGTCGGCCGGGTTCACCTTGGAATAGGTCGGCGGGTAGGGCAGGCTGGCCGGCAGCGTGCCGCGCGCGGCGTTGATCGCCGCCTGCACATCCTGCGCCGCGTCGTCGATATCCCGCCCCAGGGTGAACTGCAGCGTGATGCGCGACACGCCCGGGCCGCTGGTGCTGATCATGTCGGTCAGCCCGGCGATCTGCGCCAGTTGCCGTTCCAGGCTGGCGGTGATGAGCACCGCCACCGTTTCCGGTGACCCGCCGGGCAGTTGGGTGCTGACCTCGATGGTGGGGAAATCCACCTCCGGCAGGGCGGAAACCGGCAGCTTCAGGTAGCCGAACACGCCGGTCAGCAGCACCGCCACCGCCAGCAGGAAGGTGGCGATGGGCCGGGCGATGAAGGGCGCGGAGAAGTTCACGGCTGCGGCCGGGCCGGGGCGCCTTCGGGCCGCTGGCGCCGGCGCTGGCCGGGGGGCGGGGCCTCGCCGGCCGCGGGCGGGCCGGGCGGGCGTTCCGGCACCACCACCTGGGTGCCGGGGTTCAGCCGCAGCGCGCCGCTGGTCACCACGCGGTCGCCTTCCTGCAGGCCGCTGCGCACCGCGGCCAGGCTGGCGGTCAGCACGCCCAGTTGCAGCGGGCGCTGCTGCACCGTGTTGTCGGCCTGCACCACGAAGGCGAAGGCGCCATCGGGCCCGCGCTGCACCGCCACCAGCGGAATGGTCAGCGCCTGGCGCACCGTGGCCACCTGTATGCGGACATTGATGAAGGCGCCGGGCCACAGCCGGGCGTCCTCATTGGTGAACTGGGCCTTCAGCTTGATGGTGCCGGTGGTCTGGTCCACCTGGTTGTCCAGCGTCAACAGCGTGCCGCTGGTGCGTACCGTGCCATCGGCCTCCAGCGCCTGCACCTCCACCGCGCCACGGGCAATGGCGTCCAGCACCGCGCCCAGGCGCTGCTGCGGCAGGGTGAACACCACGCTGATGGGCCGCAGCTGCGTCACCACCACGATGCCGCTGGCGTCCCCGGCGCGCACCAGGTTGCCCTGGTCCACCAGGCGCAGGCCGACGCGGCCATCCACCGGGGCGCGGATGGTGGTGAAGTCCAGCTGGGTGCGGGCGGTGTCGATGGCGGCCTGGTCGGCCTGCACCAGGGCTTCATACTGCTGCACCAGGGCGCGCTGCGTATCCAGCTGCTGGCGAGACGTGCCGTTGCTGCGTGCCAGTTCGTTGTACCGCGCCAGGTCGACCCGGGCGTTGTTCAGCAGCGCCTGGTCCTGCGCCTGCTTGGCCTGGGCCTGGGCCAGCGCCGCCTGGTAGGTGCGCGGGTCGATCCGCGCCAGCACGTCGCCGCGCTTCACCTCCTGGCCCTCGGTATAGGCAACCTCCACCAGCTGGCCGTCCACCTGGGCGCGGGCGGTGATGGTGGCCAGCGCCTGCACCGTGCCCAGCGCGTCCAGCGCAATGGCGATGTCGGCCCGGCTTGCCGCCGCCACCGTCACCGGCACTGGCCCGCCCAGGCGACCGCCGCCGCGCCCGCCACGGCCCGGCGATTCCGCCTGCTGCGCCGGCGCGCCCCAGGGCCATGGCCAGGGCAGCATGCCCTGCCACCAGGCGCCAGCGGTTGCCGCCAGCGCCAGCAACGGCAGCACCAGCCAAGGCCAGCGGCGGCGGCGGCGCGGCCGGGTCAGCGTGGCGGTGCCTTGCAGGGTCGGCGGCAGCGGGGTGTCCGGCATGGCGGGGTTCCGTCAGCTCCAGCCACCGCCCAACGCGCGGAACAGGCCAACGGCGGCCTGAAGTCGTTGCAGCCGGGCCTGGGCCAGCTGGTTGCGCGCGTTGAACAGCGTGATCTGGGTATTCAGCAGCGTGATGAGGTCGATGGTGCCGGCGCGGAACTGCGCTTCCGAAATGCCATTGGCACGCTCGGCGCTGGCGGTGGCGGCTTCCTGCAACTCAACCAGGGCGGAGGTTTCGCGCAGCGTCGCCACGGCGGTTTCCGTGTCCACCAGCGCGGCAACGATGGCCTTGCGATAGCTCTCCAGCAGCTCATCCGCGCGGGCCTGGTTGAAGTCCCGCTGCGCGCGCAGCTGCCATTGCTGGAAAATCGGCTGGGTCACGCCGCCAACCAGGGAGAATAGCACCGAGCCCGGCCGCAGCAGGTTGTCGAAGATCAGGGTCTGGAAGCCGCCGGTGGTGGTCAGTTGCACGGTGGGCAGCAGGGCGGCGCGCGCCACCGCCACATTGGCCTGGGCGGAAGCGAGGTTGGCCTCGGCCAGCCAAACATCCGGCCGGCGCACCAGCACCTCCACCGGCAGGCCGGGCGCCACCGCGGGCAGCTTCACCGCGGCCAGCGGCAGTTGCGGCCGCGCCAGCCCTTGCGGCGGCTGGCCGGTCAGCGTGCCCAGGGCGTAGAGATTGACCTCCAGCGCCTGGCGCAGCGGCGGCATGGCGGCGCGCTGCTGCGCCACCAGCGTGGTCTGCTGCGCCAGGTCCAGCCCATTGGCGGTGCCGGCGGTGACGCGGGACTGGATGACCCCCAGCACGCGTTCCGCCGTGGCCAGGTTGGCCTGCTGGATGCCCAGCTGTTCCTGCGCCGACAGCACGGCGAAATAGGCATTGGCGACCGAAGCCTGGGTGGTGATGCGCACCACGCCCACATTGAACCGCGCCGCGGCGGCGGCTTCCTGCGCCACCAGTACGCTGTTGCGGGTACGGCCCCAGAAATCCACCTCATAGCTGGCGGAAAGCTGGGCGCCGTACAGCACCCGCTGGGTGAAGCGGCTGCGGCCGGCAACCGGCACGCCGCTGGCGGTGCTCAATGGGGTCTGGCTGCGGTTGGTGGTGAAGCTGGCGTTGCCGGTGGGCAGCAGCAACTGGCCGGTCACCCGCACATTGGCGTCGGCTTCGCGCAGTTGGGCCTCGGCCATGCGCAGGTCGAAGCCGGCGGTATTGGCCGCCAGCATCAGCGCGTCCAACTCGGCCGAGCCGAAGCCGCTCCACCAGTCGCTTTCCGGCCAGGCGGCCGGGATGGCGGGGTTGGCGGCCACCAGCCGTGCCGGCGTGGCCAGGCCGGAGGAAGGCGCATCGGGCCGCAGGCCGCAGCCGGCAAGCAGCAGGGCCAGCGCCAGCGTGGCGGCAGGGGGAAGGGCGTGGGGCATGGTCTTCCACCCTCCTATAGTCCGGCGCGAGCGCCAGCGGCAGGGCTTGTTACCCTTCGTCATGGCCGGGAGAGGATCGTTCCGGCCTGCCTGCTCACGGCCTTACCGCTGGGGCTTCCACCGGCAGGCCGGCGCCACGCTGGGCCAGGAACAGCTCGATCTCCACATAGTCGGCGGCGCCATAGGCCGGCGCCACCGAGCGCACCCCCACCATGCAGTTGCGCAGCCGGCGTTGCAGGCTGCCCAGCGCCTGCCATTCCGCGCGATATTGCGGGTAGCCATTGGCATGGCCCTGCGGCACCAGGCTGCCGCCCAGCCGCAGCCCGGCGCGCTCCTCATGGCACTGCGCGCAGGACAGGTTGAGCTGGCCGCGCCGCTCGCGGAACAAGGCTTCCCCCCGCGCCCGCGCCGGGGCCAGCCGTGGGTCCTCGGGCGGGGTTACCGGCAGGCCGCGGGACTGCAGGCCGACATAGGCACTCAGCGCCAGCAGCGGCTCGCTTTCCCGCGCCAGGGGCGGCGCCTGCTGGTGCTGGCTGCGGCAGGACTGGATGCGCCCGGCCAGGTCCAGCGGGGCGCCGCTGGCAGTGTCCCAGGCCGGGTAGCGGGCGGCGACGCCGCGCATGCTGGCCGGCGCCGCGCCGTGGCAGTCGGCGCAGGCCTTGGCGGCGCGGCCTTCCGGGCGTTGCCACAGCGCCTCGCCTTCCTGCACCCACAGCATGCCGGGGTTGGCGCTGTCATCGGCCTGCAGGGCCTGCAACTCCCGCGACATGTCCAGCGCGCCGGAACGCGGCTGCGCCAGCGCCGTGCCCAGCAGCAGCGCCAGCAGCCAGGTCATGTCACGGTGAGGGCGCGGGTTTCGGTTTGCCGGAAGCCGTCATCGCCTTCCCAGGTGAAGCGCAGCGTGCCGCTGGCCGTCGCCACCGTGGTGAAGCTGATGAAGGGATTGGCGGCAATGGCCGGGCTGAGTTCGGCATGGAAGATCTCCTCGCCGTCGTAGTCGCAGCTGAAGCGGGTGATGATGTCGCGCGCCAGGATGCTGCCGTTCACGCCCGGGCGGAAACCGCTTTCCATCGGGTGCATGATGAGGCAGCGGATCTCGATCACGCTGCCCTTGGCCGCGCTGCGCGGCAGGTTCAGCAACACGCGGGCCATGGCTCAGCTTTCAATGCAGGCGGCGAGGGTTACCACCACCTCGGCGCTGGCGGACCAGAAGCTGCCATCGCTCATCGCCGCCACGGCCAAAATGGTCTGGGACGTGGCCAGGCGCATATGCGTGGCCAGTTCGGCGCGCCCGGCGCGCGGGCCGAAGCGGGCGGTGATGACCTGGGGCTGTGGGTTCTTCTCGTTGAATACGGCAATGGCGGTCACGTGGTCCGCCGCCGTCATCGGGCTTTGCACCGTGACCTTCAGCGGCACGGTGTTGCCGTTTTCCACCAGCGGCGGAATGTCCAGTTCCACCCGGCCTGCGCGCAGGGGGGCGCCGCCGGTGAAGGCGCGCACCGCGGCGGCCTCGTCCTCCGGCGTGGCGGCGGCCGGGCGCAGGCTCAGCGCCAGCAGCGCGCCGGCCAACAGGGTGCGGCGGTCAGTCATCGGTCAATGTCAGCAGGAAGGCGACCACGTCCTCAATCTCCGCTTCGGTCAGGATGGGCTTGTCGCGCCAGGCCGGTGCCACGTGCCGCAACCCCGAGGCCCTGCCGTAGGAGGGCATGATGCTGTCCGGGTTCAAGGCCTGGCTGTCGGTGATGCGGGCGCGCAGTTCCGCCGCCCCCAGGCGCCGGCCGGCGCCGGCCAGGGAAGGCGCCAGGCTGCCCTGGAAGCGTTCTTCCGGAAACGGGCCGGAATGGCACAGCAGGCACAGCCCCTTCTGCCGGGAGATGACGATGGCGCGGCCGCGCGCGGCATCGCCCCCTGCCCAGGCCGCGGGCGCCAGCAGCAGCAGCAGCAGCGCCAGCCACGCGCCTTGCCACGGCCCTGCCGGCATGTGCGCTGCCGCCGTGGTGCCGAAGTTCCGCAGCCTTCGCCCCAGGCCATGCGCCCGGGTCTTCACCGTGGCCTGCTTGCCCGCGGTGCTCGTCCGGGGGCGGCTGAACCGCGCGGGCAGGACACTAGCCGAAGACATCATGGGTGATGGTGGCGAACCAGGCGGTGGCGAACTGGGCTTCCCGCGCACGGAAGCCGGCATCGGCCTCCAGCGGGCTGATGCCGCCGGCGCCGGGCACGTCGCTGAGCAGGCCATTCGCCGGCTGGTACACCCCGGCGATGGAGATGCCGTAGTCCGGCGCCACCAGGCTGTAGCAGGTGTTGATGAGCTTGGCCGGCGCGGGCGCCGTGCCGCCCAGCAGGCCAACCACCGCCGCGGCGCAGGCGCGGGCCTGGGCATTGGCGGCGAAGGCGCTCTTCGGCATGGCGCCGCCGATGATGGCATCCCCCACCACATGCAGGCCGGGGCGCAGCCGGCTCTCGAAGCTCAACGGGTCCACCGGGCACCAGCCGGAACGGTCCGCCACGCCGGCCAGCCGGGCGATCTCGCCAGCCTGCTGCGGCGGGATGACATTGGCCACGGTGGCGACATGGCTTTCGAAGTTGGTGCGCAGGGTGCGGCTGGCGGCGTCCACCTCCACCACCTGGCCACCGGCCGAAAGCGGCACGTATTCCAGGTTGGGGTACAGCGCCGCCCAGGCCTGCTCGAACAGCCGCTGCTTGGAAAACTGGTCCTTCGCGTCCAGCACCAGCAGCTTGCTGCGCGGCTTCTGCGTCTTCAGGTAATGCGCGATGAGGCTGGCGCGTTCATACGGGCCGGGCGGGCAGCGATAGGGGTTGGCGGGGATGCTCATCACCACCAGCCCGCCGTCGGGCATGGCACGCAACTGGTCCCGCAGCAGCAGGGTCTGCGGCCCGGCCTTCCAAGCGTGCGGCAGGATGGTGGCGGCGTCCTCGCCATAGCCCGCCAGGCCGTCCCAGCGCAGGTCGATGCCCGGGGCCAGGATGGCGCGGTCGAATGGCAGCGCGGTGCCATCGGCCAGCCGCACCGCCCGCGCCTCCACCGCCACGGCGCGCTGCGCCACCACGGCGATGCCGGCGCGGCGCAACCCTTCATACCCGAAGTGCTGCGCCGCCATGTCCCGCAGGCCCGCCAGCACCAGGTTGCTGAACGGGCAGGCAATGTACTCGGCGCTGGCTTCCACCAGCGTCACCGCCACGCCGGCGGCATGCAGCGCGCGGGCCGCGGTGGCGCCGGCGAAGCCGCCGCCCACCACCACCACCCGCGGCCGCGCCTGGGCCGTGGCGGTGGAGAGGGCCGGCGCGGCCAGCAGCAGGCCCAGCGCGGCGCGGCGCTGCATGCTGCGGCTCAGTGCTTCAGGTCGGCGTGCTTCAGCGGCAACTGCCGCACCCGCTTGCCGGTGGCGGCGAAGATGGCGTTCAGCACCGCCGGCGCCGCCACGGCGATGGTGGGCTCGCCGACGCCGCCCCAGAACCCGCCGGAGGGCATCACGATGCTCTCCACCGCCGGCATCTCGTCCATGCGCAGGGCCGGGTAGGTGTCGAAGTTCTCCTGCTCCATGCGGCCGTCCTTCACCGTGCATTCCTGGTAGAAGGCGGCGCCCAGGCCGTAGACGAAGCTGCCTTCAACCTGCGCCGCGATCTGCTGCGGGTTCACCGCATGGCCCGGGTCGGTGGCGGCGGTGATCTTGTGCACCTTCACCTCGCCGGCGCTGGTCACCGAAACCTCGGCGCAGGCGGCCACGTAGCTGCCATAGCCCATGATCGCCGCCAGCCCGCGATGATGGCCAGCCGGCGCCGGGGTACCCCAGCCGCCCTTTTCCGCCACCGCGTTCAGCACCGCCAGGTGCTTCGGCGCGCCGCGCAGCAGGGCGCGGCGGAACTCCAGCGGGTCCTTGCCCGCCGCGCGCGCCACTTCGTCGATGAAGCATTCGATGTAGACGGCGTTCTGGTTCAGGTTCACCCCGCGCCAGAAGCCCGGCGGCACATGCGGGTTGCGCATGGCGTGGTCGATCAGCAAATGCGGCACGGCATAGCCGAAGGTGAACTCGTTGCCGCCCTGGGCCAGGCCCTGGAAGACCCGGCTGTCCAGGCCGTTCTGCAGCATCTGCGGCGCGATGCCGGCAACGATGGACTGGCCGGAGATGCGGATGTGCAGCGCCTCCAGGTTGCCCTGCGCGTCCAGCCCCGCGGTCAGTCTGCACTGGGTGATGGGGTGGAAGCGGCCATGCAGCATGTCCTCCTCCCGGCTCCAGAGCAGCTTGATGGGCGTGCCCGGCATCTGCTTGGCGATGCCCACCGCCTGGTGGACGAAGTCATGCCAGCCGCGCCGGCCAAAGCCGCCGCCCAGGTGGATCTTGTGGATCTCGCATTGCCGCGCCGGCAGGCCGGAAGCCTGGGCGGCGGCGGCCAGCGCGGCCTCGCCGTTCTGCGTCGGGCACCAGACCTCGCACTTCTCGGCGGTCCAGATCGCCGTGGCGTTCATCGGCTCCATCGTGGCGTGATTCTGGAACGGGAAGCTGTAGGTCGCCTCCACCTTGCGGGTGGACTTGCCGAGCGCCTCCAGCGCCTCGCCGTTCTTGTTGCCGACGAAGGCCTCGCGGGCGGTCAGGCCCTCGGCCAGGGTGGCGTTGATGTCGGCCTGCTGGATCCGGCCGTTGGGGCCGTTGTCCCAGGTGATCTCCACCGCCTCCAGCGCGGTCTTGGCCTGCCACCAGGTCTCGGCCACCACGGCCACGGCGCTGTCGCCAACCTGCACCACCTTCTTCACGCCCGGCTTGGCCAGCGCGGCGGTGGCGTTGAAGCTGGCGACCTTGCCGCCGAATACCGGGCAGTCCCGGATGGCGGCGTTCAGCATGCCGGGCAGCTTCAGGTCGGCGCCATACACCTGGGCGCCGTTCACCTTGTCCCGCGTGTCGAGGCGGGGCAGCGGGCGGCCGGCGATCTTCCAGTCCTTCGGGTCCTTCAGCGTGATGCTGGCCGGCACCGGCGGGGTGACGCGGGCGGCGGCCTCGGCCACCTTGCCGTAGCTGGTGCTGCGGCTGCTCCTGGCGTGGGTGATGACGCCCTTGTCCACCGTGCATTCGGCCGCCGGCACACCCCAGCCGGCAGCGGCCGCCTGCACCAGCATCAGCTTGGCGGCGGCGCCACCGCGGCGCACATAGTCGTTGCTTTCACGAATGCCGCGGCTGCCGCCGGTGGACATGTCGCCCCAGACCCGGTTGCGCACCAGGTTCTGCGTCGGCGTCGGGTATTCCGTGGTCACCCGGGCCCAGTCGCAATCCAGTTCCTCGGCCACCAGCTGGGCCAGGCCGGTCAGCGTGCCCTGGCCCATTTCGGAGCGGGCGATGCGGACCACCACGGTCTCATCCGGCTTGATGACAACCCAGGCATTCACTTCCGGGGCGGTGGCGCCCTGGGCGGCCCCTTGGGCGGCCGCTTCCTCGGGGAAGGGCACGTGGAAGGCCAGGGTGAAGGCGCCGAGCGCGGCGGAAGCCTTCAGGAAGCCGCGGCGGGACGGCTGCGCAAGATGCGTCATGGTGTTTCCCTCCCCCTCAACCGCGCCGCGCATTGGCGTCGGCGGCCTGCTTGATGCCGGCGATCACCCGGTTGTAGGTGCCGCAGCGGCAGATATTGGTGATGGTCTCGCGGATCTCGGCGTCGCTCGGCTTCGGGTTGCTGGCCAGCAGGGCGCTGGCGGCCATCAGCATGCCGGACTGGCAGTAGCCGCATTGCGGCACGTCCAGCGCCACCCAGGCCTGTTGCAGCGGGTGCGAACTGTCGGGCGAAAGCCCTTCGATCGTGGTGATCTTCTGCGCTTCCGTCACCGCCGAAACCGGCATGGAGCAGGCCCGCACCGGGGCGCCGTCGATATGCACGGTGCAGGCGCCGCACTGGGCGATGCCGCAGCCATACTTGGTGCCGGTCATGCCCAGCTGTTCGCGGATGACCCAGAGCAGGGGGGTTTCCGGGTCCACCTGAACGTCATGTACCCGCCCATTGACATTGAGCTTCGCCATCTCACCCCTCCTGAACGCCTTGCTTGATGGCACCCTAGCAGCCCGGGCCCGGGCGGTGCCAGCCTTCGGCATGTGGCTTCGCCCTGGCCGCCCGCAAGGATACGCTGCCGGCCTGGCCGGCGGGAAAACGCCCGCCCGCGCCGCGGGCCTTGTCCTGGGGCCTGCCCGCGCCGGCTGGGGCGCCGACCGGGCTTCGGCTTGTTGTCCGGTTGCGTGATTCACGCCTTTCGGTGATTCCACCGCAGGCGATCACGCTCTAGCCTGCCGCCACCCGAGGGAGAAAAGACCATGATCGAACGCGACGTGATCGTGACCACCAAGTACGGCCAGATGCCGTCCTTCACCTGCCACCCCGACAGCGGCGGGCCGTTCCCCGCCATCATCTTCTACATGGACGCGCCGGGCATCCGCGAGGAACTGCGCAACATGGCGCGCCGCATTGCCAAGCAGGGCTACTTCGTGGTGCTGCCGGACATGTACTACCGCATGGGCCACATCCGCTTCGACATCGCCCGTCGCAACGACGCCATGTCGGCCATCATCCGCCCGACCATGAACCACCTGACCAATGAGATGGTGATGGACGATACCGCCGGCCTGATCGGCTACATCGACGGCCAGGACGCGGCGAAGAACGGCGCCATCGGCTGCGTCGGCTACTGCATGTCCGGCCGGCACATCACCAACGCGCTGTCCCGCTACCCGGACCGGATGAAGGCCGGTGCCTCGCTTTATGGCGTCGGCATCGTCACCGACGCACCGGACAGCCCGCACCTGGCGCTGAACAAGGTGCAGGGGGAGCTGTACTACGCCTTCGCCGAAACCGACCAGACCGTGCCGGACAACGTCATCCCCACGCTGCGCCCGGCGCTGGAAGCCGCCGGCGTGACCAGCGAGGTGGATGTCTATCCCGGCACCTTCCACGGCTTCGCCTTCCCGGAACGCCCGGTCTATGACCACCACGCCGCCGAGGACAGCTGGCGCAAGATCTTCGCCATGTGGGCCCGCCACCTGAAGTAGCGGCGGCTGTTCCTGCCCGTTGGCCGGCGGTGTAGGCTGCCGGCCAACGGGCAGGCCAGGCAGCCCGGGGGAAGGGGCGTTCATGCGGCAGGGGTTCACCATGGCGGGGCGGCCAGGCCGGCCGCGGCAGGGCAGCGCCAGCGGCCACGCCGATGTGTGAACTGCTGGGCATGGGCGCCAATGTGCCGACCGACATCTGCTTCAGCTTCGCCGGCCTGATCCGGCGCGCCCCCTTCGGCCCGGCGACCCTGCTGGACGAAGACCTGACCGTGGACTTCGCCGCCGAGACCACGCCGCATGACGTCGTCAGCGTCATCGCCACCCAGCCGCTGACCCGCGACGAGCCCTGGACCTTCCTTTCGCCCGGCGACTACCTGGTGTTCCGCCGTGGCGAGATCACCCGCCGCTGACCGGAGCCCCCATGTCCGACCCCCTTCTGGTGACCCGCGAGGCCGGCATCGCCTGGCTGCGCTTCAACCGCCCGGAACGGCTGAACGCCATCGACGTGGCGATGGCCGAGGCGTTCCACGACGCGGTGCGCGCCCTGGCCACCGATGAGACGCTGCGCTGCGTGGTGCTGGCGGGCGAGGGCCGCGCCTTCATGGCCGGCGGCGACATCACCGCCTTCACCGAAGCCGATGCCGGCAAGATCGCCGCCATCATGGACCCGATGCACGCGGCGCTGGCCATGCTGGGCGCCCTGCCGGTGCCGGTGCTGGCCAGCGTGCAGGGCGCCGCGGCCGGCGGCGGCATGAGCATCGCGCTGAGTGCCGACCTGGCGATTGCCGCCGACACCGCGAAGTTCAGCCTGGCCTATCTGCGGCTGGGCACGGTGCCGGATTGCGGCGGCACCTGGAACCTGGCCCGGCTGGTCGGGCTGCGCCGGGCGCTGGGCATCGCGCTGCTGGAGGAGACGCTGGACGCCCCGGCCGCGCTGGCCGCCGGGCTGCTGAACCGCGTGGTGCCGGCGGCCGAGCTGGCCAGCGAGACCG
>CANBXZ010000018.1 GCA_947373495.1 Acetobacteraceae bacterium
CACCAGTACAGGAAGGTGGCCAGCGCCACCGCATGCACCACGGGCACGAACCAGGCCACCACCCGGTCCGCCAGGTTCACGAAGCGGCCCTTGGCCTGCTCGGCGCGTTCCAGCAGCCGGCCCATCGCGGCCAGGGAGCCATCGGCGGCGGCGGCGGTCACCCGCGCCACCAGGGGCGCGCCCATGTTCACCGCGCCGGCCGGCAGCGCCTCGCCGGCGGCGAAGGCGCGCGGCAGGGATTCGCCAGTGGTGGCGCTGGTATCCAGCAGGGCCTGGCCGCCTTCCAGCACCGCGTCCAGCCGCAGCCTTTCGCCGGCCGCCAGCAGGATGCGGGCACCCACCGGCACCTGTTCCACCGGCACCTGCGCCGCGCTGCCCTCGGCGCCCAGCACCGCCACGGCGCCTTCCTGCAGCGCCAGCAGTTCCGCCACCGCCTGGCGGGCACGGCGGCGCGCCGCCCGGTCGGCCACGCGGCCGGCCAGCAGCAGGGCCAGCAGCGAACTGGCACTGTCGAAATAGGTGAAGGGACCGTTCTGGATGGTCTCGCTCAGGCTCATGCCGGTGGCGGCCAGCACGCCGAGCGACACCGCCAGGTCCATGTTCATCCGCCCGGCGCGCAGGCCGGCCAGGGCGGATTTGTAGAACGGCATGCCCGCCACCAGCGCCACCGGCAGGCCGATCAGCGCCGCCATCCAGTGCATGCCGGCGCGGGTTGCCTCGCCCATGTCCCAGCCCACCCAGACGGCGACCGAGATCATCATGATGTTGGAGGCACCGAAGGCGGCGATGCCCAGCGCGCGGGTCAACTCCTTGCCCTCGGCGTCCTCATCCGCGCGCAGGCAGGCGGCGGACCAGGGCGCGACGCGGAAGCCAAGCCGCGCCACCAGCGCCGCCAGTTCGTTGCCGCGCGCCGCCGGCCCGCGCCAGGCCAGGCTCAGCCGCCGGGCGGTGAGGCTGGCGCGGGCCTTGACCACATCCGGCTCGGCCGCCAGCGCCTGTTCCAGCAGCCAGACGCAGGCACCGCAGGTCAGCCCGGCGACCATCAGTTCAAGGCTGTATTCACCGTCGCGCCCGGCCCGGGCCAGCGGGGCGAAGTCCATGCCCGGCGCCTCGGCGGCGGGTCGCAGGGAACCATCGGCGGCGTCGCGCCGGCGATAGAAGGCGTCCAGCCCAAGGCCGGCCACCAGCGCATGCGCGCCCTCGCACCCCGTGCAGCAGAAGGCGCCGCGCGGTTCGGCCGGCATCGCCGCGCCACAATGGGCGCAGCCAGCCACGGCCGGGGTTGCAAGGCGCGCGAGGGCGTTCACCGCAGAACCACCCGCTGGCGAATGTCCAGCCGATGCGCCTCGGCGTCGGTCAGGCTCAGCCGCACCTCCCACTGGCCGGCGGGCAGCGCGGGCAGGCTGGCGGCCCAGGTGCCGGGCTGGGTCGCCGCCGGGGTGAGCGGCACTTCCTGGCCGTCCATCGGGCGGCGCAGCACGCCTTCCAGCCGGCCGGCCACCGGCTGGGCGGCACGGTCGGCCACCACCACCCGCAGCAACTGGCCCTCCACCGCCACGGTGGCGCGCCAGCCCAGCGCATCCTGCCGGGCGGCTTCCTCCAGCACGTGGTTGTAGGCGCGGCCCTTGTCGTAGGCCCGGCCGGTGGTGACGCCGGTGAAGGTGGTAAGGGCGGAAACCACCATGCCGATGTTCACCACCAGCACCAGCAGCATGCCACCGACGACGACCCAGGGGATCCAGCGGCTGCGGCGCGGGTCGTGGTCGGGCAAGGTCATGCTCATGGCTTGGGGCCCAGGAAGACGCTGCTGGTGGCCGTGACACTGTGCCCGGCGGCGTCCAGCAGGCGGAAGGTGACAGGCACGGATTCCGGCAAATGCAGCCCCGGCGCGGCGGTGACCAGCACGCGCCACTGGGTGATGCCGTCGCCGCGGGAATGGATGACGGGGCGGCCACTGCTGTCCAGCGGGGCGTCCTGCACGGTGGCCTGCACGCCGCGCGGGGCTTCCAGCACCAGCACGTAGTTGCCTTCCTCGCGCAGCTTGTTGGCCAGCTTCAGGTTGTAGCCATTGCGCACGCCGCCATCCGAAAGCCGCACGAACAACGGCGCGCGTTCACGGATGACCGCCAGCGACAAGGTGGTGCGCAGCGCGTAGCTGCCCAGCATCACCCCGGCCACCGCCGCCAGCACGCCCATGTACACCAGGGTGCGGGCGCGGATGAACTTCGGCACGCGGCGCGCCGCCATGCCCTGCTTGCGGCGCTCGGGCCCCGGCGGGCAACTGGCCGCGGCCTTGGTGCTGGCGTTGAGGTTGTTCCAGGTCTCGAAGGCGATCAGCCCCTGCGGGCGGTCCAGCCGCTGCATGATGTCGTCGCAGGCATCGATGCACAGGCCGCAGCCGATGCAGGCCATCTGGATGCCGTCGCGGATGTCGATGCCGGTGGGGCAGACATTCACGCAGGCGCTGCATTCCACGCAGTCGCCGATGCCTTCGGCCTTGGCCTTGCCGCGGGGTTCGCCGCGCCATTCGCGATAGGTCACCACCAGGCTGTTCTCGTCCAGCATGGCGGCCTGGAAGCGCGGCCAGGGGCACATGTAGATGCACAGCTGTTCCCGCGCCCAACCGGCGAAGACATAGGTGGTGGCGGTGAACAGGCCGAAGAAGAAGTAGGTGCTCAGGCTGCTCTGGCCGGTGAACAACTCCCGCACCACGGTCGGGGCGTCCTGGAAGTACATGATCCAGGCGCCGCCGGTCGCGGCCGAGATCAGCAGCCACACCGCATGGGTGGCTGCCTTCTTCATGAACTTGGCCGAACTCATCGGCTGCTGGTCCAGCTTCATCCGCGCGTTGCGGTCGCCCTGGATCCAGCGTTCCACCAGCATGAACAGGTCGGTCCAGACCGTCTGCGGGCAGGTGAAGCCGCACCAGACCCGGCCGAACAGGCTGGTGGCCATGAACAGGCCAATGGCACCCAGGATCAGCAGGCCGGTGAGGTAGTAGACTTCCTGCGGCCAGATCTCGATCCACAGGAAGTACAGCCGGGCGTTCTGCATATCCACCAGAACCGCCTGGCTGGGCGCGCCCGGCCCGCGGTCCCACCGCAGCCAGGGCACCAGGTAGTAGAAGCCGAGGCAAAGGGCCAGGATCAGCCACTTCGCCCGCCGCACCGTGCCGCTGACCGCCTTCGGGTAGACCTTCTGGCGATCGGCGTACAACGACGTGACAGCTTCCGGCGCGGCCGGCGGCTTCACCTTGTCCTTTGTCTCGACCATGCTCATTGCCTTGCCGGTTACTCGCCGCCGCCGAGGGCGTGGACGTAGACGGCAAGCATGTTGACCATCGCCGCATCCAGGCGCCCGGCCCAGGACGGCATCACGCCGGCACGGGCATAGGACACGCTGCGCACGATGCTAGCCTTGTCACCACCATACAGCCAGACCTGGTCGGTCAGCCGCGGCGCGCCCAGTTCCCGGTTGCCCTGGCCTTGTTCGCCATGGCAGGCAACGCAGTTCTCGGCGAAGACGGTGGCGCCACGCTGGGCCGCCGCCGGGTCGGTCGCCCGGCTGCCCAGTTGCAGCACGAACTCGGCCACGTCGTTCACCTGCGCCACGTTCAGCACGCCGTCCGCCAGGAAGCGGGGCATCATGCTGGTGCGGGCGTCGGCGTCTTCCGTGTTGCGGATGCCGTGCTGGATGGTGGCCTGGATGGCCGCCAGGCTGCCGCCCCAGATCCAGTCGTCATCCGCCAGGCTGGGGAAGCCGCCCTGGGCGCCCTGGCCGCCGGCGCCGTGGCAGCCGGCGCAGTTGTTGGCGAAGATGCCGCGGCCACCGGCCAGCGCGTAGCCGCGCAGTTCGGGGTCGGCGGCGATCTGCGCCGGGGTGGCCGCGCGCAGCCGGGCCAGCATCGGCTCCTGCTTGGCGCGTTCCTCGGCCATGATGCCGCCGATGGCACCGCGCGCGGTCCAGCCGGTGGTGCCGGTGGCGCCCTGCAGCGGCACCGCCGGGTACAGCACGCACCACACCGCCGAGAAGGCGATGCAGGCGAAGAACACGTACAGCCACCACTTCGGCAGCGGCGTGTTCAGTTCCTTCAGGCCATCCCACTCATGCCCGGTGGTCTCGGTGCCCGTCAGGGCGTCCTTTTCAACGTGAGACATCTTCAGATGCTCCTGGTACGGGGCGGAGCGGGACCCTCATCCCGCAGCGGGATGAGGCCCTGTTCCTGGTAGTATTGCCGCTTCCCGGGGCGGAAGACCGCGATCATGATCCCGAGGAAGAGGAGGACGAACCAAACCTCCCACAGCGTGGCGAGCAGGCTTTGCAGCTTCATGAGGTCCATGGTGCCGCGCCCCTACTGCTGCCGAACCTGGTCGGGCGTAACGTCGCGGAACGGCACCAGCGTACCCAGCATCTGCAGGTAGGCCACCAGCGCGTCCATTTCCGTCACCACCGCCGCGTCGCCGTCGAAGCTGCCCTGGCGGGCGTTGCTGTAGCGCGAAGCCAGGCCGGCACCGTCCTCGTCCGGCCGGGCCTGGGCTTCCAGGTCGGCACGGGCGTTGGTGATCTGGGCGTCGGTATAGGGCACGCCCACGATGCGCAGCGTCCGCAGGTGGGACTGGATGTCCGCGTAGTCCAGCGGGCGGTCCAGGAAGCTGTAGGGCGGCATGATGCTTTCCGGCACCACGGCGCGCGGGCTGCGCAGGTGCTGCGCATGCCAGTCATCCGAGTAGCGGCCGCCCACGCGCGCCAGGTCTGGCCCGGTGCGCTTGCTGCCCCACTGGAAGGGGTGGTCGTACATGCTCTCGGCGGCCAGGCTGTAGTGGCCATAGCGTTCCAGCTCGTCCCGGAAGGGGCGGACCTGCTGGCTGTGGCAGTTGTAGCAGCCTTCCCGCACGTAGATGTTGCGGCCCGCCAACTCCAGCGGGGTGTAGGGGCGAACGCCCTGCACCCGCTCGATGGTCGTCTCCACCGCGAACAGCGGGACGATCTGCGCCAGGCCGCCGATGCTGACCGTGATGAGGATGAGTACCCCCATCAGGATCAGGTTCTTCTCGATGGTTGCGTGCTTGATCATGATGCGGCCCTCCTCAGCCGGCCGCCGGCGCGGCAACCAGGCCGGCAGGGGCGGCTTCCGCCTCCGCCAGGTCGTTGGAGCGCACCGTCATGAACAGGTTGAAGGCCATCATCAGCGCGCCGCTGAGGTACAGCAGCCCGGCCAGCACGCGAATGACGTAGTAGGGGTGCATCGCGGCCACGGTCTCGACGAAGCTGTACTGCAGGAAGCCCAGTTCGTCATACGCGCGCCACATCAGGCCCTGCATGATGCCCGAGACCCACATCGCGGTGATGTAGAGCACGATGCCCAGGGTCGCGACCCAGAAGTGCCAGGCCACCAGGCGGGTGCTGTACAGGCCGGTCTTCTTCCACAGCTTCGGGAACAGGTAGTACAGCGCCCCGAAGGTGATGAAGCCAACCCAGCCCAAGGCACCGGAATGCACGTGGCCGATGGTCCAGTCGGTGTAGTGGCTCAGGGCGTTCACCGCCTTGATGCTCATCACCGGGCCTTCGAAGGTGGACATGCCGTAGAAGCCCATCGCGGCCACGCTGAAGCGCAGCGCCGGGTCGGTCCGCAGCTTGTCCCAGGCGCCCGAGAGCGTCATCAGGCCGTTGATCATGCCGCCCCAGCTGGGCATCCACAGCATGATGCTGAACACCATGCCGAGCGTCTGCGCCCAGTCCGGCAGCGCCGTGTAGTGCAGGTGGTGCGGGCCGGCCCAGATGTACAGGAAGGACAGCGTCCAGAAGTGCACGATGGACAGCCGGTAGCTGTAGACCGGCCGGCCGGCCTGCTTCGGGATGAAGTAGTACATGATGCCAAGGAAGCCGGCGGTCAGGAAGAAGCCCACCGCGTTGTGGCCGTACCACCACTGGATCATGGCATCCTGCACGCCGGACCAGACGATGTAGGACTTCTGCGAGGTGCCACCATCCAGCGGGACCGACGCATTGTTGGTGAGGTGCAGCATGGCGATGGTGATGATCATGGCCAGGAAGAACCAGTTGGCCACGTAGATATGGGGCTCCTGCCGCCGCAGCAGCGTGCCGCCGAAGGCCACCAGGTAGAACACCCACACCACGGTCAGGAACAGGTCAACGAACCATTCGGGTTCGGCGTATTCCTTGCCCTGCGTCACGCCCAGCACATAGCCCAGCGCGGCGGTGACGATGAAGAACTGGTAGCCCCAGAACAGGAACCAGCCCATGTCCGTGCCGCCGAACAGCCGGGCCCGGCTGGTGCGCTGCACCACGTACAGGCTGGTGCACAGCAGCGCATTGCCGCCGAAGGCAAAGATCACGGCTGAGGTATGCAGCGGACGGAGTCGACCAAAGGTCGTCCATTCCAGATCCAGGTTGAGCAATGGCCAGGCGAGCTGGGAGGCGATGACCACGCCAACCAGAAAGCCCACCACGCCCCAGAACACGGTCGCTATGGCAAAGGCGCGGATCGGGCCTTCGACATAGTCCGGCCCATCCACCGTTCCGCCGGCGGTCACCGGACCTGCGGCGGCGTAGCCCCCTGCTGTCATCTTTCGGGTCTCCTTGCGGCACGTCCCGGGACATGCTCCAGGGAATCCCGCCTCTCTCGGCGCCGTGCTCATGTTGCGGATGCCAGCGAAGTTGCTCGGCGTCCTTGATCCGGATCAAGGGACGTGGCTGGACCTTCTGATAATGGCATAGAAGCGGGTCGAAACCATCCGCGCCCTTCGGGGGGAAGGCAGGCAAACCGAATGACCGACGAAAATGCCCCTGGCCCAGCCAACCCAATGGCCAAACCAATGGCCAAACCGCTGGCCAATCGCGTTCGGCGCGTGCCGGTGGACCGGCCTTGGGCATGGATCTCCGCCGGCTGGCAGGACCTGCAACGCTCCAAGGCCATCGGCTGGGCCTATGGCATGGCGCTGGTCCTGGCCGGCTGGTGCCTGACCCTGCTGTTGTTCGAGGCAGACACCCTGTGGGCCACGCTGCCCGCCACCGCCGGCTTCTTCCTGCTGGCGCCGCTGCTGGCCACCGGCCTGTACGAAACCAGCCGCCAGTTGGAACAGGGCGGCAGCCCCACCCTGGCCGACGCCGTCCGCGGCTTCCGCCGCAATGGCAGCCAGGTGGCGGTCATCGGCGTGGCGCTGCTGGTGCTGCACCTGTTCTGGGTGCGCATCGCCGGCCTGCTGTTCATGTTGTGCTTCGGCCTGAACTTCCACCCGGGGCTGGAGGAATTGCCGCTGGCCATGCTGCGTTCCAGCATGATGCTGCCCTTCCTCATCGCCGGCACCGGCTTCGGCCTGGTGCTGGCCACCGTGTCCTTCGCCATCACCGTGGTCTCGATCCCCATGCTGGTGGACCGCGACATCTCGGCGCTGGAGGCGATTACCGTCTCGATCCAGGCGGCGATGACCAACTGGCGCGCCATGACGCTGTGGGCCGGGCTGATCGTGCTGTTCACCGGGCTGGCGCTGGTGCCGTTCTACCTCGGCCTGATCGTGGCGCTGCCGGTCATCGGCCACGCCACATGGCACGCCTACCGCGACCTGGTGGTGGATTAGTCTGCGCGTGATCGCCTGAGGTGGCATCGCCAACTGGCGTCGATCACGCGCAAATCCAGCAGCCTGGCCCCCGAGCAAGGGCCAGGCCCCCCGCCCGGCCCATGATGGCTAGACATGGAACAGGTCCAGCCCGCCCGGTTGCTGGCTGAAGCTGTTGAAGCTTTCCGGGCTGTAGGCAAAGCCATTCACCAGGTCCGGCCGCGCCAGGGCGTGGCTGGCCAACTGCCCGGTCCAATAGGCGAAGCCGCCCGGGTCCGGGTCCCGGTGCAGGGCGTTGTGGTACATCATGGTCACGAAGTCGGCGTCGCTCATGCTGGCATAGCGGCCGAGGAATTCCTGGCTGCCGCCGATCTGCGACGCCAACTGGGAGACATTGAGCTGGCCGCTCATCAACAGCGAGGTCCAGTGGTCCAGCCCGCCGGGGTCCACCCCGCGGTTCAGCCCCACCACATAGGCCATGGACACTTCCTTGCCCCAGAGCGTGGTGGCCCAGTAGCCGTCCGGGTGCAGGGTGGCCAAATTGTTCAGGCTTTCCTGGCCCAGCGCGAAATCGTCCACCAGCTGCGGTCGGCTGACCCCCGCGGCCAGCCGCGACATGTGGAAGGCGAAGCCGCCGGCGTCGGCGGCACGGCCCAGCGCGTCATGGTACAGGCCGTTGACGAAGGTGGCGTTGTCGGGGTTGCCGATGCGGTTCAGGTATTCCGGGCCCTGCAGCATGGCCTTGGTCAACTCCAGCACCGCCAGCCCGCCATCCAGCAGGTGGATCAGGTTGGCGTAGCCGGCCGGGTCCGGCTCCCGTTGCAGGATGGTGTGGTACAGCGCCATCACCACGGCGGCGGTGCCGTCGCGCCGCAGGTCCATCCAGCCATCGGTGAAGTGGATCAGTTGCACCTGCGGCGGCAGCCATAGCGCATTGCCGTCGCGGAACATCAGCGCCCGCACGCCCTGGCCGTAATTGGCGATGTAGCCGACATCGGCCGAGACATGCATGGAGGAGACGCTGTTGGCGGCGTCGTACCAGAAGTTCTGGCTGAAATCGCCGGGCTGGAGGTAGTGGATCAGCTCCGCCTGCCCGCCCGGGGCGCTGACCGCGATGTTGAGGGTGAAGCCGGCGCCCTGGGTGCCGTCCGAGACATGCACCTGCACCGGCAGCGTGCCGACCTCGTCCAACCCCAGGCTGATGCCGTCCTTCAGCTTCAGCGTGGTGCCCACCACCTCGAACCGCCAGGCTTCGCTGTCGGCGAAGGTGAAGTAGAAGGGGCCGGTGGTCTCCACATCGGTCACCCGCAAGGTACCGATGACCGCGCCAAGGGCCCCGGCCGCAACGCTGCCGCCGCTGGAGAAGGCCAGCGCGCTGGGCGGCGTGTCGTCGATGTTCTGCACCGCCACGTGGTAAACGGTGGGTGCCACTTCGCTGCTGCCGTCGGTGAAGTTGAATTGCAGCGCGAAATCCAGCACCGGGGAAAGTGCGAAGGCGCGAAACATCTCATAGTCCACCAGCGCACCCGGCGTCAGCAACGCCAGTTGATGCACGCTGTCCCACACCGCGCGGAAGTAGCTGCCGCCGGTTCCAACCAGTTCAATATCCCGCAACTCCGCGGTCGCCCCGCTCAAGGCCAGGCTGGCAGCCCACCCTCTGGCCGTGGTGTTTTCCACGATAACGCCAGGCAGCGAGCCGCTGACCGCAATACGCGACATCCCATTGTCTCCCTTTTGGTGACAGTGGGGGCAGCTTCGGCGGCCGAATCTTACGGGATGTGAATCAGCGCCACACGATTACTTTTCGCCGACATTACTCACGCATCAGCACGCTTCAGGCGGTATTTACTTCACGGCAAGCGGCACTTCTGACCGGGGATCGGCAGTTTCTGCCGGGCAGGCCAATGCCGATGGTCAGGTCCCCCGCCGCCGGCATCGGCTGGCTGCGCGCTTGACCGGCGGGCGGCAGCCCGCGGCTTCCTCGACCAAGGCAGCATGGGCCAGGCGGCATGGGCGGCCCCGGCAGCAGCCAAAGCCTCCCGCCCGTGGTCTCAGGCCACCAGGCGCCAGGCCATGCCGGCCAGCACCACGGCATTGAGCAGGAACAGCGCCGCCCCGGCCAGGCGCATGGTGCCGCCATGGCGGCGGCCGAACAGCCGGCCCAGCAGGGCCACCCCCGTCAATGCCGGCAGGGTGCCGAGCACAAACGCCATCATCGCCATCGCCCCGGCCAGGGCGCTGCCGGAAGCCGCCGCCGCGGCCAGCGCGGCATACAGCAGGCCACAGGGCAGCGCCGAGAGCAGCAGGCCCAGCAGCACGCCGCGCCAGCCTTCCGGCGCCGCCAGCAAGCGGCCAAGCTGGCGTTGCAGCACGCCCGGCAGCCGCGGCGTGGGCAGCCGCGGCAACCAGTGCGCCAGGCGGGAAGATGCCTGGCCGAACATCAGCAGCGCCGCCAGCAGCAGCAGCCCGGCCAGCACGTAGCGCAACCCGCTGGCCAGCATCAGCAGCCCGGCCGAACCGCCGGCCAAGGCGCCCAGCGTGGCATAGCCGAGCAAGCGCCCGGCCTGGTAGGGCAGCAGCGCCGCGCCGGCCAGCCGCGCCAGCATGGGGCCGCCGGCAATGGCATTGGCCCGCGCCGCGGATTGCGCCAGCACGAAGGGCCCGCACATGGCGGCACAATGGGTGGCACCACCAGCCAGGCCGGCCAGGAACAGGCTGCCCAGCAGGGCGGCCAGCCCTCCGGGGCCAAGCGCGGCAAGGTCGTGCAGGCAATTGGCAAGCATGGCGCAGGTCTTACCCTACCAGGGCTTCCGTGTCCCTTGCGCCGCCGCAAACCGCCCGGTCAGGCGGCGGCGAGGCTCACCGGCAGGTGCGAAGGCCCCCCCGCCCGCGCCAGGGCAACGGCCCGGCCAGCGGCACTGCCGGGCAGGGCAACGGCCAGCCGCGCGCGGAGCAATTCGGCCTGCAGGGCGGGCGCCACGCCGGCCATTTCCTCCGGCAACCCATGGGAAAGGGCGGCCAGGAACATCAGTTCAGGCGCCGCGCCGGTTTCGCACGCCATCAGCGCCGCCAGCAGGGCCAGGCGCAGGCTTTGCTCGGCCAGGCTTTCGCCGGGGGCCGCGCCGGGCGGGTGTTCCGCCAGCGCCGCCAGCACCGCCGGCAAAGCGCCGCCCGGGGCGGGCAGGCCCGGCAGGTACAGGCGCAGCGCCAGGCGCAGGTCAGGGTCCACCGCGGTGGCCGCGGCGGCAAAGGCGCGCAGCCGCGCCTGCGCCGCAACCGGGGCGGCCACGCCCAGGCCGGCCAGCGCGGCGGGGTCCAGGTTGCCCAGCCGGGTCGCGGCCAGGGCTTCGGCCAGCGTGGCCAGCATGGCGTTCAGGGCGCCTTCGCCGGCCAGCAGGCGGTTCCAGGCATCGTGGTACAGCCGGCGCGCCAAGGACGACTCGGGAACCACCCCCTGCTGCCGCGACAGCGAAGCCAGCGAGGCGCACAGGTTCAGCAGCGCCAGCGCATCCGCCGGGGCGCGCGTCGGCCTTGGCTTCGGGTTGAGGTAGCTCAAGGCGCCACGCTCCTGTTGGTTCCGCCAGCATATTGCGCGCGCCATGGCGGAAAAGCACCGCGATAGATGCACGGAAAAGTAGTAAAGTGTCGCCGACGATCCCGGCTTCGCAGCCGGCCCGCGCGGCACTATCTGCAAGGCATGAAAGCTTCCGCTTCCCTGCCGCCCCTGGCCCTGACCATGGGCGAACCCGCCGGCATCGGCGCCGAGATCGCCATGGCCGCCTGGCGGGCGCTGCGGGCGCAAGGCCCCGCCTTCATGCTGGTGGACGACGCCACCCGCCTGCACGGCGTGCCGGTGCGGGTGGTGGCGGGGCCGGAGGAAGCCGCCGCCGTCTTTCCGCACGCGCTGCCGGTGCTGCACCAGCCGCTGGCGGTGCCCGCGGTGCCTGGCCGGCTGGAGCCAGCGAACGCCGCCGCCACCATCGCCAGCATCGACACCGCGGTGGCGCTGGCCAAGGCTGGCCGCGTGGCGGGCGTGGTGACCAACCCGATCCAGAAATCCGCGCTCTATGCCGCCGGCTTCAGGCACCCGGGCCACACCGAATACCTGCACGAACTGGCCGGCGTCGCCACCCAGCCGGTGATGCTGCTGGCCAGTGAGCAGTTGCGCGTGGTGCCGGTGACCATCCATGAGCCGCTGCGCGACGCCATCGCCCGGCTGACGCCCGGGTTGATCGTGGAGATCGCCGCGCTGACCGCCGCCGGGCTGCGGCAGGATTTCGGCCTGGCCAACCCGCGCCTGGCGGTGGCCGGCCTGAACCCGCATGCCGGCGAGGGCGGCAGCCTGGGGCGGGAGGATATCGAGATCGTGGCGCCGGCGGTGGCCACGCTGCGCGCCATG
Organism: Acetobacteraceae bacterium; assembly: GCA_947373495.1. Taxonomy (GTDB): domain Bacteria; phylum Pseudomonadota; class Alphaproteobacteria; order Acetobacterales; family Acetobacteraceae; genus CAIMOR01. The sequence goes on from CANBXZ010000018.1 coordinate 11,977, forward strand.
GGCATCGACGCCCGCGGGCCGCTGCCGCCCGACACCATGTTCACCGCCCAGGCCCGGCCGGGCTACGACGTGGCGATCTGCCTGTACCACGACCAGGCGCTGATCCCGATCAAGACGCTGGACATGAATGGCGGGGTGAACGTGACGCTGGGGCTTTCCATCGTCCGCACCAGCCCCGACCATGGCACCGCGCTGGACATCGCCGGCACCGGCCAGGCCGACCCGGCCAGCCTCATCGCCGCCATCCGGCTGGCTTCGCAAATTGCAGGACACCGCTCATGCGCCTCTCGGTGAACATCGACCACGTCGCCACGCTGCGCAACGCGCGCGGCGGCCACTTCCCCTGCCCGGTGGAGGCGGCGAAGCTGTGCATGGCCACCGGCGCGGATGGCATCACCATGCATCTGCGGGAAGACCGCCGCCATGTGCGCGACCAGGACGTGCTGCGGGTGCGGGCGGAGGTGCCGACGCGGCTGAACTTCGAGATGGCGGCGACCGCGGAAATGGTCGCCTTCGCCCTGGCGCTGAAGCCGGAAGCCTGCTGCATCGTGCCGGAAAAGCGCCAGGAGCTGACCACGGAAGGCGGGCTGGACGTGCTGCGCGCCGGGCCCTTCCTGGCCGAGGCGATCAGCCGCATGGCCGGCGCCGGCATCGAGGTGGCCGTCTTCGTCGAAGCCGATGCCGCGCAGATCGAAGCCTGCGCCCGCCTGGGCGCCCAGGCGGTGGAATTGCACACCGGCGCCTATGCCGATGCCCTGCCCGCCGCCCGCCCGCCGCTGCTGCAACGGCTGGCCGCTGGCGCCCGCGCCGCCCGCGCCGCCGGGCTGCACTGCCACGCCGGCCACGGCCTGGCCCATGACACCGTGGGGCCGATCGCCGCGATGCCGGAGATGGAGGAGGTCAGCATCGGCCACTTCCTCATCTCGCAAAGCGTCTTCGTCGGCCTGCCGGAGGCGATCCGGGAAATGCGGCGGCGGATCAACCTGGCCCGTGGCGAATAGCCTCGCATTCTGCCGGCACGGCGGCTGCAAAGCCTGGCATGTCCCTGACCCAAGGAGCCACGACATGTCCGCCACCACCTATCGCCGCAGCGAAGAAAAGCCCCAGAGCCTGACCAGCTACCTGGCCCAGGGCGCCGGCTTCATCGGCTTCCTGCTGATGTTGTTCCTGCTGGCCGGCTTCCGCGGCTGAAGCCGGCGCGCCGCGGGCACCCGCGGCGCCACCCCACGCCTTTCGCCGGCCGCCCCGGGCCAACCGCCCGGGCGCCGTGCGGCGGCGACATCGGCGCGTCCTATCGCCTCCCCGACCCGGCCTGCCCAGCCCGGCCTGCCCGGTTACCCGGCACCTGGCACCTGGCACCCGGCGGGTATTGATCCCGCTCAATCGACGGCGCCGCCCTGGCGTGCTTTCTAGCACCACCCCGCCAGGGGCAATTCACGGCAGCAAGCGGCGGCACGGCAGGCTCCCCCCACGCCAGGGCGCAGGGAGCCCGCGCCAGGCCCGCCCAGGGGGAGGAACGCGATGCGGATTGCGCTGTTCAGCGACATCCACGGCAACCGGGAAGCCTTCGCGGCCTGCCTGGAGCATGCGCGCCAGCACAGCCCCGACCGCATCGTGCTGCTGGGCGACCTGGTCGGCTACGGCGCCGACCCGGAATGGGTGGTGCAGACCGCGATGGACCTGGTGGACCAGGGCGCCATCGCGCTGGCCGGCAACCACGACGAAGCGACCTGGAAGGGCAATGGTGGCCTGAACCCCACCGCCGCCGCCGCCATCACCTGGACCCGGCAGCGGCTGGCCGCCCCGGCCTTGGCCTTCCTGAAGGCGTTGCCGCTGGAGGTGGAGGAGGAGGACCGGCTCTATGTCCATGCCGATGCCTCGGACCCGCATGCCTGGCACTACGTGATGGAACAGGAGGATGCGCGGAAAAGCCTGACCGCCACCCGCCAGCGGCTGACCTTCTGCGGCCATGTGCATGTGCCCCGGCTGTACGGCATCACCGCCACCGACAAGCTGACCGCCTTCCGCCCGGTGGGTGCCGTGGCGGTGCCGCTGCCCCGGCCGCGGCAATGGCTGGCGGTGCTGGGCGCGGTGGGCCAGCCGCGAGACGGCGACCCGGCCGCCTGCTACGGCCTGCTGGACACCAGCACCAGCCAGTTCACCTGGGTGCGGGTGCCGTATGACATCGCCGCCGCGGCGGGCAAGATCGTGGATGCCGGGCTGCCGGAAAGCCTGGCCGCGCGCCTGTACCGGGGGCTTTAGCCATGGCCCGCGCAAGGCTGGCGCATGGCACGGTGCTGGACGGCTTCACGGTGGGGGCGGTGCTGCACAATGGCGGCATGGCGATTTTGTGGGAATGCACCCACCCGGACCACCCCGAGCCGCTGCTGATGAAGGTGCCCCGCATGTTCGAGGGCGAGGACCCGGCGGCGATCGTCAGCTTCGAGATGGAGACGATGATCCTGCCCCGGCTGGTGGGGCCGCATGTGCCGCGCTGCATCGCCACCGCGGATTTCGAGCACCAGCCCTATATCGTCATGGAACGGGTGCCCGGCACCTCGCTGCTGGCCAAGCTGAAGCAACTGCCGCTGCCGATCGCGGAGGTGGCGGAGATTGGCGCCAAGGTGGCGGATGCGCTGTGCGCGCTGCATGGCCAGCATGTGGTCCACCTGGACATCAAGCCCTCCAACATCCTGTTCCGGCCTTCCGGGGAAGCGGTGCTGATCGACTTCGGCCTGTCCCGCCACGACCAATTGCCGGATTTGATGGAGGAGGAGTTCCGCCTGCCCTACGGCACCGCGCCCTACATGGCGCCGGAACAGGTGATGGGCATTCGCAGCGAACCGCGCAGCGACCTGTTTGCGCTGGGCGCCATGCTGTACTTCTTCACCACCGGCCAGCGCCCCTTCGGCGACCCGCAACGCATGTCGGGCCTGAAGCGCCGGCTGTGGGAGGACCCGCTGCCGGTGCGCCAGTTGCGGCCGGACTGCCCGCAATGGCTGCAGGAACTCATCCTGCGCTGCCTGGAGGTGGAACCCCAGCGGCGCCACGCCAGCGCGGCGCAACTGGCCTTCGACCTGCGCCACCCGGCCCAGGTGCCGCTGACCGCGCGGGCGGAAAAGCTGGCGCGGGACCCCTGGAGCCGCCGCATGGGCCGGCGCTTCAACCCGGAACACCAGCCGCGCTTCAAGCGGGCGATGGCGGAGGAAGTCTCCGCCGCGCCGATCGTGGCGGTGGCGGTGGACCTGGCGGAACAGCGCCCGCATGTGGCGGCGGCGCTGCGCACCACCATCGGCCATATCCTGGCCACCGTGCCGGGCGCCCGCGTGGCCTGCCTGAACGTGTGGCAGCAGAAGCGGCTGGGGCTGGACACCACGCTGGACGCCCAGGGCCACAACAAGCACGTGCAGCGCCTGGTGGAACTGAAGCACTGGGCGGCGCCGCTGCGCCTGCCCGAAGGCCGCATCACCTTCCACGTGCTGGAGGCCCACAACGCCGCCGATGCGCTGCTGGACTATGCCCGCACCAACAACGTGGACCACATCGTCATCGGCGCCAGCACCGGTTCCACCCGCAGCAAGCTGCTGGGCAGCGTCAGCGGCGCGGTGGCCGGCCAGGCGCCCTGTACCGTCACCGTGGTGCGGTCCCGCCAGCGGGGCGAGGAATTGGCGGCCTGAGCAACCCTAGCTTATTGTTTTGGCGCGTGATTCACGCCTTTCGATGATTCCACCTCAGGCGATCACGCTTTAGCCTGCCGGCAAAACCGGAGGAACCCGCCATGACCAGCCCGACCCCGCCCCTGGCCGGACTGCGCGTGCTTGAACTCGGCACCGGCCTGGCGCTGGCCTATTGCGGCAAGCTGTTCGCCGATTTCGGCGCCGAGGTGTGGAAGGCCGAGGCCACCGGCGGCGACCCGCTGCGCCGCGAAGCCCCGCTGGCGGGCGGCGAGGGCGCGGTCTTCGCCTGGGCCAACACCAACAAGCGCGGCATCACCGCCACGCCGGCGCGCCTGGCCGCGCTGCTGCCGGCCTGCGACCTGCTGCTGGACGCCCGCGCCCCGGCCGAGCGCGCGGTGAACCCGCTGGGCCAGCACCTGCCGGGGCTGGTGAGCATGGCGATCTCCCCATTCGGGGACAGCGGGCCGTACCGGGATTACGCCGCGCCGGATGCGGTGCTGCGCGGCATGGCGGGGGTGTACTTCACCACCGGGCCGGCAGCCGGGCCGCCGGCACTGCATGGCGGCGAGGCCGGGGCGGTGGTCGGCGGCATCGCCGCCTTCATCGGCGCCGCGGCGGCACTGCATGGCCGCGCCCAGGGCGGGCGGCGGCTGGAAACCAGCCTGCTGGAAGCCAACCTGGCGGTGGCGGAATACCACATCGCCCAGGCCATGATGACCCCGGAGCAGGTCAGGCGCTACGGCGTCAACAAGCACTTCCCCACTTCGCCCCAGGGCGTGTTCCCCTGCGCCGAGGGCTGGCTGGGCGTGACCATCGTCACCCCGGCGCAGTGGCGCGGCTTCTGCGACATGGTCGGCCTGCCGGAACTGGGCCACGACCCGGACCTGGTGGTGGGCCCCAACCGCATGGCCCGCGCGGCGGAGTTGGAAGCGCAGTTCGTGCCGCGCCTGCTGACCCGCAGCGCCCAAAGCTGGTTCGAGGAAGCCCTGACCCGCCGCCTGCCCTTCGTGGAGGTGCCGGACATGGCCCGGCTGCTGGCGCTGCCGGCGCACCGGGCACGCGGCGCCTTCGGCACGGTGGAGGTGGGCGGCGCGCGGTTCGAGGGCCCTGCCCTGCCGCAATACCTCACCCGCACCCCGCCGCGGCGCACCGGCCGCGCGCCACTGGCCGGCGAGCACGACGCCCTGCCCGTGCCGGCCCCACGGCCCCAGCCGGCGGCCCCGGCCACTGGCCTGCCGCTGGCCGGCATGACGGTGCTGGACCTTTCCATGGGCTGGGCCGGGCCGATCTGTACCCGCATGCTGGGGGATCTTGGTGCCCGCATCATCAAGGTGGAGGCCTGCGCCTACCCGGACTGGTGGCGCGGCGTGGACCCGCGCCCGGCCTTCTTCGCCGAGAAGCAGTACGAACGGAACAGCCGCTTCAACGCCCAGAACCGCAACAAGCTCGGCATCACCCTGGACCTGACCCGGCCGGAGGGCGTGGCGCTGGTCAAGCGCCTGGTGCGGCTCAGCGATGCGGTGGTGGAGAACTACGCCGCCGAGGTGCTGCCCAAGCTGGGGCTGGACTACCCGGTGCTGCGGCGGGAACGGCCGGACCTGGTGATGGTCTCCATGGCCGCTTTCGGCAGCACCGGCGCCTGGAAGGACGCCCGGGCCTATGGTTCCACGCTGGAACATGCCTCGGGCCTGCCCAGCGTTTCCGGCCAGGCGGACTGGCCGCCGATGACCAACCACCTGGCCTATGGCGACCCGGTGGGCGGCCACAACGCCGCCGCCGCGCTGCTGGTGGCACTGCTGCACCGCCAGGCCAGCGGCGAGGGCCAGCATATCGACCTGAGCCAGGTGGAGTGCATGTTCCCGCTGGTGGCGCCCTTCATCGTGGCCCAGAGCGTGACCGGCACGCCCGGCGGGCGGCTGGGCAACCGCCACCCCGGCATGGTGCCGCATGGCGTCTTCCCTTGCGTGGCGGCGGATAGCTGGCTGGCGCTGGCGGTGCAGGATGATGCCGCCTGGGCCCGGCTGGCCGGGCTGCTGGGGCGCGAGGACCTGGCCGGGCTGCCCCTGGCCGCCCGCCGCGCCCGCGAGCCCGAGTTGGAAGCCCTGGTTGCCGCCTGGACCCACCAGCGCTCCGACGAAGCGGCGATGGCGGCGTTGCAGGCCGCCGGCATCGCCGCCGGGGTGTGCCGCCACCCGGCCCTGCTGCACCAGGACCCGCACTTGGTGGCGCGCCAGGTGTTCCAGCCAACCCAGCGCGCCTTCGTCGGCAGCCATCTGCAATTATCCTCGGCCTTCCGCCCGGCCGGTGGCGGCCCGCTGCCGGTGCGCAGCCCGGCGCCGACGCTGGGCGAGCACAATGCCGCGGTGCTGGGCGAGGTGCTGGGGCTTGCCCCTGCCGAGTTGGAAGGGCTGGCCGCCGCCGGCATCATCGGCACGGCGGCGGTACCGGTGGCCCAGCGCCGCTCGCGTGCCTCGGCCGGATAGGCCGGCACGAACTGTTCGGCCGGATAGGCCGGCACGAACCGTTCGGCCGGATAGGCCGGCAAAGCCAGCCCGGTTGTATCGGCCGCGGTCGCCGTGGCGCGCGGCTTGTGGCACGGGGAAGCCACGGCTACGGTTTCCCGGTCCTTGAACGAACCAACGGGAGGGCGGCTTGGCTGCACCTGAGATGTCGCGCGACAGCGCGCCGGAGAAGATTCGTGACCCGGCTTCCCTGCGGCGCCTGCTGTCGCCCCGCAGCATCGCCGTCATCGGCGTTTCGGCGAATGCCACCAGCTTCGGCGCCCGCAGCCTGACCAACAACATCAACTTCCCCGGCCCGGTCTGGGGCGTGAACCCGAAATACGCCGGCCAGGAACTGCATGGCCGCCCCTGCTACGGCAGCATCGAGGCGATGCCGGACAACCCCGACTGCGTGCTGCTGGCCATGCCGCGCGAAGGCGTGCTGGAGGCGCTGCAGCGCGTGGCGGCCAAGGGCGCCGGCGGCGTCATCGTCTTCGCTTCCGGCTATGGCGAAACCGGCATCGCCGAACGCCAGGCCGAGGAAGCGCTGCTGCGGGACACCGCCCGCGCCCTGGGCGTGCCGCTGCTGGGGGCGAACTGCCTCGGCATCGTCGACCATGTGCTGAAGGCCGGGGTCACCTTCATGCCGGAATACCCGCGCATGACCGCGCCGGCCGGCGGGGTCGCCATCACCAGTCAGTCCGGCGCGCTGGGCTATGCGCTGATGCAGGCGGCTGAGCGCAACTTCAGCGTCTGCCACATGACCACGGCCGGCAACGCCACCGACCTGGATGTGTGCGACCTGGCCGCCTACCAACTCGCCATGCCGGAATGCAAGGTGGTGGCGCTGGCGGTGGAAGGGCTGCGCGACGGCCGCCGCCTGTTTGAACTGGGCGACAGGGCGCGTGCCGCCGGCAAGCCCATCGTGGTGCTGAAGCTCGGCCGGGGTGAGGCCGGGGCGGCCGCCGCGGTTTCCCACACCGGCTCGCTGGCCGGCAGCGCCGCGGCCTGGAGCGCCGCCTTCCGTCGCGCCGGCATGGTGGAGGTGGAGGACTACGACGCGCTGCTGGAAACCGCCGGCTTCTTCGCCAAGGCCGGCAAGCCCAGCGCACCGGGCGTCGCCATCGTGACCGCCTCGGGCGGTGCCGGCATCATGGCCGCCGACCACGCCGAGGCGCTGGACCTGGCCATGCCGCAGCCCCGCCCGGAAGCCGAGAAGGTGTTGCGCGCTGCCATTCCGGACTTCGGCGCCGCCCGCAACCCCTGCGACCTGACCGCCCAGGCCGCCAGCAACCCGGCCAGCTTCGGCGAATGCGTGCTGGCCATGATGGCGGACCCGCAATACGGCGTCATCGTCTATCCCCAGGTGTACAGCCACTTCCAGAGCACGCCGGGCCGCATTGCCGAGATTGCCGACCTGACGCTGAAGGGCGGCAAGCCCATCGTCGTGGCGTGGCTGCCGGAACAGCTGGAAGGCCCCGGCGCGGCGGCGGCGGATGGCTCCCCGGTGGTGCCGCTGTTCCGTTCCATGCGGCGGCTGATGAAGGCCATCAAGCTGTGGAATGAGCATTATGCGCCCCAGGCCGCACCGGCCGGGGTGGCGGCGGCCGGCGTGGCGGCGGCGGTGGCCAGCCTGCCCGGCGGCCAGGCGGTGCTGATGGAAGCGGCAGCCAAGGCGCTGTTCGCCCAGGTTGGCGTGCCGGTGGCGGAAGACCGCCGCTGCGCCACCGCCCAAGCCGCCGCCGATGCCGCCGGCGCCGTGGGCTTCCCGGTGGTGCTGAAGCTGGACAGCCCGGACATTGCCCACAAGACCGAAGTGGGCGGGGTGAAGCTGAACCTGGCCGACGCCGCCGCGGTGCAGGCCGCCTTCGCCGAGATCATGGCCAGCGCCGCCAAGCACGCGCCGACGGCCCGGCTGGACGGCGTGCTGGTGCAGCGCATGGCGCAGAAGGGCGTGGAGATCATCCTCGGCGCCCGGCGGGACCCGCAATTCGGCACCATGCTGCTGGTGGGCACCGGCGGCGTGCAGGCCGAGCTGTGGCGCGACGTGACGCTGGACCTGGCGCCGATCTCCCCGGCGCGAGCGGAGGAGATGCTGCGCAGCCTGCAGGGCTTCCCGCTGCTGGATGGTTTTCGGGGCGCGCCGAAGTGCGACGTGACGGCGCTGGCCGCCACCGTGGCCGCCTTCAGCCAGTTCGTCGCCGCCGCCGGCGACAAGGTGGAGGAAGCCGAGGTGAACCCGGTCATCGCCGGCCCCTGGGGCTGCCTGGCGGTGGATGGCCTGGTGCGCTGCGGCGCATGAGCATCCGCACCGCCCGCGCCGCCGTGCTGCGCCAGGTCGGCCAGCCGATGCGGGTGGAGCGGATCACGCTCGGCCCGCTGGGGCCGGGCGACGTGCTGGTGCGGGTGAAGGCCGCCAGCCTGTGCCACACCGACCTGGAGGTGATCGAGGGCCAGTTGGCCTGCACCCTGCCGGCGGTGCTGGGGCATGAGGCGGCCGGCGTGGTGGCGGCGCTGGGCGCAGGCGTCTCCGCCCTGGCCGTGGGTGACCCGGTGGTGCTGAGCTGGAATCCGCATTGCGGCCAGTGCTTCTACTGCGAGGGTGGCCAGCCGATCCTCTGCACCCAGTACCTGGCGAATGGCCCGAAGGCGGCGCATTTCGACGGCCGCACCCGGCTGGCCTGCGACGACGGCACGCCGCTGCACCAGTTGATGTACCTGGGCGGCTTCAGCGACTACGTCGTGGTGCCGGCGCAGCAGGCGGTGAAAGTGCCGGCCGAGATGCCGCTGGACCGCGCCTGCCTGCTGGGCTGCGCGGTGATGACCGGCTTTGGCGGCGCCACCCGTGTTGCCCGGGTGCAATGGGGCCAGGTGGTGATGGTGATCGGCGCCGGCGCGGTGGGGCTGGCGGCGGTGCAGGGCGCCAGGCTGGCCGGCGCGGCGCAGGTCATCGCCGTGGACCCCAACCCGGCGCGACGGGAGATGGCGCGCAGCCTGGGCGCCACCGTGCTGTGCGACCCGGCCACCCAGGACCCGGCCGACCTGGCACGGGCACTGACCGCGGGGCGCGGCGCCGATGTGGTGCTGGAGGCCGCGGGCGTGCTGGCCGGCTTCCGCACCAGCATGGAAGCGGTGCGCCCCGGCGGCCAGGTGGTGTGGCTGGGCAAGATGGGCGTGACCGAGGAAGCCAGCTTCCGCTGGGGCAGCCTGATGCAGGAAAAGCGCATCATCCGGTCCAGCTATGGCGGCGCCCGGCCGCAGCAGGATTTTCCGGCGATGGCGCGCGCCTACCTGGAAGGCACCCTGCAACTGGATTCGCTGGTGACGGCGCGGATTCGGCTGGAGGACATCAACGAAGGCTTCGCCGCCCTGAAGCGTGGCGAGGCCATTCGCTCCGTCATCATCTTCGAGGAGGCCGCAGCGCCATGAAGCTTTACGAAGGCGGCCGCGGCCTGGGCGGCGCACAGGTGACGGTGGACGGCCTGCCGCTGGACCCGCGCTTCGACGTGCAGGCGTTCTCCCCGGCCGGCTACGAATGGACCTATGAGGGCGACGGCCCGCGCCAACTGGCCCTGGCGCTGCTGTGCGACCACCTGGGGGACAGCAGCCGGGCGCTGGCGCTGGTGGAACCCTTCATGCGCGGCGTGGTGGCGCTGCTGGACAATGCCTGGGAGCTGACCAGCGAGGAGCTGGAGGCGGAGCTGCGCGCCCTGGCCTGAACACGCCGAGGCCTGACGCCAACCGGGCCTGAAAACGAAAAGGCGCGGTGAAGGGAAACCCCTCACCGCGCCTTGTCGCTGTACCCATGCCACTTGCGTGGCGTTGGTACGTTTTCTCCCTAAACCCGGCGGTTTCCGCTCGGCTGATATATTTGCTGCGGCGGACCATGATGGCAATCGGGGATGCTGTCAACTGATCCTTGATGTTGCGGTAACACAAAGCCGAAGGCATAGGCCGGCAATGCCTGATGCCTCGCCTGCCCGCCGCCCACGCCGCACCGCCGAGACCCTGACGGAACGCGCCTATCGCGCGCTGGAGGAAGCGATCGTCACCCTGGCGCTGCCGCCGGGTGAGGTGGTGAGCGAAGCCCAGCTGGCCACGCGCCTGGCCTTCGGCCGCACCCCGATCCGCGAAGCCCTGCAACGCCTGGCGCGGGAACGGCTGGTGCGGATTCTGCCCCGCCGCGGCGTGGTGGTGGCGGCGGTGGACGTGCATGAGCAGTTGCGCCTGCTGGAAGTGCGGCGGGAGATCGAGCGCCTGGTGGCCCGCACCGCCGCCCGCCGGGCGGATGCCGGCCAGCGCGCCCGCTTCGGCGAACTGGCCATCGGCATGGAGCAGGCGGTGGCCCGCAACGACGAAACCGCCTTCCTGCGGCTGGACCAGGCGCTGAACCAGGCGGTGCTGCAGGCGGCGCGCAATGAATTCGCCACCGCCACCATGGCGCTGATGCATGGGCTGTCGCGCCGGTTCTGGTTCATCCACTGGCGCCGCAGCGCCGAGCTGGCACCTTCGGCCGAAGTGCATGCCGCGCTGGCCCGCGCCATCGCCGCCGGCAACCCGGATGAAGCCGCCGCCGCTTCCGACCGGCTGATGGACTACATCGAAGCCTTCACCCGCGCGACGCTGGACCAGGACGGCTAAGGGCTGATATATCACCGCCCACCATAAGGGCGGGAGCAGGTCCGATGTCCGCAACCACGGCCGAGGCACGGCGGGAACGCCTCTCGCGGCGCCAGCAGGCGTTCCGCGCCGATTTCCGCGGCAAGATCGGCCGGCTGTACAGCGGCTGGGCACATGTGGCGCTGATCTACGCGCTGGGGGGCGCCTTGGTCTGGTACAGCATCCGCCAGATGACCGGCCCGGCCTGGTATGAATGGCTGGTGGTGCCGGCGGCCTTCGTGTTCTCCAACGTGTTCGAGTGGTGGATCCACAAATACGTCATGCACCGGCCGATCCCGGGGCTGATGGGCATCTACAAGCGCCATACCCTGGCGCATCACCAGTTCTTCACCGAAAACGAATACACCGTGGACAGCAGCCGGGACTTCCGGATCGTGTTCTTCCCGCCCTATGCGCTGGTGACCTTCATGCTCATCAGCCTGGTGCCGGCGGCGGCGCTGAACCTGGCGGGCTTGCCGAATGCCGGCTGGCTGGTGCTGGTGACCAACACCGCGCTGTACCTGAACTACGAGTTGTTCCACTTCTGCTGCCATGTGAAGGATGACAGCCTGGTGCGGCACATCCCGCTGGTGAACAGCATCCGCCGACACCACGCCGCGCACCACAACACCGCCATCATGATGGAACGCAACTTCAACCTCACCTACCCGGTGGCGGACTGGTTCTTTGGCACCAGCGACCTGAAGTGCGGCCTGCTGCAGCACGTGTTCAACGGCTACAACACCCGCTTCGTGCGGCCGGACCTGAAGCGCGTGCGCCACACCACCGACAACCCGGCCGCCGGCACGCCCCGGCTGGCCGCGGCGGAATAGCCGCCATGGCCGCGTTGACGCCGCTGGATGGCGGGCAGATCAAGAAATCCCGCGCCTCCCTGGTGGGGGGCATGGCGGTGGGCGTGGCGGTGCTGGCATTGTGGGCCGCCCTGGCGCGGGACCTCGGCCACGCCGGCCCGGCGGTGATGCTGGCCGGCGCGGCAGTGGCCACGCTGGTGGCGCTGTGGATCTGGAAGGCGGACCTTTGACCTACTGCGGCTGAATGCCGGCCGCGCGCACCACCTGGCCCATTTCCGCCAACCGCTTCTCAACCAGGGCGCGGAAGGCTTCCGGCGTGCCGCCGGTGGCCTCCACCCCCAGTTCGGTCAGCTTGGCCGTTACCGCCGGCGTGCGCAGGCTGTCATTCACCGCCTGGTTCAGCGCGGCGATCACCGCGGCTGGCGTGCCGCTGCGGGCGAATACGCCGAACCAGGACGAAGCCTCGCACTCCGCCACGCCGGCTTCGGCCATGGTGGGCACCTGCGGCAGCAGGCTGAAGCGCTTGCCCAACCCCACCGCCAGCACGCGCAGGTCGCCGGAAGCGATCCAGGGCTGCACGCTGGGGTAGTTCTCCATCATCAGGTCGACCCGGTTGGCCAGCAGGTCGGTCACCGCCGGGGCGGTGCCGCGATAGGGCACATGCGTCATCTCCAGCCCGGCCCGCCAGCGGAACAACTCCCCGGCCAGATGGGCGAAGGAGCCGACGCCGGCCGAGGCGAAGGTCATCGGCCGCGCCTTGGCCTGGGCCACCACCTGCCGCACATCCTGCAGGGGCGAGCCCTTCGGCACCACCAGCACCCCGGGGCTGTCGCCCAGGAACACCACCGGCGCCAGGTCGCGCAGCACGTCGTACGGCAGCCGCGCCATCAGATGCGGGTTGATGGTGATGGGCCCCGGCGTGCCGCCCATCAGCGTGTAGCCATCGGCCGGGGCTTCCACCACCTTCTGGGCGCCGATGGTGCCGCCGGCGCCGGCGATGTTCTCCACCACCACCGGCTGGCCCAGCTTCTCGTTCAGCATCTGCGCTGCCAGGCGGGACAGCGCGTCGGTGCTGCCGCCGGCGGCGAAGGGCACGATGAAGCGCAGCGGTCGGCTGGGGAAACGCTCCTGCGCCCGGGCCGCCAGCGGCCAGGCGGCGGCAGCGCCCAGCAGGGTACGGCGGCGCATCAGGGCGAGACCTTGTCCAGGCCGTAGAACGCCCACAATTCCTTCAGCCGGGCGCGCGGCGGGGTGGCGGCGAAGTAGCCGCGCTTGCTCTGCTTCACCCCGGTGCTGCGGCGCAGGTCCACCAGCATCTCGGCGCATTTGATCGTGGCGGCCAGGCTGTCCACCAGCGGCACGCCATCCACCTCGGCGATGCCGGCGCGGTTCAGCAGCATGCACAGCGGCGCCTCGCCGGGGATGATGACATCGGCGCCCTTGGCGATCAGCACGCGGGCGGCGGCGCGGAAGCGTTCCAGCAGCGGCTCGGGGTTACTGTAGGCGGCCAGCACGTCGTTGAAGCCGAAGCCGACATCATGCGCGCCCACCCAGCGGCCGCCGAGCCCAACCCGTTCCGCATTGCGGTCCAGCGTCGGCAGCATCTCCTTGATGAAGGCCAGCATGCCGATGCGCTGGCCGAGCAGGCTGGCCACCGTCATGGCGCTTTCGCCGTAGCCCACCACGGGAATGTCCACGAGCGACCGGCATTCCTGGATGCAGGGTTCCGGCAGCGTCATCATGGCGAAGGCGTCGAAGCCCTGCTCCTCGGCCTGCACCGCGCCCATCAGGAATTGCTGGGCGTGCAGCACCTGGAAGTAGCCGTACTGAATGTCGTTGCCCGGATAGTTGGTCTGGTAGGTGTCGGCGTGCATGCCGTGCATCACCACTTCCGTGTCCGGCCGCGCCACCTTCTCGAAGTGCGCCGCCATCGCCGCCGCATAGGGCGGCAGCTTTTCCAGCACGGTGAAGCTGTGGTGCCAAATCCGCATCTTGCTCATCTCAATCCATCCACATGCCGCCGTTGACGTCGATGATCTCGCCGGTGACGAAGCTGGTCTCCGGCGAGGCGAGGAAGGCCACCACGCGCGCCACTTCCGCGGCCCGGCCCATGCGGCCGGCCGGGATCAGCGCGCGCAGCGCCTCCGGAAAGGCGGTGGTCATGGCGGAGGCGATGGGCCCCGGCGCCACGGCATTCACCGCGATGTTGTCGGCGGCCAATTCCTTGGCCAGGAAGGACGTCATCGCATGCACCCCGGCCTTGGAGACGCCATAGGCGATGCTGCTGCTGCGCTGCTGCTCGCCACGGTCGATCCAGGGCCGCGCATTGCCGCCGTTCTTGCCGATGATGCTGCCGATGTTGACGATGCGCCCGCCGCCCTGCGCGCGCATCGGCGCGATGACCGCCTGGCAGCACAGGAAGCTGCCCTTCAGGTTGATGGCGATCACCCGGTCCCACTCGGCCTCGGGCATTTCGGCGGCGCTGCCGAAGCCAACCACGCCGGCCACGTTCACCAGCGCGTCCACCCGGCCGTATTCCGCCAGGGTCGCCGCCACCATGGCCTCCACGCTGGCCTTGCTGGTCACGTCCAGCGCCAGCGGCAGGGCGCGGCGGCCCTGCGCGCGCGCCGCGGCGGCAACGCCGAAGCTCTCCCGCGCATCGGCCAGCGCCAGGTTCCAGCCGGCTTCCGCCAGCGCCTGCGCGCAGGCGGCGCCGATGCCACCGGCCGCGCCGGTCACCAGGGCGATGCGCGGCTCAGGCATTGCGGCGGCCCGCGATGTCCTGCCCGGCCAGCCGGCCGAACACCAGGCCCTTCAGCACGCTGGTGGCGCCGGTATAGGTGCCCCAGAACAGCCCCACCACCTCACCGGCGGCGTAGAGCCCGGCAATGGCGTTGCCGTCATGGTCCAGCACCCGGGCGCTGCCGTCGATCTTGACCCCGCCAAAGGTGAACACATTGGCGGACATGATGGGGTAGGCGTGGAACGGGCCCTCCGCCAGCGGCGTGGCCCAGTTGCTCTTGGGCGGGGTCAGGCCGGCGGTGTGGACACCATCGGCCACCAGCGGCTGCCAGGGGCCCGGCACGCAGGCGGCGTTGTAGCGCGCCACGGTGGCTTCCAGCGCCGCCACCGGCAGGCCGAGCTTGCCGGCCAACTCGCCGATGCTCGCCGCCACCACCGGCGGCTGGTCGGTGCGGATGGCCAGGCGGTAGTTCGGAATGGTCAGGTGGCGCGCGTCCAGCACCACATACGCCATGCCATCGCGCTGTTCGTAGATGCGGCGCGTCACGCGTTCATAATGCGCGTCCACCGTGCCCGGCGCTTCATCCACGAAGCGCTCGCCGTCCTTGTTCACCAGGATGCCGTAGGGGAAGATGAACAGCGACGGCTCCGAAACGCCGGAGCGCGGGTCCACCGGTTCGGCATGGAAGCTGCCGAAGTCGCCGCAGGGCGCGGCGCCGATGTCCAGCGCCATGCGGATGCCCTCGCCGCGGTTGAAGTAGCCGCCCTTGCAGATCGGCCGCAGATGCACGCTGCGCGGGCCGATGTAGCGGGTCTGCATCTCGGCATTGCCCTCGAACCCGCCGCAGGCCAGCACCACCTTGCCGTGGAAGGTCACCGCGCGGCCGGCGCGGCGGGCCTTCAGGCCAATCACGGCGCCGTCGTCGTCCTGCACCAGCGCGTTCGCGGTGGTTTCGTAGTGGAAGCTCACGCCCAGCGCCTCGGCCCGCGCCGCCAGGGCTTCCACCAGCGCCAGGCCACCACCCACCGGCAGCAGCCGCGGCTGGGAGGTGGTGAGGAACTGCGTCGGCAGGACGTCGAACTTCACGCCGAGCCCTTCCAGCCACGCGATCGTCGGGCCGGCATTGTCGGCGAAGGTGCCGATGAAATCCGGGTCCGCCAGCGACAGCGCGCGGGCATAGGCGGCACGGTCGCCGCGCTCCCGCGTGGCTTCCTGCACCAGTTCGGGGTCGATGGC
>CANBXZ010000019.1 GCA_947373495.1 Acetobacteraceae bacterium
TAGCGCGGATACCGGCAGGGCGGCGTCACCGAACGGCGTGATTCGCGCGCTGAAACAACCAACTGGAGCAACTCCGCGCAGCAAGCTGAGCGGAAGCCGCCCCGGCGCCTGATCGCCCGAGGTGCCTCACCGAAGGGCGTGAAGCAGCGCCTGGGAACTTGACCTGGGCCGCTGGCGGCAAGGACCAGGTTCAGGCGGGCCGTTCGCGGCGTTCGCCCCGAACGGCGCCGGCCCTACCCGCGCGGCTTGCGCGGCCCGCGATGCGAAGCCCGCTCCGGCCCCGCCGACCGGGACGGATAGGCCCGCTCATTCGGCGGCCCGGCCGGCCCACGCGGCGCCCGCGGCAGCGCCTGCATCGGCTCGATGCGGATCTCGGCATTCTCGCCGGTGGCCTTGCGCGAGGCGACGTCGAAGCGCGCCGCGGCATAGGGCGCCACCTCGAACTGCGTCTCATTGTCCTGAATGCGGATGCGGCCGATCTCCTGCCGGGTCACATGGCCCCGGCGGCACAGGAAGGGCAGCAGCCAGCGCGGGTCGGCATTGCCGTCCCGGCCCACATCCATGCGGAACCACACGCCTTCCTGGCTCGGGTCGCGCGGGCCATCGCGGTCAACCCGCTGGTCGGAACGCGGGTCGCGGTAGTCCGGCCGCTCGGTGCGCTGCGGCCGCTCCTCGGAGATTTCCTCCGGCGCCGGCAGCGGGCCACGCAGCACGCGGATCAACGCCGCCGCCACGCCTTCCGGCCCGGCCTCGGCCATGCTCGGGTTGGCCAGCAGGGCGCGGGCGATCGCCAGGTCCTCGTCGCTGGGGGTCTCGGCCGCCAGCAGCGCCGCCTTCTCGCCGATTCGCTCGGCATCCCGCGCCCGCACCGCGTCGGCCGAGGGCACCGGGGTCCAGTTGGCCTGGACCCGGGCCGCCATCAGCAGGCGCTCGGCCAGCCGGCGCTTGTTGTGCGGCACGATCAACTGGCTGATGCCCTTGCGCCCGGCCCGGCCGGTGCGGCCCGAACGATGCAGCAGCGTCTCCGGGTCGCGCGGCAGCTCGGCGTGGATCACCAGCGCCAGTTCCGGCAAATCAATGCCGCGGGCGGCCACGTCGGTGGCGACGCAAACCCGGGCGCGGCCGTCGCGCAGGTTCTGCAGCGCGCGGGTGCGTTCGGCCTGGCTGAGCTCGCCCGACAGCGCCACGGTGGAAAAGCCGCGCTCGGTCAGGTTGCCGTGCAGCCGGGCCACGGCGGCGCGAGTCGCGCAGAACACCATGGCCACCGCCGGGTCTTCCAGCCGCAGCAGGTTCACCACGGCGCGTTCCAGCTCATACGGCGCCACCACGCTGGCGCGATACTCGATGTCCACGTGCTGCGGGTCGCCGCCGCCCACTTCCAGGCGCAGCGCGTCCTTCTGGTAGCCCTTGGCCAGCGCCGCGATGCCGCGCGGCACGGTGGCGGAGAACATCAGCGTCCGGCGTTCGGCCGGAATTTCGTCCAGGATGGCTTCGAGTTCTTCCTTGAAGCCCAGGTCCAGCATCTCGTCGGCTTCGTCCAGCACCACCACGCGCAGCTGGTCCGGCCGCAGGTTGGAGCGTTCCAGGTGGTCGCGCATGCGGCCCGGGGTGCCCACCACGATGTGCGCGCCGGCATTCAGCGCCCGGCGTTCGGTCAGCGGGTCCATGCCGCCGACCACGGAAACCACCCGGCCCCCGGCGGGGGCATAGAGCCAGGTCAGCTCGGTCTTCACCTGCAGGGCCAGCTCGCGCGTCGGCGCCACCACCAGGGCCAGCGGCGCGCCGGCCGGCGGCAGGCGGTCCTCGCCGCCCAGCAACTCGGCGGCCATCGCCAGGCCATAGGCCACGGTCTTGCCGCTGCCGGTACGGGCGGAAACCAGCAGGTCGCGGCCGGCGGTGGAAGCGTCCAGCACCGCGGCCTGCACGGGGGTGGCTTCGGCGTAGCCGCGTTCGGTCAGGGCGGCCTTCAGGGGGGCCGCCAGGTCATTGAAGGGCATGGGGGAACTTAATTCCAGGATCTTAGGGCGTCCCTTGCGGCGTCAAGGGGCTGAAGGTCAAGCTTTGCATGCCGTCCGGCATGGAATGGCTGCCCCGCGTTCTTGCGCGACCGGGCCGCGCGTGGGAATCCTGCGGCCAGGAAACGCAACGGGAGCGACGCCATGAGCGAGCAGGACGTGGTGCATTACGCCGTCGAGGACGGCATCGGCATCATCACCATCGACAATCCGCCGGTCAACGCCCTGGGTGCCGGCGTCTCCGAAGGCATCATCGCCAGCGTGGACCAGGCCGAGGCAGACCCGGCGGTGCGGGCCCTGGTGCTGATCGGCGCCGGCCGCAGCTTCATCGCCGGCGCCGACATCCGCCGCTTCGGCACCAAGCGCGAGACGCCGGCGCGGCGCAGCTACGACGCGCTGGACATGTGCAGCAAGCCCATCGTGGCGGCCATCCATGGCTATGCGCTCGGCGGCGGGCTGGAACACGCGCTGTGCTGCACCTGGCGCATCGCCGTGCCCAGCGCCAAGGTCGGCCTGCCGGAAGTGCTCATCGGCGTCATCCCGGGCGGCGGCGGCACCCAGCGGCTGCCGCGCCTCATCGGCGCCAAGGCGGCGCTGGAGATGATCGTCAGCGGCCGCCATGTGCCGGCGCCGGAAGCCAAGGCGCTCGGCATCGTCGATGAACTGGTCGAGACCAAGGACCTGCGCGCCACCGCCATCGCCTTCGCCAAATCCGTGGCCGGCAAGGGCCTGCGCCGGATCAGCGAAAAGCCGCCGGCCAGCGCCGAGGCCGGCCTGTTCGAGGCCCAGCGCAAGGCCATCGCCCGCAAGGCGCGCGGCCAGCCGGCGCCGTTCAGCGCCATTGCCGCGGTGGAAGCCGCCACCACCCTGCCCTGTGCGGAGGGTTTGGCCGAGGAACGCCGGCTGTTCGCCGCGCTGGAGAATTCCGAGGAGGCGAAGGCGCTGCGCTACGCCTTCTTCGCCGAACGCGAAGTGGCCCGCCTGCCGCAACTGCCGAAGGACACCGTGGCTCCGGAGGTGAAGACCGCCGCGGTGGTGGGTGCCGGCACCATGGGCGGCGGCATCGCCATGAGCTTCGCCGACAGCGGCCTGCCGGTGAAGCTGATGGACGCGACGCAGGAAGCCCTGGACCGCGGCATGGAACGCATCCGCGCCAACTACGCCGTCAGCGTGAAGCGCGGCAGCCTGACCCAGGCCGAGATGGACAAGCGCCTGGCCTTGATCGACCCGGTGGCAGGCTATGAGGCGATTGCCGATTGCGACGCGGTGATCGAGGCGGTGTTCGAGCAGATGCCGGTGAAGCAGGAAGTCTTCGCCAGGCTGGACGCGGTGATGAAGCCGGGCGCGCTGCTGTTCACCAACAGTTCGGCGCTGGATATCGACAAGATCGCGGAAGTGACCAAGCGGCCGGAAGCGGTGGCCGGCACCCACTTCTTCGCCCCCGCCAACGTGATGAAGCTGTTCGAGGTGGTGGAGGGAACGAAGACCGCGCCGGAGACCATGGCGGCGGGCATGAAGCTCGGCCGTGCCATCGGCAAGATCAGTGCCTATGCCGGCAACTGCGATGGCTTCGTGGCCAACCGCAGCCGCATCCCGTTCGGCCTTGAGCAGAACCTGATGGTGGAGGAAGGCGCCCGGCCGGAGCAGATCGACCGGGTGATGGTGAACTTCGGCTACCCGATGGGCCCCTTCGCGGTGAACGACCTGAGCGGGCTGGACGTGAACTACATGACGCGCAAGCGCCGTGCGGCGGCCGACCCGAATTATCGCAAGTGGCCGGTGGCCGACCGCATCGTGGAGATGGGCCGCAAGGGCCAGAAGACCGGCGCCGGCTGGTACCGCTACGAAGCCGGCGACCGCACCCCGCACCCGGACCCGATCGTGGACCAGATCGCCCGCGAAGTGGCCGCCGAGCTGGGCATCGAGCAGAAGGTCTTCACCGATGAGGAGATCCTGCAGCGGCTACTGTTCGCCTCGCTGAACGAAGCCTGCAAGATCCTGGCCGAGGGCAAGGCGCTGCGGGCTTCCGACATCGACGTGATGTGGCTGAACGGCTTCGGCTTCCCGCGTTATCGCGGCGGGCTGATGTTCTGGGCCGACACCATCGGCGCCCAGGCGGTCTACAACCAGATCGCCGCCTGGCATCAGCGCTACGGCGCGCGCTGGGCCCCGGCGCCGCTGCTGCGGGAGATCGCCGAGGCCGGCGGCAAGTTCCGCGAGGCCAAGGCGCCGTCGCTGCGCTAGCTGATTGATGCAGCGCGTGATTGACGCCTTTCGGTGATTCCACCCCAGGCGATGACGCCCTAAGCTTGCCGAAACGGGCAGGTGCCGCTGGCGCCTGCCCCATCGGCAAGGGAGGAACGGCCATGCTGACCCGACGAGGGCTGGCCGCACTGGCACTGGCGGCGCCCATGGCCCGCACCGCGCGTGCCCAGGCATGGCCGGACCGGCCCCTGCGCATCGTGGTGCCCTATGGCCCCGGTGGTTCCAACGACATCGCCGCCCGGCTGCTGGCGCAGCACCTGGGCGAGGCGCTGGGCCAGCCGGCCGTGGTGGAGAACCGCCCCGGCGCCCAGGCCATCCTGGGCACGGAACTGGTGGCCAAGGCGCGGCCGGATGGCCTGACGCTGCTGGTGGCGGCCAGCGGGCCCATCGTGTTCAACCCCGCCACCGATGACCGGCTGCCCTATGACCCGCTGAGGGACCTGGCGCCGATCTCGCCATTGGCGGCCTACCCGCTGGTGCTGCTGGTGCCGGCGGAAAGCCCGCATCGCACGCTGGCGGAGTTGCTGGCCTTTGCCCGCGCCAACCCGGCCCGGGCGAATTACGGCAGCCCCGCCGCCAGCTTTCAACTGGCGACCGAATTGCTGAACAGCCGCGCCGGCACCCGCTTCACCTACGTGGCCTATCGCGGCAGCGTGGAGGTGGCCAACGCCGTCGCCGCCGGCGACCTTTCCATGGCGCTGCTGGACGCCGCCCCCACCGCCGCGCCGCTGGCCGCCGGCCGGGTGCGGGCGCTGGCCGTCACCGGCAGCCAGCGCCTGCCCGGCCTGCCCGCGGTGCCCAGCTTCGCCGAGGCCGGCTTCCCGGAGATGCCGCCCGGCTTCTGGTGCGGGCTGTTCGCCCCCGCCGGCACCCCGGCCGGCATCGTGGAACGGCTGCATGCCGAGGTGGCCCGGCTGGTCGCCACGCCGGGCTATCGGGACCGCATGGCGGCGTTGCAGTCGCAGCCGCTCAGCACCACGCCCGCGGCCTTCAGCGCCAGCATCGCGCAGGAAATCACGCTGTGGCGCGGCGTGGCGCAGGCCGCCGGGTTGCGGCTGGAACGCTGAGGGCCCTCACGCGCCAGGTTCAGGCCGCCTGGCGCGGCGGCGGCGCCCCCACCGGTAGCCCCAGGCGCAACGCCAGGCTCATCAGGTGGTACACCCCCTTGAAGGCCAGCACCGGCAGCATGGTGTCCCGGCTGCCGCGCAGGTTGCCGGCCAGCAGGCTCACCAGGCCGTCGCGCATCCGCAGCTTGTTGCTGGGCGCCATGAACAGGTGGCGCAGCGCCGGGGTGTTGATGCGATAGATCAGCCAACTGATCCGCCCCATGGCGTGCCGCAGGTCGCGTTCCATCCGGCGGGCGCGGGCGCGGCCCAGGGCGGGGTCGTTCAGCCAGGCATCGGCCACCTCGGCGCCCATTTCCCCGGCGCTCATCGCCAGCAGCACGCCACTGGAGAACACCGGGTCGATGAAGGCGAAGCTGTCGCCGATCATCGCATAGCCCTCCCCCCAGCAGGAATCGGCGGCGTAGGAGAAGTTGCCGGTGCTGGTCACGCCCGAGATCGCCTTGGCCCCGCGCATGCGCGCGCTGACGCTGGGGCTGGCGGCCAGCCGGGTGGCGAACAGCTGTTCCGGCGTGCCGCGATGCCCCTTGAAGGCGGCCTGGTTGCCGACGAAGCCCACGCTCATCACGTCATCCGGCAGCGGGATCAGCCAGAACCAGCCATCCTCGACCAGGTGGATGCTGATGAAGCCCTCCAGTTCGCCGCCCCGCCGTTCCACCCCGTGGTAATGCGCGAACAGCGCCGCCGTGGTGTTGCGCTTGTTGGCCTGCTTGGAGCCGAGCCGGTTGGCCAGCAGCGTGTCCCGGCCGGAAGCGTCCAGCACATAGCGCGGCGCGAAGTGGCGCGGCGCGCCATCGGCGCCCAGGGCGGTCACCTGCGCCCGCGGGGCGCCGAAGCGCACCTCGGTCACCCGGGTCTGCTCGGCCACGCGGGTGCCGCGGGCGGCGGCGGTGCGGAACAGCAGGTCATCGAAGGCGGCGCGCGGCACCTGCCAACTGCTGGTGAATACCTTGTCCAGCCCATCGGCGAAGGCGTAGCGCACCTGCTGGCCGGTGGCGTCGGAGACGAATTCGGCGCCCGGCTTGTGTACCCCCATGGCGGCCACCTGGTCCCGCAGGCCCAGCCGGTCGAAGATGGCGGTGTTGCGCGGCAACAGGCTCTCGCCGATGTGGAAGCGCGGGTGGCTGTCCTTCTCCAGCAGCACCACGTCGCGGCCGCGTTCGGCCAGCAGCGCGGCGGCTGTGCTGCCCGCCGGCCCGCCGCCCACCACCAGGATGTCGCATTCTTCCGCCGCGCCGCCGCCGCTTTTCATGCGGCGAAGCTGACCGCCGCGGCACGGCCGGGGTCAAGGGCTTTCGTCCCGCGGCCGGCACCACGCCGGCTCACGAGGCTGTCAGCGCCGATCAGAGCCTAGGAATGGGTCACCGGCTCATAGATCGAGGGCTTGCCATGGCGTTCGCTCTTCGGCTTGCCCAGCAGGTCGATCATGGCCGGAAACACCACCAGGATGAAGATCGGCACCAGCCCGATGCCGCCCACCACCACCAGCGCCAGCGGCTTCTGCACATCGGCGCCGATGCCGGTGGCCAGGGCCATCGGCAGCAGGCCGGTGAAGCTGGCGAAGCAGGTCATGAAGACCGGCCGCATCCGGTCCACGCCGGCCTGGTCCAGCGCCAGCCGCCAGGCCATGCCCTCGCTGCGCAGGTGGTTGAAGTGCGACAGCATGATGATGCCCTCCATCACCGTGATGCCGAACAGCGCCAGGAAGCCGATGGCCGCCGGCACGCTGAAGTTCAGCCCGGCCACCCACAACGCCACCACGCCACCGACGACGGACATCGGCACGATGCCGAACACCAGCAGGGTTTCCCGCAGCGTGTTGAACTGCACGTACAGCAGCACCAAAATCAGCACGAAGGCCGCCGGCACCACCACCATCAGCCGGCCGATGGCCTCCTGCAGGTTGCGGAACTCACCCACCCAGTCCAGCCGGTAGCCGGGCGGCAGGGTGATCTGCGCCGCCACCAGGCGCTGCGCCTCCGCCACCGTGCTGGCCGGGTCGCGGCCACGGACGCTGAAGCGGATGGGCACGTAGCGGCTGGCGTCCTCGCGGTAGATGTAGCTGGTGCCCGCCACCAGGCGGATATCGGCCACGTCGCCCAGCGTGGCGCCGCCCGCGGTGCCGATGGGAATGCGGCCGATCGCCTCCACATTGTCGCGGGCGCCTTCGTTCAGCCGCACCATGATGGGGAAGTTGCGGTCGGCGCCGGGTTCGTACAGCCGCCCCGCCTCGCGCCCGCCGATGGCGGCCTGGATCACGGTGTTCACCGCCTCCATGGTCAGCCCGTAGCGGGCGGCACGGTCGCGGTCGATGGTGATGGCGACGGTCGGCTGGCCCAGCACGCGGAACACCGCCAGGTCGGCCACGCCGGGCACGGTGGCCATCAGGGCGCGGATCTCGTTGGCCTTCTGCACGATGATGTCCAGTTCAGGCCCGAACACCTTCACCGCATTGGCGCCCTTCACGCCCGAAGCCGCTTCCTGCACGTTGTCGCTGATGGCCTGGGCGTAGCTGAACTCGATGCCCAGGAACTCGCGCGACAGCCGTTCCTGCATGGCATGCACCAGGCCGTCGCGGTTGGGCGCGGTGGTCCATTGGTCCGGCGGCTTCAGCGGCAGGAAGAACTCGGCATTGAAGAAGCCGGCGCTGTCGGTGCCGTCATCCGGCCGGCCCTGCTGGCTGGTGGCGGTGATGACCTCGGGGAATTCCAGCAGCACGGCGCGGATGCGGTTGACCGTGCCGTTGCCTTCCTCCAGCGAGATGCTGCCCGGCATGGTGGCGCGCACCCACAGGTTGCCCTCCTCCAGCGTCGGCAGGAACTCGGCGCCCAGGGTGGACATCAGCATGATGGCGGCGCCCAGCATCATGGCGGCCAAAATCAGGCACACCGCGCGCATGGACATGGCGGCGGCGTACATCCGGG
Source organism: Acetobacteraceae bacterium (assembly GCA_947373495.1). Lineage (GTDB taxonomy): Bacteria > Pseudomonadota > Alphaproteobacteria > Acetobacterales > Acetobacteraceae > CAIMOR01. The sequence goes on from CANBXZ010000019.1 coordinate 8,329, forward strand.
CATGCACCCAGCGCAGCACCCGCACCAGCGGCGTGTCGCTTTCCTTGCTGTCCTCCTTCAGCATCAGCGCGGCCAGGGCCGGGGTGATGGTGAAGGTGGCCATCAGCGCGCCGATGATGGCGTAGGCGTAGGTCTTCGACATCGGGCCGAAGATGCGGCCTTCCACGCCACCCAGGGTGAACAGCGGGATGAAGGCGGCGATGATGATCAGCGCCGAGAAGAAGATCGCCTTGTCCACCTCGCTCGCGGCCCGCAGGATGGTCAGCGGCAGGCCGGAAAGCCCTTGCGGCGTGGCGGGCGCCACCGGGTGCGCGCCCCGCCTGCGGGCCAGGCCCAGGTGGCGATAGATGTTCTCCACCATGATGACGGTGGCATCCACCAGCAGGCCGAAGTCCAGCGCGCCGAGCGAGAGCAGGTTGGCGCTTTCGCCCCGCGCCAGCATGGTGACGATGGCGAACAGGAAGGCAAAGGGCACCGTGGCCGCCACCACCATGGCGCCGCGCAGGTCACCCAGGAACAGCCACTGGATCAACAGGATCAGCGCCACACCCTCGATGATGTTCTTCACCACCGTCTTGGTGGTGATCTTCACCAGGTCCTCGCGGTCGTACAGCGGCACGATGCGCACGCCGGGCGGCAGCACGCCGCCGGCGTTGATCAGCGCCACCTCGTTCTGCACCGCGCGGATGGTGGGCAGGGTCTGCTCGCCGCGGCGCATCAGCACCGTGGCCAGCACCACGTCGTTGTCTTCCTCATGCCCGGCCACGCCCAGGCGCGGCAGGTTGCCGATCTCCACCGTGGCGATGTCGGAAAGCCGCACCGGCACGCCGCCCTGGGCGTTCAGCACCACCTTGCCCAGGTCGTCCAGGCCGCGGATCAGGCCGATGCCCTGCACCACCGCGGCCTGCGGCCCGACGCGGATGATGCCGGCGCCCACCGTGGCGTTGCTGGCACGGATGGCGGCGACCACGTCCGGCAAGCTGAGTTGGAAGGCATTCATCCGCCGCAGGTCGATGGCGACGTTGTAGCTCTTGGTCAGCCCGCCGAAGGAGGTGACATCCACCACCCCCGGCACCCGGCGGAAGCGGCGGTTCAGCACCCAGTCCTGCAGGGTCTTCAGATCCGCCAGGCCAAAGCCGGGCGGCCCCACCAGGCGGTAGCGCATGATCTCGCCGATGGGCGACAGCGGCGAGATGGTGGGGTGGACGCCTTCCGGCAGCCCGTCGATCTGCGCCAGCCGGTTCAGCACCTGCTGCAACGCCTGTTCGTAGGTGAAGTTGAAGGTGAACTGCACCCGCACATCGGAAAGCCCGAACAGGCTGGTGGAACGCACCGAGTTCAGGTTCGGCATGCCCGCCATCGCCACTTCCACCGGAATGGTGACGTAGCGCTCGATCTCCTCGGCGCTCTGGCCGGGGTTCTGGGTGATGATGACCACCTGCGGCGGCACCGGGTCCGGATAGGCCTCGATGTTGAGCTTGGTGAAGCCGACCAGGCCAACGGTGATGAAGGCAAAGAACAGCAGAACCACCAGCGGCCGGCGCTGTAATGAGAAGCTGACAATATTACGCATCGATGCTTCCCAGCTTTGCCATTCGGGCTCTCAACGTGGTGGCCCTCCCCTAGGATAACGCCGGGCCAGAGCCGTGATAAGTATATAATCCGTAAGCGTTTGAGCGCTGCCGGCCAGGCCAGGCGCGTGGGGCTGGCGACGCAGCCCGAACGCCACCATCATGCGGCCGCCGCGTTGCTGGCCGCGGTGAAACCGGAAGGTGGGTGGCGACACATGCGGGCCTGGCTAGTTCTGTTGCTGCTGGCGGCCGGCTGCGCCCCGGTGACCATGCCGGCCGGCCCGCCGGTCACCACGCCCGCCCTGGCGGCCGACAGTTTCACCATGACGGATGGCGCGCAGTTGCCCTATCGCGCCTGGCTGCCCGCGGGGCCGCCGCGCGCGGTGGTGCTGGGGGTGCACGGCTTCGGCGACTACTCGGTGAACTACCTCGACATTCCAGCCCCGCTGTTCACCGGCCAGGGCGTGGCGCTGTACGCGCATGACCAGCGCGGCTTCGGCGCCGCGCCCAATCGTGGCTATTGGCCGGGCAGCGCAACCCTGGTGGCCGACACCATCGCGGTGGCCCGCCTGCTGCGCGCCCGCCACCCCGGCGTGCCGCTGTACCTGATGGGCGAAAGCATGGGCGTGGCGGTGCTGCTGGTGGCCGCCACCCAGCCCGAGCCGCCGCCGGTGGAGGGCTACATCCTGCTCTCCCCCGCCGTGCGCGGCCGCGCCAGCATGGGCCCGCTGCTGCGCCGCCTGCTGGAGGTGGCCGGCAACACCATCCCGGCCTTCTGGTTCGACAACGCCGCTTCCGGCATTCGCCCCACCGACAATGTGGAGGCGATGCGCCGCTGGTCGCGCGACCCGCTGACCACCAAGCAGATCCGGGTGGACGCGGTGTATGGCCTGGTGGGGCTGATGGACCAGGCCGTGGCCGCCCTGCCCCGCTTCACCGCCCCCGCCCTGGTGCTGTATGGCGGCCGCGACGACCTGGTGCCGGACAGCATCGTGCGCACCACGCTGCGCGCCATGCCGGCCACCACGGCGGCGCGGGTGGGCTTCTACCCCAACGGCTTCCACCTGCTGTTGCGGGACCGGGAACGTGCGAAGGTGGCCACCGACATCCTGGCCTGGATGCAAGACCCCGGGGCGCCGCTGCCCAGCGGCGCCGACCGGCTGCGACGTGAGGAGAATACGCCATGAAACTGGCCACACTGGACAAGAGCTTCGCCACCCTGCTGGTGCAGGAACCGTTCGACGGCGTGCTGGTGGTAACCCTGAACCGCCCGCACCGCGCCAACGCCTTCACCAGCGAAATGGCGCACGAGATCATCGACGTGTTCCACGCGCTGGAAGTGGCGCCGGAAGCCTATCGCTGCGTGGTGCTGACGGCCGCGGGCGACCGTGCCTTCTGCGCCGGGGCCGACCTGAAGGAACGCGACGGCATGACCGACGCCGACTTCCGCGCCCAGCACTACCTGTACGAACGCTGCTTCCGCGCGGTGGGCGCCTGCCCGCCACCACTGATCGCGGCGCTGAACGGTGCCGCCTTCGCCGGGGGCCTGGAAGTGGCGCTGCAATGCGACTTCGCCTATGCCAGCGAAACCGCCCGCTTCGCGCTGACCGAAGTGACCCGCGGCATCATGCCCGGCGGCGGTGGCACCCAGATGCTGCCGCGCAGCATCGGCGAACGCCGGGCGAAGGAGTTGATCTTCACCGGCCGCCCCTTCACCGCGCAGGAAGCCTTCGAGTGGGGCCTGGTGAACAAGCTCTGCGCCCCCGGCACGGTGCTGGAGGAAGTGCTGGCGGTGGCGAAGCTGATCTGCGCCAACGCGCCGATCAGCGTGCGGCAGGCCAAGAAGTCCATCTCCACCGGCATGCAGATGGACAAGGCCAGCGGCATGCTGTTCGAGATCGAGGCCTATTACCAGTTGATCCCGACCGAGGACCGGATCGAGGGCATCAACGCCTATGTCGAGAAGCGCACGCCGGTGTTCAAGGGCCGGTAAGGCGGCACGGGGGGCGGCAGCGCCCCCCGGCCCAACCTGCGGCCTTCAGCGCGGCAGCGTGGTGCTGCCCATCAGGAACTCATCCACCGCGCGGGCGCATTGCCGGCCTTCGCGAATGGCCCACACCACCAGGGACTGGCCGCGCCGCATGTCGCCGGCGCTGAACACCTTGTCCACGCTGGTGCGGTAGTCCTCGGTATTGGCGGCGACGTTGCCGCGGCCGTCCAGCTTCACGCCGGCGGCTTCCAGCAGGCCCTGCTTCTTCGGGCCCATGAAGCCCATGGCCAGCAGCACCAGGTCGGCCTTCAGCGTGAACGCGCTGCCCGCCACTTCCTGCATCTGCATGCGGCCGCCCTGGCTCACCCATTCCACCCGCACGCAGTCGAGTTCGGTGACGCGGCCATTCTCGCCACGCGCATTCTTGGTCAGCACGGACCAATCGCGCGCGCAGCCTTCGTAGTGCGCCGGGGCGGTACGCAGCTTGTTCGGCCAATTCGGCCAGGACAGCGCCTTGTTCTCCTTCTCGGGCGGCTTCGGCATGATCTCGATCTGGGTGATCGAGGCCGCGCCATGCCGGGCCGAGGTGCCGATGCAGTCGGCGCCGGTGTCGCCACCGCCGATGACGACCACATGCTTGCCCTTGGCGGTCAACGTGCCGCGCGGCGCGGCGCGGTCTTCGGTATCCCCGGCGACGCGCTTGTTCTGCTGGGTCAGGAAGTCCATCGCGTAGTGGATGCCGTCCAGGTCGCGGTTCGGCACTTCCAGGTTGCGCGGCCATTCGGCGCCACCGCTCAGCACCACCGCGTCATAGCCCAGCACCAGCACTTCCATCGGCAGGGTATTGCCGACTTCGACGCCGGTGAGGAACTGCACGCCCTCCGCCTGCATCTGCTGCATGCGGCGGTCGATCAGGTGCTTTTCCATCTTGAAGTCGGGAATGCCGTAGCGCATCAGCCCGCCGACCCGGTCGTTCTTCTCGAACAGCGTCACGCTGTGGCCGGCCCGCGCCAGTTGCTGCGAGGCCGCCAGGCCGGCCGGGCCGCTGCCCACCACCGCCACGCGCTTGCCGGTCTTCCGCGCCGCCACCTGCGGCACGATCCAGCCTTCCGCCCACCCCTTGTCGACGATGGCGCATTCGATCGACTTGATGGTGACCGGCGTGTCCTGGATGTTCAGCGTGCAGCTGGCCTCGCAAGGCGCGGGGCAGATGCGGCCGGTGAACTCCGGGAAGTTGTTGGTGCTGTGCAGGGTCTCCAGGGCGGACTGCCACTGGTTGCGATACACCAGGTCGTTCCAGTCCGGGATCATGTTGTTCACCGGACAGCCGTTGTGGCAGTACGGAATCCCGCAATTCATGCAGCGCGAGGCCTGCGCGGTCAGCGCCGGCGCCGGCAGCGGCGTGACGTATTCCTTGTAGTTGTGGATGCGCTCGGCCGGGTCGAGATACCCGCGGTCGTTGCGCTCGATCTCAAGGAACCCTGTGGGCTTGCCCATTGCTGTAACCCTTACTCAGCCGCGGCCGCGGGGGGCGCCGCATGCTCGGCCTTCAGGTCGAGCAGGGCACGGCGGTAATCCGTCGGCATCACCTTGACGAAACGCTGCACGGAAGCTTCCCAGTCTTCCAACAGCAGGCGGGCACGGGCGCTGCCGGTCATCAGCGCGTGGCGTTCCACCAGAATGCGCAGGCGCTCAGCGTCGAACCGCAGCATGTCGCCCATGCCGCTGTTCTCGGCCGAAACACTGCGCTGGCGCGGCCGGTCGGTGTCCTCGGAAGGATCAACCGGGCCGATCGCCTCGATCTCCACCTGCGCGGTGTTGCAGCGTTCGCGGAAGCTGCCGTCGGCGTCGTACACATAGGCCACGCCGCCCGACATGCCGGCGGCGAAGTTGCGCCCGGTTTCGCCCAGCACCACCACGGTGCCGCCTGTCATGTACTCGCAGCCATGGTCGCCGCAGCCTTCCACCACCGCGATGGCACCCGAGTTGCGCACGGCGAAACGCTCGCCGGCCACACCCTCGAAATACGCCTCGCCGGCGATGGCGCCGTACAGCACCGTGTTGCCGACGATGATGTTCTGCGACGGGTCGCGCCGCACACCCACCGGCTGCTTCACCACCAGGCGACCGCCCGACAGGCCCTTGCCGACATAGTCATTGCCGTCGCCGGTCAGCTCCATCATCACGCCGCGGGCCAGGAAGGCGCCGAAGCTCTGCCCGGCGGTGCCGGTGAAGGCGATCTGGATGGTGTCTTCCGGCAGGCCGGCATGGCCATGGCGGCGCGCCACCTCACCCGAGAGCATGGCGCCCGCGGTGCGATGCACGTTGGTGATGCCGCGGGAAATCCGCACCGGCTCACCCTTGGCCAGCGCCGGCAGGGCGGCGGCGATCAGTTCGCGGTCCATGGCGCGGTCCAGCCCATGGTCCTGGCGTTCGGCGTTGAAGATCGCCACGCCGTCGCGCTGCACCGGCTGGAACAGGATACGGCTCAGGTCCACGCCCTTCGCCTTCCAGTGGTCCACCGCGTCGCGCATGTCCAGCATGTCCACGCGGCCGATCATCTCGTTCAGCGTGCGGAAGCCCAGCTGCGCCATGATCTCGCGCAGTTCTTCCGCCACGAAGAAGAAGTAGTTGATGACGTGTTCCGGCTGGCCGGTGAAGCGCGCGCGCAGCACCGGGTCCTGCGTCGCCACGCCCACCGGGCAGGTGTTCAGGTGGCACTTGCGCATCATGATGCAGCCGGCCGAGATCAGCGGCGCCGTGGCAAAGCCGAACTCATCGGCGCCGAGCAGCGCACCGATCGCGACGTCGCGCCCCGTCCGCAGCCCGCCATCAACCTGCACCGCGATACGGCCGCGCAGGCCGTTCAGCACCAGGGTCTGCTGGGTCTCGGCCAGGCCGATTTCCCACGGGCTGCCGGCATGGGTCAGGCTGGTCAGCGGCGAAGCGCCGGTACCACCCTCGAAGCCGGAGATGGTCACATGGTCGGCCCGCGCCTTGGAAACGCCGGCGGCCACCGTGCCCACGCCCACCTCGCTCACCAGCTTCACGCTGATGCGCGCCTTGGTGTTGACGTTCTTCAGGTCGTGGATCAGCTGCGCCAGATCCTCGATGCTGTAGATGTCATGGTGCGGCGGCGGGCTGATGAGGCCAACGCCCGGCGTGGAATGCCGCACCTTGGCGATGTTCTTGTCCACCTTGTGGCCGGGCAGCTGCCCGCCCTCACCCGGCTTCGCACCCTGCGCCATCTTGATCTGGATGTCGTCGGCGTTGACCAGGTATTCCGCCGTGACGCCGAAGCGGCCGCTGGCCACCTGCTTGATGGCGCTGCGCATGCTGTCGCCATTCGGCATCCGCACGTAGCGGTCCGACTCCTCGCCACCCTCGCCGGTGTTGCTGCGGCCGCCGATGCGGTTCATCGCAATGGCCAGCGTGGTGTGGGCCTCGCGGCTGATCGAGCCGAAGCTCATCGCCCCGGTGGCGAAGCGCTTGACGATGTTGGCCGCCGGCTCAACTTCCTCCAGCGGCACCGCGCTGGCGGCCTTGAACTGCATCAGCCCGCGCAGCGTCAGCAACCGGCGCGACTGGTCGTTGATCGTCGCCGCGAACGCCTTGTAGTCGTCCAGCGAATTGCCGCGCACCGCATGCTGCAGGCGAGAGACGCTTTCCGGCGTCCAGGCATGGTCCTCGCCGCGCAGGCGGAAGGCGTAGTCGCCGCCCACATCCAGCTGGTTGCGGTAGATCGGGTTGTCGCCGAAGGCGGCGCGATGCCGCGCCACGGCTTCCTCCGCGATCTGCGCGATGCCGGCGCCCTCGATGGTGGTGGCGGTGCCGGTGAAGTACTTCTCGATGAAGTCCCTCGTCAGGCCCACCGCGTCGAAGATCTGCGCGCCGCAATAGCTCTGGTAGGTGCTGATGCCCATCTTGGACATCACCTTCATGATGCCCTTGCCGATGGCCTTCAGGTAATTCTTCTGCACCTCATACGGCTTCAGCGCCATGCCGGTGGCCTGGCGGATCTGCTCGATCGTCTCGAAGGCGAGGTAGGGGTTCACCGCCTCGGCGCCGAAGCCGGCCAGCACGCAGAAGTGGTGCACTTCACGCGCTTCGCCGGTTTCCACCACCAGCCCGGTGGAGGTGCGCAGGCCCTGGCGGATCAGGTGATGATGCACCGCCGCGGTGGCCAGCAGCGCCGGAATGGCGATGCGGTCGGCGGAAACGCCGCGGTCGCTCAGCACCAGGATGTTGTGGCGGTCTTCCAGCACGGCGCGGGTGGCGCCGGCGCAAAGCCGTTCCAGCGCGGCGGCCAGCCCGGCCGCGCCCTCGGTGGCCGGCCAGGTGGCGTCCAGCGTGATGGTGCGGAAGGCGTCGCCGGCGGCCAGGTCGGCGATGTTGCGGATCTTCGCCAGGTCGGCGTTGGTCAGCACCGGCTGCGCCACTTCCAGGCGGTAATGCGTGCCGGCCTCATGGCCCAGCAGGTTCGGCCGCGGGCCGATCATGCTGACCAGGCTCATGACCATTTCCTCGCGGATCGGGTCGATCGGCGGGTTGGTGACCTGGGCGAAGGCCTGCTTGAAGTAGTTGTACAGCAGCTTCGGCTTCTTGCTCAGCACGGCAATCGGCGTGTCGGTGCCCATGGAGCCGATCGGGTCGTCGCCGTTCTTGGCCATCGGCTCCAGGAAGAAGTTCATGTCCTCCTGGGTGTAGCCGAAGGCCTGCTGCTGGTTCAGCAGATCGGCCGCGTCGTTGCGACGCAGCGCCGGGTCTTCCGCCACTTCCGGCAGCTCGGCCAGCTTGAACTGGCTGTGCTTCAGCCAGTCGGCATAGGGCTGCGCCGCGGCCAGTTCGTGCTTGATCTCGGCATCGTCGATGATGCGGCCCGCTTCCAGGTCGATCAGCAGCATCTTGCCCGGCTGCAGGCGCCACTTGCGCAGGATGTTCTCCTCCGGAATCGGCAGCACGCCGCTTTCGGAGGCCAGGATCACCTGGTCGTCGGTGGTGACGATGTAGCGCGCCGGGCGCAGGCCATTGCGGTCCAGCGTGGCGCCGATCTGGCGGCCATCGGTGAAGGCGATGGCGGCCGGGCCGTCCCACGGCTCCATCAGCGCGGCGTGGTATTCATAGAAGGCGCGGCGCTCGGCGCTCATCAACGGGTTGCCGGCCCAGGCTTCCGGAATCAGCATCATCATCGCATGCGCCAGCGGGTAGCCACCGGCCACCAGGATCTCCAGCGCGTTGTCGATGCAGGCGGTGTCGGACTGGCCATGCGGGATCAGCGGCCACATCTTGTCGAGGTCGGGGCCCAGCAGCGTGCTGCTCATGGCGCCGCGCCGCGCATACATCCAGTTGACGTTGCCGCGGACGGTGTTGATCTCGCCGTTATGCGCCAGGAAGCGATACGGGTGCGCCAGCTTCCAGCTCGGGAAGGTGTTGGTGCTGAAGCGCTGGTGCACCATGGCCAGCGCGCTTTCGCACAGCGGGTCGGCCAGGTCCTTGTAGAAGCTGCCCACCTGGCCGGCCAGCAGCAGGCCCTTGTACACCATGGTGCGGGTGCTGAAGGAAGGCATGTACAGGTCGGCCTGGCCCGGCAGGCCACGGCCTTCCGCGGTCACCCGGAACTTGTTCAGCGCCTGCTTGCGGATGGTCAGGATCTTGCGCTCGAAGGCGTCCTGGTCGGCCACGTTGGCGGCGGCGGCGACGATGCACTGGCGGATGACCGGCATGCTGTCGATCACCGCGGCGCCCAGGCCGGTGGTGTCCACCGGCACGTCGCGCCAGCCGAGCAGGGTCTGGCCCTCGCGGGCGATGTAGCGCTCGATGTAGGCGGTGGCGAATTGCCGGCTGCGCTCATCCTGCGGCAGGAAGCACATGGCCACGGCGTAGCGGCCCGGCTCCGGCAGCGCCAGGCCCTGGGAATCGGCCCAGGCGCGCAGCAGCCGGTCGGGCATCTGCACCAGGATACCGGCGCCGTCGCCCATCAGCGGGTCGGCGCCGACTGCCCCACGATGGTCAAGATTCACCAGTATCTGCAGGCCCTGGCGAATGATGTCGTGCGATTTGCGACCTTTGATATTCGCGACGAAGCCCACGCCGCAGGCGTCGTGCTCGTTGCGCGGGTCATAAAGGCCCTGTGCTTCTGGCAGTCCCATGGTTTTGCTCTCGAACGGCCGCGGTCGCGGTTATTGGTAAAGGACAACTTCCCCAGGCCCCAGGGTAACCCGAAAAGGGCCAAGCCGGTAACCATACGGTGATTGCTGGGCGAAGCCCATACAGGCAAGGGCCGGCAGGCGCAAAGCCCCCCTGCCCCAAGCCCCGCCCACCGAGGGCGCGGGCGGCTGCCGCCCGGCCTCAGGGGCGCGGGTCGATGGGCCGGCAGGGGCCGGTCGCGGCCTCTATCACCTCGCCGGCGACCAGCACCAGGTCTTCCCGGAATCGGCCCGCCATCAGTTGCACCCCCAGCGGCAGCCCGCCGGCCTGGCCCAGCGGCACCGCCAGCACCGGGGTGCCCAGCACCGGCAGGCCCACCTGGGTATGCGCCGCTTCCAGGCAACGGCGCATCTCCGCCAGGCCCAGCAGGTCCAGCCCCACCGGCAGCGCCGGCTCCCCGGCGCCGGGCAGCAGCACCAGCGGGAAGCTTTCCATGAACATCAGCCAGCGGTGCAGCGCCGCATCCCGCTCGGCCAGGGCGGCGCGGTAGTCGGCGAAGTCGCGCGGCGGGTAGAGCTGGCTCCACAGCCCGGCGGAATGGCGAATCCGGTCATCGCCGTATTGCTCCAGCTTGGCCGCCAGCCCGCCGAACACATCGGGCACGCCGATGCGGTGCCACAACTCGGCCAGTTCGGCGAAGGAGGGGGTGGCCACCTCCTCCACCACATAGCCGGCCGCGGCCAGGCGCCGGCCGGCTTCCCGCGTGGCCTCCTGCAGGGCGGGCTGGGTCGGCGCGCCATCCGGCGCCACCACCATGGCCACCCGCAGCGGCCGCGCCGGGGCCGGGCCTTCCAGCGGCGCATCGGTCCAGCGGTTGTCCCGCACGTCCCGTGCCGCCATGGCGTGCAGCCCCAGCCGCACATCGCGCACGCTGCGTGCCAGCGGGCCGTTCACCGCCATCAACTGGCTGGCCATGCCGCGCGCCGCCGGGGCCGAGGGGTTGAAGCTGGGCACCCGGCCATTGGTGGGCCGCAGCCCGACGATGCCGTTGCAGAAGGCCGGCCAGCGGATGGAGCCGGCGATGTCGTTGCCATGGGCGATGGCGCCGATGCCGGCGGCGATGGACGCCCCCGCCCCACCGGAGGAGCCGCCCGGGGTATGCCGCGGGTTCCACGGGTTCAGCGTGGCGCCGTGCAGGTCGTTTTCGGTGAACAGCCGCATGGAGAACGCCGGCGTATTGGTGCGGCCGATGATGATGGCGCCGGCCCGCCGCAGGTTGGCCACCACCGGGTTGTCGTGCTCGGCCACCAGGTCGCGGAAGGCCACCACGCCGTTGTCGTTCGGCAGCCCGGCCTGGTCCACGTTCACCTTGGTGGTCACCGGCACGCCATGCAGCGGCGGCAGCGCCTCACCGCGGGCACGCCTGGCGTCGGCGGCCTCGGCGGCGGCCAGGGCCTCGGCTTCCAGCACCCGCACCACGGCGTTCAGTTGCGGGTTCACCGCCTGCAGCCGGCCCAGCGCCGCCAGCGTCACCTCCCGCGCCGAAACCTGGCCGGTGCGGACCAGGCGGGCGATCTCACTGGCCTCCAATTGCCAAAGCGATTCGGTCATGGCGGGCGTCCTTCATGCGGCCGGAAGCGCCACTGTCCCAGGCCGGCACCGCTTCGGCAAACGGCTTGACGCCCCGCGGCCGCGCACGCGAAGTGCCGCGCAAAGTCCCGGAGGACGCCATGCACCGCCGTCACCTGCGGCTGGCCGGCGCCGGCCTGGCCGCGCCGCGCCTGGCGCTGGCCCAGCAGCCCGAAGCTGGAGGCCCTGCGCGAGCAATGGCTCCATGCCGAGGACGTCGCCACCCAACGGCAACCGGCTGAACAGATCCAGGCCCAGGCCTTCGCGGACCTGCCCTAGGTGCCGCTGGGCCAGATGATCGCCCGCACCGTCCACCAGCGCGACATCAGCGGGGTACTGGAAGGATTCGCGCCGTTCTGGAATGGTCGCCGGGATTGAGGGAGGCAAAGCCCATGAAGATCGGCGCCGCGATGTTCTTCACCGACTATTCCATGCGCCCGGACGAGTTGGCCCGGGCAGTGGAGGAGCGTGGCTTCGACAGCCTGTGGGCGCCGGAGCATTCGCATATTCCGCTCGGCCGCCAGTCGCCCTGGCCGGGCGGCGGCGACCTGCCGAAGCACTATTACGACGTCATGGACCCCTTCGTGACGCTGACCGCGGCGGCCTGCGCGACCAAGACGCTGCTGGTGGGCACCGGCATCTGCCTGGTGGCGCAGCGGGACCCGATCCAGACCGCCAAGGCGGTGGCCAGCCTGGACCAGATCAGCAACGGCCGCTTCCTGTTCGGCGTGGGCAGCGGCTGGAACGCCGATGAAATGGCCAACCACGGCACCGCCTTCGCCAGCCGCCACAAGCTGGCGCGCGAACGGGTGGAGGCGATGCAGCAGATCTGGACCAGGTCGAAGCCGGAATACCACGGCGAGATGGTGGATTTCGGCCCGATGATGACCTGGCCGAAGCCGGTGCAGAAGCCGCACCCGCCGGTGATCGTCGGCGGCGCCTTCCCCTACGGCGCCCGCCGCGCCATTCGCTACGGCAATGGCTGGATGCCGCACCGGGTGCGCGGCCACTACGCCGATGTGGTGGCGCTGCTGCCGAAGTTCCGCGACATGGCGCGCGAAGCCGGCCGCGACCCGGCCGACCTGCCCATTACCATCTGGGGGCTGGAGGAAGACCTGGACAGCCTGAAGCGCGACCGCGACGCGGGCGCCGAGCGGGTGATCCTCAGCCTGGAATCGGCCAAGGCAGATGTGATCCTGCCGGAGTTGGATCGCTGGGTGGAACTGATGGCCAAGCTGTAGCGGACCCTCGCCATGGCCGGGTTGCCCCCGGCCATGGCGGCTTCCGCCACGCAGCCTAAAGCGCGGCTTCCGCCACGCAGCCTAAAGCGCGGCTTCCGCCACGACGCGCAGCGCCTCCGGCGTCGCCCCAGTCAGCACCAGCGTGCCCAGCTTGTGCTCCTTCGCCACCGCCTTCCAATCGGCCAGGCGGCCCCGGATGCGGTCGGCGTTGCCGACCAGGGCGATTTCGTCCACCAGCTTGTCCGGCACCGCGGCCGCGGCCGCCTGCTTCTTGCCGTCCAGGAACAGGTCCTGGATTTCGCGGGCGGCGTCCGGGTAGCCCAGGCGCTTGCAGTAGTCGTTGTAGAAATTCTTGCCCCGCGCGCCCATGCCGCCGATGTACAGCGCCAGTTCCGGCTTCACCGCGTCGCGGCAGGCTTGCAGGTCGTCGCCCAGGCGGATCTTCACGTAGGGCGCGTTGTCGAAGCCCTCCAGCGTCTCGCCCCGGCCCCCGATGCGGCGGCCTTCCAGCACATCCGCCATCACCACGTCGGCGGCTTCGGGGGAAAAGAAGATCGGCAGGTTGCCGTCGGCGATCTCGCCGGCCAGGCGCATGCCGGCCGGGGTGATGCTGGCGGTGAAGAACTTCATCCCCGGCTCGGCATGCACGATGGTCTTCAGCGCCTTGCCCAGCCCGGTGGCCTTCGGGCCCTTATGAGGGATCTGGTAGTGCTCGCCGTCATGCTCCAGCGGTTTTTCGCGGGCCATGATCTGCTTCATGATGCTGATGTATTCGCGCATCCGCGTCATCGGCTTGCCATAGGCCACGCCGTGCCAGCCCTCCACCACCTGCGGCCCGGAAGGCCCCAGGCCGCAGAGGAAGCGATTGCCGGACAACCCCTGCAACGTCATCGCCGTCATCGCCGCGCAGGAAGGCGTGCGCCCGGGCATCTGCATGATGCCGGTGCCGGCCTTGATGCGCGTGGTGCGCGCCAGCACCCAGGCCACCGGCGTCACCGCATCGGTACCCCAGCTTTCGCCGCACCAGACCGAATCGAAGCCGAGGCGCTCGGCCTCCAGCACGCGGTCGATATCCACCGCCGGGCGCGCGCTGCCGACGCTGAGGGTGATGCCAAGCTTCATGGCGCTAGACCTTGCTGATGGTGCTGGTGTGGAAATCCTGCATCGTCGCCAGAACCTCCTCCACCGTGGCACCGTTGAAGTTGAAGTCCACGCTGTCCACGCCCATCGCCTGCAACTGGCGCAGGTCGGCCGCCACCTGGTCCGGCGTGCCGGCGAACAGGCGGTGGTTGCCGTCGCCGGCCAGGGCCGGCACCTCCGGCCCGTATTTCTGCACCCGATACGCCAGGGCGATGCCGGCCGGGTCGCGCCCGGCCTCCGCCACCAGCTTGCGCATGCGGGCCACCGCGGCCTGGTAGCGTTCCATGCTGTCCAGCGGGAATTGCGGGTTGGTGCCGATGGGATACCAGCCATCCCCCAACCGGGCCACGCGGCGCAGCGCCGGGCCGCTTTCACCGCCGATCCAGATCGCCGGGTGCGGCTTCTGCACCGGCTTGGGTTCGAAGGCGAGTTTCTCGAAGTTGGTGAACTCGCCGTGGAAGCTCGGTTCCGCCTGGGTCCACAGCGCCTTGCAGGCCAGCATGTATTCGTCGGTGATGCGGCCGCGGGCTTCGTAGGAAGCGCCCATGGCCTCGATCTCCTCCTTCAGCCAACCGGCGCCGATGCCCACGGTCAGCCGCCCGCCGGACAGCACGTCGATGGTGGAGAGCACCTTGGCGGTCAGCACCGGCGGCCGGTGCGGCACCACCATCACGCTGGTCACCAGCCGCAGCCGGGTGGTCTTGGCCGCCACCCAGGCCACCTCGGTCAGCTGCTCATGCCGTTCGCCGCGGGCGCCGTTCGGAAACTCGCCGCTGTCGGTGTAGGGGTAGCGGGTGGAGATGTCGGCCGGGATCACCACATGGTCGCTGAAGGTGGCGTAGTCGAACCCGATCGCCTCGGCGCCCTGGGCCAGCCGGGCCAGGTTGTCGGGCGTGGCCAGCGGCCCACCCGTGGGTGCGTTGAAGCCGATCTTCATGGTTTGGAGCCTCCCGTTGCGCTGTGGCGCCGCTGGCCGCAGGATGCGGGTGAAGTGGCTTCCGGGCAAGCGGAGAGCAAAGTGGGGTTCGGGGTGGAAAGGTTGCAGGACGCGCCGCTGGCCGCGTTGATGACGCAGGCCGCGGCGCTGCGCGACAGCGCGCATGGGCGGGTCATCAGCTATTCCCGCAAGGTATTCATTCCGCTGACCAAGCTGTGCCGCGACGTGTGCCACTACTGCACCTTCGCCGAAACGCCGCGCGCCGGCGTCTCGCCCTACCTGTCGCCGGCGGAGGTGCTGGCCATCGCCCGCGCCGGCGAGGCCGCCGGCTGCACCGAGGCGCTGTTCACCCTGGGGGACAAGCCCGAGCTGCGCTACGCGGCGGCGCGCGAGGCGCTGGCGGCGCTGGGCTACGCCACCACCATCGAATACCTGCACGCCATGTGCGCGCTGGTGCTGAAGGAAACCAGCCTGCTGCCGCACGCCAACCCGGGCGTGATGACGCGCGACGAGATCGCCAGCCTGCGAGAGGTGACCGCCAGCCAGGGCGTGATGCTGGAAAGCCTCAGCGAACGGCTGTGCGAGCCGGGCCAGGTGCATTACGGCAGCCCCGACAAGCACCCGGCGGCACGGCTGGAAACGCTGCGCCTGGCCGGCGAACTGCGCGTGCCCTTCACCACCGGCATCCTGATCGGCATCGGCGAGACCCGGGCGGAAACCCTGGCGGCGCTGGCAGCCATCCGCGACCTGCAGGCGCAATACGGCCACATCCAGGAAGTCATCATCCAGAACTTCCGCGCCAAGCCCAGGACCAAGCGCGCCGACGCGGATGAGCCGGGGCTGGAGGAACTGCTCTGGACCATCGCCGCCGCCCGCCTGGTGCTGGGGGCGGAGATGAACATCCAGGCGCCGCCGAACCTTTCGCCCGGCGTGTACCAGCGGCTGGTGGCGGCGGGGCTGAACGACTGGGGCGGCGTTTCGCCGGTCACCCCCGACCACGTCAACCCGGAAGCGCCCTGGCCGCACCTGGAGGAACTGGCCGCCCGCACCGCCGAAGCCGGCAAGGTGCTGGTGCAGCGGCTGCCGAGCTACCCCGCCTATGCCCGCGCCGCCAGCGCCTGGCACGCGCCGGCCGTGGCCACGCGGGTGATGCAGGCCAGCGACGCCGAGGGCTTCGCCCGCGAGGATGCCTGGTCCCCCGGCGAGGTCACGCCCCCTGCCCTGCCCGTGGCGCGGCTGGCGGCGCCCGACCCGCGGCTGGTGCGGCTGGTGGACCGCGCCGCCGGCGGCACCCGGCTGGAAACCAACGAGATCATGGCGCTGTTCGCGGCGCGGGATGCCGACTACGCCCATGTGACGCAAGCCGCCGACGCGCTGCGCCAGGCGATGAGCGGCGAGGTGGTGCGGTACGTGGTGAACCGCAACATCAACTACACCAACATCTGCACCTATCGCTGCACCTTCTGCGCCTTCAGCAAGGGCAAGACGCACGAACACCTGCGCGGCGCCGCCTATGACCTCGACCATGCCGAGATCGTCCGCCGCGCGGTGGAAGCCTGGGACCGCGGCGCCACCGAGGTGTGCCTGCAGGGCGGCATCCACCCGGACTACACCGGCGCCACCTATGAGGGCATCTGTCGCGCCATCAAGGCCGCGGTGCCGGGCATGCACATCCACGCCTTCTCGCCGCTGGAGGTGACGCAGGGCGCGGCGACGCTGGGGCTTTCGCTGGGCGACTACCTGGCGCGGCTGAAGGCGGCCGGCCTCGGCACGCTGCCGGGCACGGCGGCGGAGATTTTGGACGACGAGATCCGCGACATCATCTGCCCGGACAAGGTCAACACCCAGCAATGGGTGGACGTGGCGCGCGCCGCGCACAGCCTGGGGCTGCGCACCACCAGCACCATCATGTACGGCCATGTGGAAGGCCCGCTGAACTGGGCGCGCCACCTGCTGGTGCTGCGCGACCTGCAGGCCGAGACCGGCGGCTTCACCGAATTCGTGCCGCTGCCCTTCGTACACATGGAAGCGCCGATGTACCTGCGCGGCCTGGCCCGCAAGGGGCCGACCTTCCGCGAGGCGGTGCTGATGCACAGCGTGGCGCGGCTGGTGCTGCACCCGCACATCCAGAACATCCAGACCAGTTGGGTGAAGATGGGCCCGGCCGGCGCCGCCCTGGCGCTGCAATCCGGCGCCAACGACCTGGGCGGCACGCTGATGAACGAAAGCATCAGCCGCGCCGCTGGCACCCAGCACGGCCAGGAATTCCCGCCCGAGGCGATGGAGACGCTGATCTCCGGCATCGGCCGCACCCCGCGCCAGCGGGAAACGCTGTATGGCGAACCCTCGCAGGAACGCCGCGTCACCTCCTTCAACGCCCGGGCGCTGGCGCCGGTGGTGCAGACCGCGCCACGGAAGCGGGAGTTGGCCCAGGGCGTGATCGCCTGAGGTGCGCTCACCGAAAGGCGTGAATCACGCGGCAAATCAATAACCCAGGGCGTGATCGGCGCTTCAGGGCAAAGATCAGCCGCTCAACCCAGGCCCCGCGCCTTCAGCCACGCATAGGTGCGGGTACGGCGGGCTTCCGGCAGTGCCATGAAGCTCACCAGGTCGGCCGGGTGGTCGATATCCATGCCGATGCCCGGCAGCGGCACGATCGTCGGCTCGATGCCCTGGGCCCGCGCGGCGGCCAGGTGCGGGAAGTAGCTGTTGTCGCCAAAGCGCAGCGGCACCGCATGCGGCGGCGAAAGCAGCACCGCATTGCTGCCCTGTTCGTCATGCGCCGGGCCAATGGTGAAGCTCGGCCCGGGCCGGTGCGCGGCCAGCAGCGTCTCGATCTCGGCGGCGGTGACGGCGGGAATGTCGCCCGGCATGGTGAGGAACCCAGCCTCCGCCGCCAGCAGCGCCCGGCCGGCATTCACCGCGCCGGTATGGCCTTCCCGGGCGCCCTGGGTGGTGACGCGAAAGCCGTGGCGGGCGGCGAAATCGGTGGCGAAGGGGTCCAGCGTCACCAGCAGCACGCCAGCCAGGCCGCGGGTGGCGGCCAGGGCTTCCAGCACCTCGCCCAGCATCACCTGGGCCAGTTCGTGCCGCTGTTCGGCCCCCAGGGCGGCGGCAAGACGCTGCTTGGCGCCTTCCAGTTCCTTCACCGGCACCACGGCCCAAGGGCGAATGCGGCTCACAGCGCGGCCAGCACGGCCTGCGCCAGCGCCACCTTGTCCGCCACCGTCCTCATCAGCGTCGCCGCGCGCACCACGCGGGCGTCGATGCCGCTGGCGTCGTCGCCCGGCTCCATCACGTAATGGGTCAGCAGCGCGCCATAGCGTTGCGCCACCGCGGCGGCGCTGGGGGGCGTGCCCAGTTCCGCCAGCATCTTCGCCGTCGGCCCCTTCACCGCCTGCCCGGCGATGATGGGCGAAACCGCCAGCACCGGCGCGCCGCAAGCGGCAATGGCCGCGCGCACGCCCGGCAGCGCCAAAATCGGCTCCACGCTGATCAGCGGGTTGGACGGGCAGATGATGATGGCGCGCGGCCCGGCCCGCAGCGCCGCCAGCAGCGCCGGGTTCGGCCGCGCCTCGGCGGCGCCGTGGAAGGCCACCTCCCGCACCACCGGCCGGCATTGCTCGCGCACGAACCAGTGCTGGAAATCCAGCCAGCCGGCGTCGGTGCGGATGCGCGTGCGCACCGCGTCGTCGCTCATCGGCAGCAGCGTGGCGCCGATGCCCAACCGCGCGGCGACGCGCTGGGTCACCGCGGTCAGCGTCTCGCCGGCGCGCAGGCGCTGGGTGCGCTCCACATGCAGCGCCAGGTCGCGGTCACCCAGGCGGAACCAGG
>CANBXZ010000020.1 GCA_947373495.1 Acetobacteraceae bacterium
GTCTTCCAGCAGGTGCGTCAGGTCCAGCGCCCGGGCCAGGCCCTGCCACTGGGCCTCGTTGCTGGTGATGATGGCGATGTGGCCATCGGCGCAGGGATAGACGCTGTAGGGCGACAGCGAGAGGCCACTGTGGCGGTTGCCGACGCGCACGCTGTCGGCGTCCTGCCCCGGCTTCACCATGCTGAGCGCCGAGAGCAGCGGGAAATAGGCGGTCTCCAGCATGGAGACCTCCACCCGCCGGGCCACGCCGGTGCGTTCGCGTTCCAGCAGCGCCGTCACCACCGCGCCGTACAGATGCGCGCCGGCGAGGAAATCCGCCACCGCCGGGCCGCACTTGGTCGGCGGTGTCTCGGCGAAACCGGTGATGCCCATGTAGCCCGCCATGGCCTGCACCGTGAGGTCCATGGCCGGATAGTCGCGGTACGGCCCCTCGCTGCCATAGCCGGTGGAGCAGGCATAGACCAGGCGCGGGTTCAGCTTCTGCAAATCGGCGGCGCCGAGGCCCAGGCGGTCCATCACGCCAGGGGCGAAGTTCTCCACCAGCACATCGGCGTGCATCGCCAACGCGCGCAGCACGTCCCGCCCGCGCGGCTGCTTGAGGTCGAGCCGCACCGAGCGCTTGCCGCCGTTCAACGAGGCGAAGGGCAGGCCGAAGCCGCCCGCCGCGCGCCGGCGCAGATGCTCGCCGCCCGGCGGTTCCACCTTGACCACCTCGGCCCCGGCCTGCGCCAGCAGATAGGCGGCGTAGGGGCCGTTGTAGATCTGGGTCAGATCGAGAATGGAAATCCCGGCGAGCGGCAGCGACATCAGAACGCGGCGTCCTCGAATTGCTTCAGCGTTTCGCCGCCGGCCATGATGCAGGCCACCAGCGCGCTGGTTTGTGGAAGCATACGCTGCATGTAGAACCGGGCGGTGGCAAGCTTGGCCTTGTAGAAGCCCGTCGTGTCCTCCGGGTGTTGCAACGCCGCTTCCGCCATGCGCGCCCACATCCAGGCCAGCGCGGTCAGGCCGAACAGCCGCAGGTATTCGGTGGCGGCGGCACCGGCCTCGAACGGGTCGCCCATGCCGCGCCGCGCCACTTCCGCGGTGGCCTGCTGCAGGCGCCCGAACGCCTTCGACAATGGCAGGATGAAGTCGGCCATCGCCTCGTTCTCCTCGTGCTGTTCGATGTACGCCAGCACGGGATGGAAGAAGCTGCGCAGGTAGCGCCCGGCATGCGCGCCCAGCTTGCGGCCCACCAGGTCCAGCGCCTGGATGCCGTTGGTGCCTTCGTACAGTTGGGCGATGCGGGCATCGCGGACGAACTGCTCCATGCCGTGGTCGCGGATGTAGCCGTGGCCGCCGAACACCTGCATGCCCGTCGCGGTGGCGTCCCAGCCGAAGTCGGTGAACATCGCCTTGATGATCGGCGTCATCAGCTGCACGAAATCATCGGCATCCTGCTTCACCTGCGGGTCCGGGTGGCGCGTGGCCACGTCCAGTTCCGTCGCGGTGATGGCACAGAGCGCGCGGCAGCCTTCGGCCTGGGCGCGCATGGTCAGCAGCATGCGCCGCACGTCGGGGTGCACCAGGATGGGGTCGGCCGGCTTGTCCTTGGCCTTCACCCCGTCGATGCCGCGGCCCTGCAGGCGGTCCCGCGCATAGGCAACGGCGTTCTGGTAGGAAACCTCGGCCAGGCCGAGGCCCTGCACCCCCACGCCAAGCCGCGCCGCGTTCATCATGGTGAACATGGCGCGCAGGCCCTGGTGCGGCTTGCCCACCAGCCAGCCCTTGGCGTCGTCGAAGGACATGGCACAGGTGGCGCTGGCCTTGATGCCCATCTTGTGTTCCAGCGCGGTGCAGACCACGCCGTTGCGCTGGCCGGGTTTTCCCTCGTTGGTCGGCAGGAACTTCGGCACCACGAAGAGCGAGATGCCGCGCGTGCCCGGCGGCGCATCCGGCAGCTTGGCCAGCACCAGGTGGATGATGTTGGCAGCCAGGTCATGCTCGCCGGCGCTGATGAAAATCTTGTTGCCGGTGATGCGGTAGCTGCCGTCGTCGGCCGGCACTGCCTTGGTGCGGATCAGGCCAAGGTCGGTGCCGCATTGCGGCTCGGTCAGGCACATGGTGCCGGACCATTCGCCGTTGACCATCTTCGGCAGGTACAGCGCCTTCTGCTCATCGCTGCCGTGCTTCTTGATGGCGGCATAGGCGCCATGCGTCAGGCCGGGATACATCCCGAACGCCAGGTTGGCCGAGCAGACCATTTCCTGCACCACCATGCCGATGGTCTGCGGCAGGCCCTGGCCGCCATCCTCGGGGTCGGAGGAAAGTCCGCCCCAGCCACCTTCGCTATAGGCGTCGTATGCGGCCTTGAACCCCTTGGGCGTGCGGACCACGCCGTTCTCGATGGTGCAGCCCTCCTCGTCGCCGCTGCGGTTCAGCGGCGTGAGGATTTCCTCGCAGATCCTGGCCGCCTCCTCCAGCACCGGGTCGATCAGGTCGCCGGTCATCTCCTCGAAGCCCGGCAGGCCACGCAGGCGGGCCGGGTCGGCGATCTCATTCAGCACGAAGCGCATGTCGCGCAGCGGGGCCTTGTAGGTCGGCATCTTCGTGTCTCCCCAAAAAAGTTGAGCGGCCGATTCACGCCTCCGGGCCTCACGGCCCTCCGGCGATCGAACGCTGGAGCTTGGTCGCGTGATTCACGCCTTTCGGTCAGCGCACCTCAGGCGATCACGCTCTAGTTCCGCAGCGGTCGGCCGGTTTCGAGCATATGCTCAACCCGCGCCAGGGTGCCCTTGGTCTTCAACAGCGCCATGAACCCCTGGCGTTCCAGCTTCAGCACCTGGTCCTCGGTGGTCTCCACGATGAAGTCGGTGTCGCCGCCGGTCAGCGTCGTTGCCAGGTGCTCGCACACCACCACGTCGTGCGGCGTGGCGCGGCCCATGGCGACCTGCGCCTGCACCGCCATGCTCAACGCCGCGCGCCCGGTGGCACCCGGCAGCCGCAGCGTGCCACGGGCCGGCGGGGCGTAGTTCTCCACCATGGCCAGCGCCCGCGCCTTGGCCGCGGCCAGCAGGCGGTCGCGGTTCATCACCACGCCATCGGTCGGGCGGAAGAACAGCATCTCCTTGGCCTCGGCCGCGGACTTCGCCACCTGCGCGGTGGAGATCATCTCGAACGCCTTGGCCACCGCGGGCATCGGCCCCTTCGGCATTCTCGGCGCCTCGGACCATCGACGCAGCATGGTGGTGCAGCCGCCCCAGCCGGGGATCAACCCGACGCCCACTTCCACCAGGCCGACATAGGTTTCCGCATGCGCTTCCACCGCGTCGCAATGCAGCAGCACCTCGCAGCCGCCGCCCAGCGCCATGCCGGAGGGTGCCCCCACCACCGGGAACGGCGCCTCGCGCAGGGCCCGCATGGCCTTCTGCCCGCCCTCGATCATGCCCTCGATCTCGCCCCAGGCGGCGATATTGGCGGCGAACAGCGCCAGGCCGATATTGGCGCCGACGCTGAACTGCTCGCCCTCATTGTGGATCACCAGCGCCTTGAAGGCGCCCTTCTTGCCCATGGCCACGGCCTTGCCGATGAGCGCCAGAATGTCAGGGTCCAGCGCATTCATCTTGCTGTGGAATTCCAGGCAGGCCACGCCGTCGCCGACATCCCACAGGCTGGCGCTGGCGTTCTTCGTGATGGGCTGGCTGCGGCGCTTGATGTCGGCCAGCAGCACCACGCCCTCGGCGCGCGGCACCGGGTGGTAGGCGCCATCGGTGCCGAAGAACTCCAGCACGCCATCCTGCACCCGGTAGAAGCCGCGGTCGCCGACCTGTTCCAGCAGCGCCGGCACCGGGCGGCCAGCAGCACGCAGCGCCTGCGCCAGCCAGGGCGCGCCAACGCGGTCGATCAGCTCGAACGGCCCATACTTCCAGGCATAGCCCAGCCGCATCGCCGCATCCACATCGGCCACCGTGTCGGCAATCTCCGGCACCAGGCTGGCGGCGTAGCTCATCATGTCCAGCAGCACGGCCTTCGCGTAGCGGCCGGCACGGTCGGGATGTTCCGCCAGCTCGCGCAGGTTGCGCAGCGCCAGGCTTTCCAGCGTCGGCTTCGCGCTCGGTCGATACTCACCACTGCCGAGTTCCATCGCCAGCTTCTGGCCCTTCACCCGCATGTAGAAGCCGCCCTTGCCCTTCCGGCCGATGCGGCCTTCCGCGATCATGCGGGTGATGACGGCATGCTCGCGCAGGCCCAGCACATAGGGGTCCTCGGCCGGCAGCGTCGCCTTCATGCTGGCGGCCACATGCGGCCCCAGGTCGATGCCCACCAGGTCCATCAGCCCGAACACGCCGGTCTTCGGAATGCCCATCGGCCTGCCGTTCACCGCATCCGCTTCCTCAACCGTCAGGCCGAATTCGAACGCGTTGTTGATCGCGCTCTGCATCCACATGCCACCGATGCGGTTGGCGATGAAGCCCGGCGTGTCCTTGCAGCGCACCACGGTCTTGCCCATGCGCTGGTCGCCGAAGGCGCTGACCATGGCGACGGCCTCGGCGCGCGTCCGCGGCCCCTGCACCACTTCCAGCAGGCGCATGTAGCGCGGCGGATTGAAGAAATGCGTCACCATGAAATCGGCGGCGAAGCCATCGCCCAGCCCTTCGGTCAACGCCGCCAGCGGAATGGTGGAGGTGTTGGACGACACCACGCTGCCCGGCTTCCGCACCGCTTCCAGCTTGGCGTACAGCGCGCGCTTGGCATCCGGGCGTTCGATGATCGCCTCGCAGATCCAGTCGCAATCGGCCAGCAGCGCCAGGTCGGTGCCGATATCGCCGGTGGTGACCAGGCGCGCCGGCGCGCGGCCCATGAATGGCGCCGGGTCGGCGCGCAGCATGCGCTCCACCGCCTTGGCCGCACCGCCGGGGATGATGTCCAGCAGCACCACCGGCACGCCGGCATTGGCCACCTGCGCCGCGATGCCGGCGCCCATCACGCCGGCACCGATAACGCCAACCTTGCGGATCATCGGATCGCCTCCCGCGTCGCTCATCAGAGCGCCTCCAACAGCGTGGCGATGCCCTGGCCGCCACCGATGCACTGCGTCGCCAGCGCGTAGCGCCCGCCATCCCGCTGCAACACCTGCGCCGCCTTGCCGACAATGCGCGCACCGGTCGCGCCCAGCGGATGCCCCAGCGCAATCGCGCCGCCATCCCTGTTCACCCGCGACTCATCCAGGCCCAGTTCGCGCATGCAGGCCAGCGCCTGGCTGGCGAAGGCCTCGTTCAACTCCACCACATCCACCTCGGCGGCCTGCACACCGGCCCGCGCCAGCGCCTTGCGCGAAGCGCCGACCGGCCCCATGCCCATGATCTCCGGCGCGCAACCGGCGACAGCGATGGACCTCACCTTGGCCAGCGGCGTCAGCCCGAAACGCTTCGCATAGTCGCTGCTGCACACCAGCACCGCCGTCGCGCCATCGGTCAGCGGGGAGGAGGTGCCGGCGGTCACCGTGCCATCGGCGCGGAAGGCCGGCTTCAGCCCGGCCAGCGCCTCGGCGCTGCTGTCGGCACGAATGCAGCCATCCTGCTCCACCCCGGCCACGGCCACGATCTCGCCGGCCAGCCGGCCCGCGGCCTGCGCCGCGGCGGCCTTGTGGTGGCTGCGCACCGCGAAGGCTTCCTGTTCGGCGCGGCTGATCTGGTGGCGCAGCGCCACATTCTCCGCCGTCTCGCCCATGCCGATGTAGGCCTGCGGAAAATCCTTCGCCAGGCCGGGGTTCGGCATCGGGTTGAAGCCCATCATCGGCACCCGGCTCATGCTCTCCATGCCGGCGCAGATGAACGCCTCGCCGGCGCCCATGCGGATGGCGCCCGCGGCCTGG
Source organism: Acetobacteraceae bacterium (assembly GCA_947373495.1). Classification (GTDB taxonomy): domain Bacteria; phylum Pseudomonadota; class Alphaproteobacteria; order Acetobacterales; family Acetobacteraceae; genus CAIMOR01. Next base: position 5,858 of record CANBXZ010000020.1, read on the forward strand.
TGCACCGACTGCATGGAGGAGCCGCAGAAGCGGTTCACCGTCACACCCGCGACCGATTCAGGCAGCCCAGCCAGGAAGCCCACCAGCCGCGCCACGTTCAGCCCCTGCTCGCCTTCCGGGAAGGCGCAGCCCATGATGAGGTCTTCCAGCGTCGCCGGGTCCACGCCGCTCTCGGCCACCAGGGCCTTCACCACGGCGGCGGCCATCTCGTCCCCCCGCACCCGGGCCAGCGCGCCCTTGCCGGCGAACTGGAACGGCGAACGCTTGTAGGCGGCAATCACAACATCGGTCATGGCATCATCCTCTCGCGGTCTGGCGGCTGGTTGGGCGCGTTGGTCACGCCCTAATCCGCCGCGTTCTTCGTCGTGGTCTCGGGCAGGGCGCCCCGCTGCCGCAGGGCGCCCTGGGCCTCGCGCTCCACCGCGCGCAACTCGGCCAGGGTCTGGTCCAGGTCGCGGCGCTGCTGTTCCAGTTCCTCGATGCGCGTGCGCACCCGGCCCAGCAGCATGGTGGCCTGGCTGACCTGGGTGCGGTCGGTGTCGTACAGGTCGAGGAACTCGCGGATTTCGGCCAGCGAGAAGCCCAGTCGCTTGCCGCGCAGCACCAGCAGCAGCCGGGCGCGGTCGCGCCGGTCGAATACCCGGGTGGTGCCGGCGCGGCGTGGCTGGATCAGCCCCTTCACCTCATAGAAGCGAATGGCGCGGGGCGTGACGCCCAGTGCCTCCGCCAACTGGTTCACGCTGAACAGCTCGGTCATGCCCGGTTCACCAATTCCGCCCGCAGTTCCTTCTTCGACAGCTTGCCCACCACGGTGCGCGGCAACTCGGCGCGCAACTCGATCAGGCGTGGCAGCTCGATGGCGCTGAGCCGGGTTTGCAGATGCGCCCGCAGCGTTGCCACATCCGTCGTGCTGCCCGGGCGCAGTTGCACGAAGGCGGCCGGGCTTTCACCGCGATAGGCGTCCGGCATGCCAACCACCGTCGCCGCCACCACATCCGGATGGGTGTAGAGCGCTTCCTCGATGTTGCGCGGATAGACGTTGTAGCCGGAACAGATGATGAGGTCCTTCAGCCGGTCCACCAGCGTCACATAGCCATCCGCGTCCATCACGCCGATATCGCCGGTGCGCAGCAGGCCATCGGCGGTGAAGCTTTGCGCGGTCTCCTCCGGCCGGTTCCAATAGCCGCGCATGATGTTCGGGCCGGCCAGGCACAGTTCGCCCCGCTCCCCCAGCGGCACGGCGCGCGCCGGGTGTTCCGGGTCGCGGAGCTCAGCGCGAATGCCGGGCAGCGGCAGGCCGATGGTGCCGGCGCGGTTTTCCCCAACCAACGGATTGCAGAAGCACACCGGGCTGGCCTCGGTCAGGCCATAGCCTTCCACCAGGTTGCAGCCGCTGGCGGCGTCGAAGGCGCGCTTGATCTCCAGCGGCAGCGGCGCGCCGCCGGAAATGCACAGCTTCACCGAAGCCAGGTCGGCCTTGGTGGCGCCATGGTCCAGCACCGCCTTGAACAGCGTCGGCACGCCATGGAACACGGTGGGGCGCATGCGGCGGATGGCCTGCAGCAGGCTGGCGATATCGAAGCGCGGCAGCAGCACCAACTCGCTGCCCCACAACAGGCCGGCATTCAGCACCGTGGTCAGCGCGAAGACATGGAAGAAGGGCAGCACCGCCATCACCCTTTCCTGCCCGGCCTGGTACACCGGCGCCCAGGCATGCACCTGCTGCAGGTTGGCGGCCAGGTTGGCATGGCTCAGCATGGCGGCCTTCGGCGCTCCGGTGGTGCCGCCGGTGTATTGCAGTACCGCCAGGTCGTCCGGCATCACCTCGGCCGGCGTCCCCAAAGGCGGGGCATTCCGCAGGGTGCGCCATTCCACCACCCGCGCATCCCCGGCGGGAATGGCGGCGATGCGGCGGCGCTGGGTCAGGCGGAACAGCAGGGACTTCACCCAGGGCAACGCATCGGCGAAGCGGCAGGCCACCACCTGCTTCACGCCGCCCTGGCCCAGCAGCGCCAGCACCCGCGGCAGCACCGGGTCCAGGTCCACGGTCACCATCACCTCGGCCCCGGCATCGGCGGCCTGGGCGGCCATTTCGGCTTCGACGTAGAGCGGGTTGAAGTTCACCACCACGCCGCCCAGCCGCAGCACGGCGAAATAGGCCACGACGTAGAAGGGCGAGTTCGGCAGGCACAGCCCGACACGCGTGCCCTTGGCCACACCCAGCCGGCGCAACCCCTCGGCCACCCGCGCCACCTCGGCGCCAACCTCGGCATAGCGCCAGCGACGGCCGAGGAATTCCAGGCAGGGCCGCGCCGCATGGGCGGCGATGGCCTGGTCGAACAGTACCACCAGGGTTTGCGGCGGCAGCGCCATGTTCCAGTCCACGCCGGGCGGATAGGCGCGCAACCAGGGGTGTTGGGCTACGGCGACCACCATGCGCGGCTCTCTCTGGGTTCTTGCTTGGCGTGACGAGAGGATTGCGCCACAGGGTGACGCATAGGTCAACTTGTTTCTCCTAGCGGCATGGTCTGGGCCTGATCGGCGCGGACCGAAGCACCGACCAGGCTCCCGCGGGTCGTTTGGTCGGGCGATTGGCGCCTTTCGGTGATTCCACCTCAGGCAATCGCGTTCTAGCCTGCCCGGACCGTTGATGCTGGGGGAAGAGGCATGCCAAGCGCCGAGGAACTGGTCGCGAAAATGCAGGGCAAGGCCGGCCATCTGCGCCGCCTGGGCTACCGTGTGCGGTTCGACCTGACCGACACGGCCGAAAGCGTGCTGGTGGACGGCACCACCAGCGCCGCCAGCATCACCGAAGCCAGCAGCGCGGACGAAGCCGACACCGTGCTGATGCTGAGTTCGGACGACCTGGCCAAGCTCATCGCCGGGCGGTTGAGCCCGATGCTCGCCTTCGCCACCGGCAAGCTGAAGGTGGAAGGCAGCAAGGGCGTGGCGATGAAGCTGGCCAGCCTGCTGGACGAGGATTAGCCCTTTACCAGGCCCCGGGCTTCGCCGAAGCGTTCCTGCATCACCTGTTCCAGCGGCACATCCTCGGCGCCGAACCAACTGCCGCTGCGGCGATGGTACAGCGCGGCGTGCCGCGGTGCGGCCGGGGCCTCGCCCTTGGCCAGGGCGCGGGCACCGTTCATCACGCTGCGGCGGAAGGCCACCACGCCCACATCCGTGGCGGTAAGGTTTTCCACGCTGCGGTCCGCGATCCGGCCCTGGCTTTCCTGCACCATGGCATCCTGTTCCGCCACGCCGCGCACGCCGGTGAAGCTCTGCGTCTTCTGCGCCTGGCGGTCGATCAGGTAGTCGTTGCGGAGGTTGCGCAGCGGGATGAAGTCCGGCCCGACCTCGGCCACCACGCCGTGGCCGGTTTCCAGCTTGTGGCGTTCATCCGCGGTCAGCGGGCGTTCCGGGTTCCACACATAGGTATAGACCCAGCAGCTTTCGTCGCTGATCGGCACGAAGGAATAGCCGAAGTAGTTCTCGCCCGGCAGCGTGCTGGGCGTGGTGGAGTGATTGGGTAGCATGAACTGCGCGGTGCGCCAGTACAGTTGGCCATCCGCCCGCCGGCCGCCACCGATGACGAAGCCGACCTCATGCTCCAGCACCTCGAAGCGCGGCATCGGGTCCTCGCGGATCCAGCGCAGGCGCTTCTCATCCGCCGGGGCATCCGGGTTGGCGTTGCTGTCCACGCCCGGGGCCGGCATGTGCAGGAAGGAGAAGTGGGAGGTATCCAGCGCCCCCTCGATGGTCTGTGCCCAGTTGCATTCCTGCAATTTCTTGGTGACGAAGCGGTGGCTGGCCGGCAGCGCGGCGAACTCGAAGGCCGGCGGCGCCGGCTGCGCCTCGGGCGGGCCGAGATAGGCCCAGACGATGCCGCCGGCTTCCCGCACCGGCCAGGACCGCAGCCGCATCTTGGCATGATAGGGCGAGGCGGCGGGCACGTTCGGCAGGTCCATCGCGCGGCCATCCACGCCGAACTTCCAACCATGATACACGCAGCGCAGGCCGCATTCCTCGTTCCTGCCCCAGAACAGGTGCGCGCCGCGATGCGGGCAGCGCGGCTCCACCAGCCCCAGCTTGCCATCGGTGGCGCGGAACAGCAGGAATTCCTCGCCCAGCAGAAACACCTTCAACGGCGTGCCGTCCGGTTCCGCCACTTCGCTGGAAAGCGCGGCTGGCTGCCAGAAATGGCGGAAATACTGGCCCATCGGCGTGGCCGGGCCGGTGCGGCACAGCAGGTCGTTGTCGGCGGCGGAGAGCATGGTGTTCCCCTCTAGCTCGGTTGAATGCCGGCGGCGCGGGCGGCCGCGCCCCATTTCTCGTATTCGCTGGCCAGGAAGCGGGCGAAGCGTTCCGGCGGCCCGCCCATCGGCAGCAGGCTTTGCGTGCGCAGGGCTTCCTGGAAGCCGGCTTCGGCCATGATGCCATCCATCGCCCGGTCCAGCGTGGCCACCACCACGGGCGGCGTGCCGGCCGGCGCCAGCAGGCCGAACCAGGTACCGGCCTCGAAGCCCGCCACGCCCTGCTGCTGCAGGGTCGGCACCTCGGGCGCGAAGGGCGACCGCGCGGCCGAGGTGACCGCCAGCGCCCGCACCCGGCCGCCCTGCACATGCGGCAGGCCGGAGGCCAGGACCTCGAACATGAAGTCGGTGTCGCCGGCCAACAGCCCGGCCACGGCGGGGCCGCTGCCATTGTAGGGCACGTGCACCAGCCTGGCGCCGGTGGCGGCGCGGAACATCTCGCCGCACAGATGCGCGCTGCTGCCGATGCCGAAGCTGGCATAGGAAAGCCCGCCCGGCTTTTCCTGCGAGAGCGCCACCAGCGCCCGCATATCCGCCACGCCCAGCGCCGGCCGCAGCATCAGCACCAGCGGCGAGGACGCCACCAGCTTGATCGGCGCGAAGGCGCGCAGCGCGTCGTAGGGCAGCCGCGCCGTGGTGTGCGGCGTGACCACCAGCGGCCCGGCGGCGCTGAACAGCAGCGTGGCGCCATCCGCCGCCGCCTGGGCCACCGCGTTGTGGCCGATGGCGCCGCCGGCCCCGGGGCGGTTTTCCACCACGAAGGGCAGGCCGAACTGGCGGCGCAGACCTTCCGCCACCAGCCGCGCCAGCGCATCCGTGGCGCCACCCGGCGGATAGGGCGAGACGATCTTCACCGGCCGGTCCGGCCAGGGGGCTGCGCCGCCCTGGGCTTGGGCCAGCGCCGGCAGCGCCAGCCCGGCCAGTATCGCGCGGCGGCGCATCAGGCCGGCTCGAAGGCCGGGAAGTTGTCCTCGCCCGCCTTCACCCAGGCCAGCTTCACCGCCATGCCGATCTTCACCGCATCCACCGCGCAGCCGACCAGGTTGGCCATCACGCGGACGCCTTCCTCAAGCTCCACCAGCGCCACGATGTAGGGCTTGATGCCCTTCGCCGCGATCGGGCTGCGATAGGTGACGGTGTGGGAATACACCGTGCCGCGGCCGGAAACCTCCCGCCATTCCAGGTTGCGCTTGCCGGTCTGTACCGAAACCGGGCGCGGGTAGAACTGATACTTGCCGCTGTCGGGGCAGTATTGCAGCAGGAAGCGGCCCTCGGCCGCCGCGTCCCAGAACGGCTGGGAAAAATCCTGCTTCACCGGGGCGGGGCGCAGGCCTTCCAGGGGATCGTAGTCGCTCATCACGCCGCCTCCAGCACCAGCACGGTGGAAGCCCCCCAATTGCGGCCATAGGGAATCCAGCCGATGCCGGTGACCATTGCGTTGCTGTTGTCCCTCACCTGGCGCTCGCCGGCCTCGCCGAACAACTGGCGCAGGGCTTCGGTCAGGTTGTGCGCGCCGCCGGCCAGGCCCGCCTGACCAGCAGAGATCTGCCCGCCGCCGGTGTTCAGCGGCAGGTCGCCATTGAAGTGGAAGTCGTGCTCGCGCACGTACTGGCAGCCCTCGCCCGGCTTGCAGAAGCCCAGCGCCTCCATCTGCAGGATGATGGCGATGAGGAAGTCGTCATACGGGTGGAACTGCTTGATGTCGCCAATGGCCATGCCGGCCTGCTGCAGGGCGCGGGCGCCGGCCGCTTCATGCCCGACGCGGGTGATGTCCGGCGCGTTCTCGGTCTCCAGGTGGTTCACCCGCTCGCCATAGCCGATCGGGTGGGCCATGCGCTTCACCCCCATCGCCTTCGCGCGTTCGGTGGTGGTGACGATGCAGGCGGAAGCGCCATCGGCCACCATCACGCAGTCCAGCATGCGGATGGGGTGGGAGATCATCGGGCTGGCCAGGTAGTCGGCCTCGGTCAGCGGCTTGCGCAGCTTCTCGCAGGCCAGCGGGTTCAGCAGCGCGTGGTCGCGCTGGGTTACCGCCAGCTTGGCCAATGCCTTGGGGTCCAGGCCATACTGGTGGTCGTAGCGGTTGCTGAGCAGGCCGAAGAAGCCGGGCGGGCCCATGATGCCGACCGGGTACTGGAACTCGCCCCGGAAGCCGCGGATGTCGCCGCGGTTGTCGCTGGACTGCGCGTCGGCGGACAGCACCAGCACGGTGTGGCAAAGCCCGGCGCGAATGGCCATGGCGGCGCGCGCCACGCTGCCGGAAGCGCCGGCGCCGCCCAGGTCCGTGGCCTGGCACCAGTCCAGTTGCAGGCCGAGATAGGCCGACAGGATGGGCGAGAAGAACGGGTTGCCGGCATCCGAGAAGCAGGTGGTCACCGCCAGGCCGTCGATCTCGTGCTTTTCCAGCCCGGCGCTGGCCAGGGCACCCGCCATGGCCTCGCCCGCCAGCTCGTAGGTGCTGCGGCCGGAGCGAAGCTCGATCTTCACCTCGCTGGCGCCAATGATGGCTATATCGCGCTGCGGCATGCCCGCTCCGTTCCTCCGCCTTATTGCATTCTCGATTGCGGGGTAGCTTAGAGGCGTGGCGAGGCGGCGCAAGGCGCCCTGGGGCGCGGAACGGAAGACATGGACACCATCCTCTGGGTAGCTTCCAAGCTGCTGTGGCTGCTGCTGCGGCCGAATACGCTGGCGCTGGTGCTGGCCTGGCTGGGGCTGTGGGCGCTGCTGCGCCGCCACCGCTGGGGCCGCTGGCCGGCCCTGGCCGGGCTTGGCTACTACGCCGTGGTGCTGCTGACACCGCTGAGCCAATGGCTGCTGCTGCCGCTGGAAGACCGCTTCCCCCGCCCGGCCGAAGCCCCGGCCCAGGTGGATGGCATCATCGTGCTGGGCGGCGCGGTGGACCAGAACCTGACCGAGGCGCGCGGCATTCCGGCGCTGAACGGCGCTGCCGAACGCATGACGGAACCGCTGGCCCTGGCCCGTCGCTTCCCCGCCGCGCGGGTGGTGTTCACCGGCGGCCAGGGCAGCCCGCTGCATGGCGGCACCACCGAGGCCGATGTGGCCCGCCGGCTATGGACCGAACTCGGCATGCCGCCCGCCCAGGTGAGCTACGAGACCAATGCGCGCAACACCTACGAGAACGCCCTGCTGACCCGCCAGCAGGTGCAGCCCCGCCCGGGCGAGACCTGGCTGCTGATCACCTCCGCCGGGCATATGCCGCGGGCGATGGGCATCTTCCGCCAGGTGGGTTGGCCGGTGACGCCCTGGCCGGTGAACTACAACACCGGCCACAGCCTGCGGGACTGGTTCGACGCCCCCTTCGGTACCCGGCTGAACCAGACCGAATGGGCGGCCCATGAATGGCTCGGCCTGCTGGCCTACCGCCTGCTGGGCCGCACCAACGCACTGTTCCCGGCACCCTGAGGCCGCCAGCGCCTTGGGGCGCCCGACGGCCGGCGCCCTAAGGCCGGCGCCCTAAGGCTGACGCACCAAGGCCGGCGCCCCAGGGCCGGCGACAGGCGGTTCGCACCCGCCGCCGTCCCACGCGATGGCTTCAGTCGGTGGCGAAGCAGTAGTACAGCCCGGCCCCGCCGGTCGGGCGCAGCAGTTCCATGCTGCACCCGCGGGACGGGTGCGAACTGTTCCACGACACCGACCCGCCATCGAGCCGCAGCCCCTCGCGGTCGGCATGGCCCAGCATGGCCGCGCCATCGGTGCCGCTGGTCCAGTTGCGGCAGGTGCGGTCCTCGGCGCCGGCGAAGGCGGTGCCATCGGGCTGCGAGCCGGTCAGCACGTCATGCACGTTGGGCTGCTGGCGGCGGCTGTTGATCTGCCAGCCAGCCTCGGTCAGCACCGTGGCATGGCTCATGTTGTTGTGGGCATGCAGGTGGGCGAGGTCCATCGCCACCACCTCGCCGCGGGCATTGGTCCAGGGGCCGCGGCCGATGCGGTCGCGCGCGTTCACCGCGCCGGCGCCCTGGGTGGAGAGGTAGGCGCGCCAGGTGCGGCGGCCGGCCCCCACCGCCTGGGCCAGCGCCTGGCAATGCGCATCGGCGCCGGCCAGGCCGCCCAGGTCGCCGCCCCGGCCAGGGCCGGCACTGGTGACGAAGAAGGTCATGTTGGCGGGGTTCGGCTGCGCCGCCGGGCTTGCGGGTGCCGCGGCGGGAACGGGTGCCGCGGCGGGGGCCGGGGCTTGCGCCAGGGCCGGCGCCGCCACGGCCAGCAGCGCCGCCACGGCCAGGCTGGAGAAGGTGCAGGAACGGATCATTGGGTGCCTCCCGATTGGGGCGCCGTCAGCCGACGCGCCCTGCCTACCGTTTCGCCGGCGGCGGCGGGAAGGCTACATCGCCTCAGGCGCCGAGGAACAGTTCGATCGCCGCCAGGAACTCGGCCGGCTTTTCGGCATGCAGCCAATGCCCGGCGCCCGCCACCGTGGCGAAGCGGGCCGGCGGGAACAATTGGCGGATCCGCGGCAGGTATTCCGGCTTCACGAAGTCCGAGGCACCGCCATTCACCAGCAGCGTCGGCCCGGCGAAGCTGCCGCTGACCTCAGGAAAGCCTTCCAGCGCCGGCATGGCCGCGGCGATGTTCTCCAGCCCAATGCGCCAATGCGGCGGGTCGGTCTCGAACCGCAGGTTCTGCAGCAGAAAGGCGCGCATGCTGGCATCCGGCTGGCCGGCGGCCAGTACCGCATCGGCTTCGCGCCGGGTCAGGCCGGGGCGCAGCGGCACCGCCTGCAATGCCGCCACCGTCTCCCGCAGCCGGGGCGGGTAGGCCACCGGGGCGATGTCGGCCACCACCAGGCGGCGCACCGCCTCGGGCCGTTGCAGCGCCAGCAGCATGGCCACCTTGCCGCCCATGGAATGGCCCAGCACCGCGGCCGGGAAGGCACCCAGCGCGGCCAGGGTCTCGGCCACGTCGGCGGCCATGGTCGGGTAGTCCATCGTGGCGCTGTGGCCGCTGGCGCCGTGGTTGCGCAGGTCCAGCGCAATCACCCGGCGTTCGGCACTGGCCAGCTTCCTCTGCACCCCGGCCCAGTTCTGCGCCGCGCCGAACAGCCCGTGCAGCAACACCACCGGGGCGCCCTGCCCCGCCTCCACCGCGTTCAGCAACATGCCCTAGCCCTTCACCGCCATCAGCACCGCCAGCACGATCAACGCGCCGCCCAGCACCACGTCCCAGCCCAGGGTTTCGCCCAACCACAGGTTGGAGACAACCACGCCCAGCGCCGGCACCACCAGGAAGCCCACGGAGACGATGGTGCCCGGCAGCCGGCGCCCGGCCTCGATGGTGGCCCAGGTGCCGATCGGCGCGGCGATGCCGCCGACGAAGGCCGCCTGCCACAGCGCCCCGGCGCCGATGCCGCCCTGCGGTTCCCGCCACAGCGCGATGGGCGCCAGCATCAGCGCCGCCAGGCCGAAGCAATAGGGCAGCAACTCCAGCACGCTGCGCGACGGCGGCCAGCGCCGGGTGACGATGATGGCCAGGCTCCACAGCAGGCTGCAGCACAGCAGCATGACGTAGCCCGTCACCACGCTGCCGCTGATGCCGGGCCATTCCCACGGCGCCATCAGCACCACCACGCCCACCAGCCCCAGCCCCGCCGCCGCCCAGCGCAGGCGCGAGACCTTTTCCCCCAGCAGCCAGACCGCCAGCGGAATGAGCCAGAACAGCGTGACATTGCCGAGGATGGCGGACCGCCCGGCCGGCAGGATGCCCAGCGCCGTATGCATCAGCGCGAAGAAGCCGCCCAATTGCAGCAGCCCCAGCGCCAGCACCGCCGGCACGTCCTGCCGCACCGGCCATTTCAGCCGGCCGAACGCCGCCAGCGCCAGCGTGGTGACCAGCGCCGCCAGGGTTGCCCGGTTCAGCGCGAACCACAGCGGCGTGGCATGGCGCAGCGCGTCCTTGCTGATCGGCCAGACCCCGGCGAACAGCAGGACGGAGATGATGAGGTAGCCGAGGGGGTGCTTCACCCTGCCATGTAGGCTCCGCCATTCACGTGCAGTGTCTCGCCCGTGATGAAGCTGGCCCAGTCACTGGCCAGGAAGGCGATGGCGGAGGCGATCTCCACCGGCTGGCCGTTGCGGCGCAGCGGCGTCAGCGCAATGCGCGTGTCGCCCATCTTCTCGCGCATCGGCGCCGACATGGCGGTTTCGATCAACCCCGGGGAGACGCAGTTCACCCGGATGCCACGCGGCGCCAGTTCCTGCGCCAGCGAACGGGAAAAGCCCAGCACCCCGGCCTTGGCCGCGGCGTAGTGGCTGTGGTTGGCCACCCCGGCATGCCCGGCGCGGGAGGCGACATTCACCACCGCGCCGCCATCCCGCAGCACGCGGGCGCCGGCACGGCAGGTGCGCATCACCCCGTCCAGGTTCACCGCCAGCACCTGGTGCCAATGCGCGTCGGTCATCGCCGCCACGCTGCTTTCGGGGAACCAGCCGGCCGCGGCCACCAGTTGGTCGATCCCGCCGAACTCGGCCCGGGCCATGGCGCAGGCGGCGTCCAGGTCGTCCGTGCTGGTCACATCCACCCGGGCGGTGACGCAGCGCGCCTGCCGGTTGGGCAGGCTGGCGGCGAAGGCGTCCAGCGGCTCGGCGTGCTGGTCGGTCAGCACCAGGCTGGCGCCGAGCTGGTTGAACAGCAGGGCGGTGGCGCGCGCGATGCCGCCATTGGCCCCGGTGATGAAGGCAACCTTGCCGGTGAAGTCGATCATGGCTCAACCAACCTTGAGAATGATCTTGCCGATGTGCTGGCTGCTTTCCATCAGCGCATGCGCCGCGGCGGCCTCGGCCAGCGGGAACACCTTGAAGATCGGCGGCGCGCATTTGCCGGCTTCCAGCAGCGGCCAGGCCTGTTGCCGCAGCGCCGCGGCAATGGCGCCCTTCTGCGCCGTGGTGCGCGGCCGCATGGTGCTGCCGGTGACGGTCAGCCGCCGGGTCATGATCGGCCGCAGGTCGGCCTTGTCCACGCTGAAGCCGCCGAGGAAGGCGATGATGACCAGCCGGCCATCCAGCCCCAGGCACTTCAGGTTGCGGTTGAAGTAGTCGGCGCCAACCATGTCCAGCACCACGTCGCACAGCTTGCCCTCGGTCAGGCGCTTGACCTCCTCGGCGAAGTCCTGGCTGCGGTAGTCGATGGCGGCGTCGGCGCCCAGCGCCAGGATGGCGGCGCATTTCTCGGCGCTGCCGGCGGTGGCGAAGACCCGGGCGCCGAAGGCCTTGGCCAGCAAAATGGCGGTGACGCCAATGCCGCTGGTGCCACCATGCACCAGCACGGTGTCGCCGGCCTTCAACTGGCCGTGGCCGAACAGGTTGGCCCAGACGGTGAAGAAGGTCTCCGGCAGGCTGGCGGCCCGCACCGCGTCGTAGCCGGCCGGCCAGGGCAGGCACTGCGCCGCCGGGGCTGTGCAGTATTCGGCATAGCCGCCGCCATTCACCAGGGCGCAGACCTTGTCGCCCACCGCCCAGCCGGCCACCGCGGCCCCCACGGCGGCAACCTCGCCAGCCACTTCCAGGCCGATATGCGGGTTGGCGCCGGGCGGCGGCGGGTATTCGCCCTTGCGCTGCGCCACATCCGGCCGGTTCACCCCGGCGGCGAGCACGCGGATCAGAATCTCGTCATCCTTCGCCACCGGCAGCGGGCCGGTCGCCGGTACCAGCACCTCGGGCGCGCCACCGGCGCCATGGGCAATGTAGGTCATGCTCTGCGGCAGCGCGGCCATGCTGGAACCTCCCGATTGAAGCCCCACGTTCTGCGCGCTTGCCCACCGGCGTCAAGCCACGCCGGGCGGGCTTGCGGCGCGGCCGGCAATGGTGAGACTGCGTCGACCGTCCAGGAAAACCGCGATTCCTTTGCCCGCCCTTGCTCGCCGTTCGCTGCCGGGTCTTGCCACCGCCATGCTGGCGCCGGCGGCGCGCGCCCAGGGCAATGAAACCCGGCTGGGCGCGCTGTTCCCGCTTTCCGGCGCCCTGGCCCTGATGGGCGATGAATGCCTGCGCGGGCTGGAAATGGCGGTGGAGGAGCGCAATGCCGCCGGCGGCGTGCTGGGCCGGGCGCTGCGCCTGGTGAAAGGTGATGCGGCGGACCCGAACCTGGCCGTGGCCGAGGCCCGCCGCCTGATGACCAGCGAACGGGTGGCGGCGATCTTCGGCACCTACGGGTCCCAATTGGCGCTACCGGCCAGCCAGGTGGTGGAATTGCAGGGCCTGACCTATTTCGAGCTGGGCGCCATCAGCGACGCGCTGACCGAACGCGGCTTCCGCGGCCTGTTCCGGCTCTGCCCGCGCGCCAGCGATTTCGGCCGCCAGGGCGTGGCGGCGGTGACGGAGGTGCTGGCGCCGCTGTGGCAGACCGAACCGGCCGGCATCGGCATTGCCATCCTGCATGAGGAAGGGCTGTACGGGCAGACCGTGGCCGGCTTCCAGGAAGCCGAGTTGAAGGCACGCGGGCTGCGCCAGGTGGAAAAGCTGGCCTATGCCGCCCGCGCCGCGGACCTTGGCGCCATGGTGCAACGGCTGCGCGGTGCCGGCGCCCAGGTGGTGCTGCACACCGGGTTCCAGAACGACATCATGCTGTTCTACCGCGCCATGCAGGACGCCAGTTGGCTGCCGCGCATGGTGGTGGGCGCCGGCGCCGGCTACAGCCTGGCGGAAACCGCCCGCAGCATCGGCCCGGCGTTCGAGGGCACCCTGAGTGTGGACTTCCCCCAGTTCGAGGTGAATGAACGCGCCGCCCCCGGCGCCCGGCGCTTCCAGGAGGACTACAAGCGCCGCTACGGCAGCGAACCGCGTTCCGGCCATTCCCTGGCCCACTTCGTCGGCGCGCGGGTATGCCTGGAAGCCATGCAGCGCGCTGGCGGGCAGGAGCGGGACAAGCTACGGGCGGCGATGCTGGCGACCGATATCGCCGAGGGCGGCACCGCCAATGGCTGGGGCATGCGCTTCGACGACAAGGGCCAGAACACCCGCGCCCAGCCCTGCCTGCTGCAATGGCAGGGCGGCCGGCTGCTGACCGTGGGCCCGCAGGCGGCGGCGGTGGCGGCGCCCAAGCTGCGGCTGGGCGCCTGAACGCCCGAGCCGGGGCCGGGGCCGGGGCGCCTCAATCTATCTTGATGCCGGCATCGCGGATGATGCCTTCCCACTTGGCGATCTCGCTCATCAGGTAGGCGGTGGTGCTTGCCGGGGTGGTGTCGTCCCGCAGCAGCATGGCCATGTCGGCCAGCTTCTGCTGCACCGCCGGCAGCTTCACCGCCTGGTTGAAGGCCCGGTTGGCGGCCTCCACCACCGGCGCCGGCGTGCCGGCCGGGGCCAGCACCATGTGCCAGGTGTAGCATTCGGCATTGGCCACCCCGGCCTCGGCGAAGGTGGGCAGGTGCGGCGCCTGGGGAATGCGCCGCTCGGCCGAGATCGCCAGCGCCCGCACATCGCCCCGCGCGGCGTAGTTCAGCCCGGTGGCGGCGACATCAAGGTACATGGCGATGCGGCCGGAGAGCAGGTCCGGCATCACCTGCCCGGTGCCGCGATAGGGCACGTGGTTCACCCGCAGCCCGCCGGCGCGCTTCAGCAGCAACTCGGTGCCCAGGTGCACCGCACCGCCATTGCCGCTGCTGGCGTAGTCGTACTTGCCCGGGTTGGCGCGGAACAGCGCCAGCAATTCCGGCAGGGTCTGCGCCGGCACGTCCTTGTTCACCACCAGCACCAGCGGAATCTGCCCCAGCAGCGCCACCGGGGCGAAGTCCGCGATGGGGTCGAACGGCAGCCGGTTGAACAGCCCGCGCAGCACGCTGTGCGCCACGGTGTTGTACAGCAGGGTGTGGCCGTCCTTCGGCGCCTTGGCCACCATCTCGGCGCCCACCACCACGCCGGCGCCGGTGCGGTTTTCCACCACCACGCGCTGCGGCAGCAGCTTGCTGAGTTCCTCGGCGAACAGCCGGGCGGGAATGTCGGTGGGGCCGCCGGCGGCGAAGGGCACCACCAGGCGCACGCTCTGCGTCGGCCAGGCGGGTTGCGCCACGGCCGGGGTGGCCAAGGGGGCGGCCAAGGTGGTGGCGCCGGCGAATAGCAGCGTCCTGCGGTGCATGGTCGTCTCTCCCGGGGGTCGCCGCAGCTTTCGTCGGCGCCGCGGCGCGGTCAAGCGTCCAGCCGGCGGCCGGTCTCGGCGTCGAACACATGCAGCGCCTCGGCCGGCAGGTGCAACTCCAGCTGCGTGCCGGCGGCGGGCACCATGCCGGGCAGCCGGGCGGTCAGCACCTCGCCACTGGCCAGCCGGCCATGCAGCACGGTCTCGGAGCCCAGCGGTTCCACCAGGTCCAGCAGCACGGCAACCGGCGCGGCGCCGGCGCGCAGCACGTGTTCCGGGCGCAGGCCGATGGTCAGCGGCCGGCCATTGCCACCCGGGCGCGGGCCATCGGTGAAGCGCAGCAGCGGCCCGGCGCGCAACTGCACCGCGGCGCCATCCTCCGCCAGCGTGCCGGCCAGGAAGTTCATCGCCGGGCTGCCGATGAAGCCGGCCACATAGGTATCGGCGGGGCGGGACCAGACCTCCATCGGGCTGGCCACCTGCGCGGCGCGGCCCTGGTGCATCACCACCAGCCGGTCGCCCAGCGTCATCGCCTCCACCTGGTCGTGGGTGACATACAGGCTGGTGACGCCAAGGCGCTGCTGCAGCCGGCGGATCTCACCGCGCATCTGCACCCGCAGCTTGGCATCCAGGTTGGACAGCGGTTCGTCGAACAGGAACAGCCGCGGTTCGCGGATGATGGCGCGGCCCATGGCCACGCGTTGGCGCTGGCCGCCCGAGAGCTGCCGCGGCTTGCGTTCCAGCAGCGGCTGAATGCCCAGCAGCGTCGCCGTCTCATGCACGCGGCGGGCGATCTCGGGCTTGGGGGTGCCGCGGATCCTCAGGCCATAGGCCATGTTCTGCGCCACCGTCATGTGCGGGTACAGCGCATAGTTCTGGAACACCATGGCGATGTCGCGGTCGGCCGGCTCCAGTTGCGTCACCTCCCGCCCCGCAATGGCGACCTGGCCGGTGGTCGGCGTCTCCAGCCCGGCCACGATCCGCAGCAGCGTGGACTTGCCGCAGCCCGAGGCACCGACGATGACGATCATCTCGCCATCCGCCACCGCCAGGTCGATGCCGTGCAGCACCGTGGTGGCGCCGAAGGACTTGGTGATGCCGGAGAGGCTGAGCGTGCTCATTTTTCCGTCTCCGTCAGGCCCTTGATGAACCAGCGCTGCATCAGCACCACCACCAGCACCGGCGGCGTCATGGCCAGCACGGCGGTGGCCATGATGGTGTTCCATTCGTTCTGCGAATCACCGCTGCCGATCATCTTGGCCAGGCCGACGACGATGGTCTCCATCGAGCGGTCGTTGATGATGAGCAGCGGCCAGAGGTACTGGTTCCAGCCATAGATGAACAGGATGACGCCGAGTGCGGCGATGTTGGTGACCGAGAGCGGCAGCAGGATGTCGCGGAAGAAGCGCAGCGGGCCGGCACCGTCGATCTTCGCCGCCTCCACGTATTCATCCGGGATGGTCAGGAAGAACTGGCGGAACAGCAGCGTCGCGGTGGCACTGGCGATGAGCGGCAGCGTCAGGCCGGTATAGGTGTTGAACAGGTTGAGATCGACGATCACCTGGTAGGTCGGGATGATCCGCACCTCCACCGGCAGCATCAGCGTCAGGAAGATGGTCCAGAACGCCAGCATGCGCAGCGGGAAGCGGAAGAACACCACGGCATAGGCGGAGAGCAGGGAGATCGCGATCTTCCCGCCCGCGATGGTCAACGCCATGATGGCGCTGTTCAGCAGCATGCCGGCGGCCGGGCTGGTATGCATGCGGCCACCGCCCTCCCCCAGCGCGATGGCGAAGTTCTCCGGCCCCTGGTTGCCCGGCAGCAGCGGCACATCGCCGCGGCCGATGGTGGCGGCGTCGTGCGTGCTGCCGACCAGGGTGATCCAGATGGGAAAGGCGAAGACCAGCACGCCCAGGCCCAGCGCGGCATGCGCCAGCCAGCGTTCCCGCCGCTGCCGCGCCAGGGCGCGGCGGGCCAGGGTGGCGTCGTCGGTCATCAATAGTGCACCCGGCGTTCGACGAAGCGGAACTGCACCGCGGTCAGCGCGATGACCAGCACCATCAGGATGACGCTCTGCGCCGCCGAGGAGCCGAGGTTCAGGTTGTCCACGCCATCCACGTAGACCTTGTAGATCAGCGTCTCCGTCGCCTTGCCCGGGCCGCCCTTGGTCAGCGCGTGGATGACGCCGAAGGTGTCGAAGAAGGCATAGACCAGGTTCACCACCAGCAGGAAGAAGGTGGTCGGCGACAACAGCGGGAACACCACGGTCCAGAACCGCCGCAGCGGCCGGGCGCCGTCGATGGCGGCGGCTTCCAGCACGGATTTCGGAATGCTCTGCAGCCCGGCCAGGAAGAAGATGAAGTTGTAGCTCACCTGCTTCCAGGCGCTGGCCACCACCACCAGCAGCATCGCCTGGTTGCCGTTGAGCTGGTAGTTCCACGCCACCCCGGCGGCGTTCAGCGCCCGGCCGATCAGGCCAATGGAGGGGTGGAACAGGAACAGCCACAGTACCGCGGCAATGGCCGGCGCCACCGCATAGGGCCAGATCAGCAGCGTGCGATAGATATGCGCGCCGCGGATGGACTTGTCCGCCTGCACCGCCAGGAACAGCGCCACCGCCAGCGCCAGGAACGCCACCGAGGAGGCGAACACCGCGGTATTGGCCGCGGCGCCACGCCAGGCCGGGTCGGCCACCACCTCGGCGAAGTTTTCCAGCCCGACGAATTCGGTGGCCAGCCCGAAGGCGTCCTGCTGCAGCAGGCTCTGCCACACCGCCTGCGCCGCCGGCCAGATGAAGAACACCAGCGTCACCGCCAGTTGCGGCAGCAGGAACAAGGCGGGCAGCGCGCGGCCCTTGAAGAAGACTTTGCGGTCCATCGCGCTGCCCTTCCGGCGTTACTGGGCGGCGCGGGCGTTCTGCCGTTCAAAGTTGCGCAGCACCACGTTGGCGCGGGTATTGGCCGCCTCCATCGCCTGCTGCGCGCTCTGCTGGGCCTGGAACGCCTTTTCCATCTCCTCCTGGATGATGGTGCGGATTTCCACATAGCCGCCCAGCCGGATGCCGCGGCTGTTGTCGGTGGCGGCGCCGCCGCGCAGCAACTGCTCAATCGCCACGTCGGCGCCGGCATTCTGCTGGTAGTAGCCGGCACGCCGGGCCACCTCGTAGCTCGCCCGGCGCACCGGCACATAGCCGGTGTCCTGGTGCCACTTCGCATCCACCTCGGGGCTGGCGATGTAGCGGAAGAACTCCGCCACGCCGCGCCATTCCTCGGCGCTGCGGCCGCCGGTGGCGCCGGCATTCGGCCCCTTGTTCATCACCCAGAAGCTGGCGCCGCCGATGATGCTGTTGCGCGGCGCCCCGGCCACGTCGCCATAGTAGGGCAGCATGGCGGTCCCCCACTGGAACCGGCCTTCCCGAATGATGCGCGCACGCAGGCCGGAGGAAGCGAACGCCATGGCGCATTCCCCGGAAGGGAACAGGCCGTCGGCCGCCGCGTCCCGCCCGCCGTAGCGGAACAGGCCCTGGCGCTGCCATTCCACCAGGTTCTGCATGTGGCGCACCATCAGCGGCCCGGCCAGGCGCATTTCCGCGTTCAGCCCACGGAAGCCGTTGGCCTGGGTGGCCAGCGGCTGGTTGTGCATGGCCAGCGTCTGCTCCACCTGAATCCAGGCCGGCCAGCTGGTGGTCATCGGGCAGGAGATGCCGGCTTCCTTCAGCTTGCGGGCGGCGGCCTCCACCTCCTGCCAGGTCTTCGGCGGGGTGTTGGGGTCCAGCCCGGCGCGCTGGAACAGGTCCTTGTTGTAGAACATCACGGCGGTGGAGCTGTTGAACGGCATCGACATCTGCCGCCCGTCGGCCGCCTGGTAGTAGCCCCGCACCGGCGGCAGGTAGTCATTGAAGTCGATGGTGACGCCGGTGCCGGACAGCAGCTCATGCACCGGGCGAATGGCGCGGCCGGCGGCCAGCATGGTGCCGGTGCCCACTTCGTACATCTGCACGATATGCGGCGCGGTGGAGGAGCGGAACGCCGCCACGGCGCCGACCATGGTTTCCGGATAGGTGCCGCGGAAGGTCGGCACCACGCGGTATTTCGGCTGGCTGGCGTTGAAATCCGCCACGATCTTCTCCAGCAGGCCGCCCAGCGGCTGCGGCAGGCCGTGCCAGAACTGGATTTCCACCGGCGCGGGTTGCGCCAATGCAGGGCGGCCAAGGCCGGCGAGGGCCAGCACCGCAACCGCGGCGGCAGCCAGATGACGACGAAGCATCGGGCGTGTTCTCCCAGTTGTTCCCGGCGCGGCTCAGGGCCGTGCCATTGCCGGCCTGTGCCGGTTTCGTGGCAGCTTGATGAAGCGGGCCGGCGGCGGCAACCGCTTTCAGGCGGTCAGCTTGGCGTAGAGCTCGGGGTCGGTGGCGCCCTCGGTGCCGAACAGCAGCACCTGGCTGGTCTCGTCCAGCCCCAACGCGGCGCGGGCGAAGGGTTCCTGCGCCGCCAGCAGCAGCGCCGCCAGCCCGGCCACCGCGCTTTCCCCGGCCACCACCTTGGGCTGGCGCTGCGCCAGCAGGCGCATGCAATCCACCGCCGAGGCGTCCGGCACCGCCATGAAGGCGAAGGCGCTGCGTTCCAGTTCCTGCCAGGCCAGCAGGCTGGGCTCGCCGCAGGCCAGGCCGGCCATCAGCGTGTCCAGGTCGCCCTCGATGGTGGTGGGGGCGCTGGCCTCGCAGCTGGCCAGCAGGCAGGCGGCCTTGTCCGGCTCGGCCACCACCAGCTTCGTACCGCCGCCATGGGCGCGCAGTTGGCTGGCCACCGCCGCGGCCACGCCGCCGACGCCACCCTGGATGAAGCAATGCGTCGGCGGCGTCGGCAGCGCGGCCAGCGCCTCATCCGCCATGACGCGGTAGCCCTGCATCACGTCGCGCGGCACTTCGGTATAGCCGGGGTAGGAGGTATCGCTGACCACGAACCAGCCTGCCTTTTCCGCCGTGGCCTGGGCGGCGCGCACCGCGTCGTCGTAATTGCCCGGCACCACGCGGATCTCGGCGCCATAGGCGGCGATGGCGTCGCG
Organism: Acetobacteraceae bacterium; assembly: GCA_947373495.1. GTDB lineage: Bacteria > Pseudomonadota > Alphaproteobacteria > Acetobacterales > Acetobacteraceae > CAIMOR01. Next base: position 25,312 of record CANBXZ010000020.1, read on the forward strand.
CCGGCCCTGGCTGACCGTTTCATGCACGAAGATCACGCAGCCGGCATGGAAACGCTGGGCGCCCCAGGCCACGCTGCGGCCGTGGTTGCCATCGGTGGCGCAGCACACGGTCAGGCGCGGCCCGCTGCCGCTGGCCATGGCCTCGGCGATGGCGGCCGGCGCCAGGCCACGCCGGGACAGTTCCGCCACCAGCAGGTGCTTCACCGCATAGGCGCCACCCAGCGCCTTGAAGCTGCCCAGGCCGAAGCGGCTGCCTTCGTCCTTGTAGTACACCGCGGCCACGCGGGCGGCGGCGGCCACGTCCGGCAGCGAGACCAGCGGGGTGGGGCGATAGTCGGGCCAGCTGGTGATCTCGGCCCGGGCGCGGCGGAAACCGCCCTCGGGCAGCACCACCATGCCGGGGGTGCCGTGGTTGCGGTTCAGCAGCAGGCGATAGGAACGGGCTGGGATCATGCGGCGCAGCATGACGCCGCCCCCGGCGCCGGGCAAGATTGGGCCGGGCCAGACGATGGGCCAGGCGTTGGGCCAGGTTATCCCGGGCCAGGCGTTTGGCCTGGGCGCTCCGGGCCGGGCGCGCACCCGGCACGTTTACGCCGGCGCCGGCCGAGGGCAACGTGGCGGCCGACGAGGGAGCGACACGATGCGCATCACCATTCTGGGCGGCGGCGGATTCCTGGGGCGCAAGCTGGCCGAGCGCCTGGCACGGGACGGCCAGGTGGCCGGCCGCCGCGTGGAGTCGCTGGTGCTGTTCGACCTGAACCAGCCGAAGCCGCTGGCGGCGCCCTTCCCGGTAACCTGCCTGGGCGGCGACGTGACCAGCGCCGCGGCCCTGGCGCAGGCCATTCCCCCGGGCACCGATGCGGTGGTGCACCTGGCCGCCGTGGTCAGCGCGGCGGCCGAGGCCGACCTGGACCTGGGGCTGAAGGTGAACGTGCAGGGCACCCTGGCGGTGCTGGAAGCCTGCCGGGCGCTCGGCAAGCCGCCGCGGGTGCTGTTCACCTCCTCGGTCGCCAGCTTCGGTGGCGGCCAGGACGCCACCCTGGCCGACGATGCCCGCCAGGTGCCGGGCAACAGCTATGGCGCGCAGAAGGCCATCGGCGCGTTGCTG
>CANBXZ010000021.1 GCA_947373495.1 Acetobacteraceae bacterium
GAGGCGCCCTACACCAGGCTCAGCGCGCAGGGCGTGGAAGGCGTGTTCCGCGAGGCCGAGGTGGTGCAGTTGATTGCCATTCTGGAGGACGTATGGCTCCGCGCCGTGGCTTGAGCGCAACCATGCTTGTTCGAGGGATCATGGACCGCAGACGCGGTGCCCTGCCCCTCGCGGGGTATCGTCACCGCCCACAGGCGGCGCGGCATGCGGAACGGGTAACACCAAGATCCTGCGAGAATGCTTAGCGTGCGCAACCCCTGGTGCCCATGAATCCATGGATTCATCTTAATGGGAACCCATTGGGGCGGATGGTGCTGCCAGAGAGGATTGAACTCTCGACCTCTCCCTTACCAAGGGAGTGCTCTACCACTGAGCTACGGCAGCGTACCGGAGTGCGCAGGCCGCGGCTTCTAGCGGCTGGGCGGCCGCACCGCAAGCCTCTCTGAGCATTTTCCTGCCGATTGTGCTGCGGGGCGCTGCCGCGGGCGTCTGGTCGCCAGGGAAGGGAGCGTCGAGCCGCGTGAATCGAGCGCGCCGTTGGAACGGTCGCAGCCCGGGCGTTTCCGTCGGGAACGATCACGGTCTAGCCTGCCGGCATGTCCAAGCCGCCTCCCGGCCGGCGCCTGCCGGAGCTTTCCGCCCGCCAACTCCGCGCCGTGGTCGCGGTGGCGGAAAACCTCAGTTTCGTGGCGGCCGCGGTGGAATTGAAGACCAGCCAGCCGGCGCTCACCCGCACCATCCAGCAATTGGAAGCCATTCTGGGCGTGGCGTTGTTCAACCGCAGCACCCGCCAGGTCAGCGTCACCCCGGCCGGGCGGGAATTCGTCGCGCTGGCCGAACGCCTGCTGAATGACATGCGCATCGGCCTGGCGGCGATGCGGGACCTGGCGGACCAGCGGCGCGGCCAGCTCATCATCGCCAGCATCATGTCGCTGGGCCAGGGCGTGCTGCCGGGCCTGCTGGCAGCGTACAACCGCCGCTTCCCCGGCGTGGAGATCCAGTTGCGGGAAGGCGTGCAGGGCCAGGTGCAGGAGGATGTGCGCTCCGGCCTGGCGGATTTCGGCCTGGGCTATGTGGACGACCTGCCCAGCGGCTTCCTGGCCGAAAGCCTGGCACGGGAGGAATTCCATGTGGTGCTGCCGCACAACCACCCGCTGGCCGGGCTGGCGCGGGTGAAGCTGGCGGCGCTGCGGGGGGAAAAGCTGGTCTCCCTGCCGCCGGAAAGCCGCACCCGGCGGTTGCTGGACGGGGCGGCCGCCGCGGCCGGGTTCAGCTTCGGGCATGGCATCGCGGTGAACCAGTTTGCCACGCTGTATGCGCTGGTGCGGGCCAGGGCGGGGATTTCCGTGGTGCCGAAAGGCGCCGGGATGGAGATGCCGAAGGGCGCCGGAGGAGATGTGCCGAAGGGCGCTGGGGGGAATGTGCCGCCGGGCGGGGCGCTGCCTGCGGGTGACCCTGGCCTGGTGTTCCGGCCGCTGGTGGCGCCGCGGCTCAGCCGCCAGGTCGGGGTGCTGCGCCTGGCGGACCGGCTGGCCAGCCCAGCGGCCGAAGGCATGCTGGCGGCGCTGCGGGCGGAACTGCGGCCGCGGCGTGTTATGCGCAAAATGGAAGAATAACCGGTATCGGGTTCAGCTTGCGTATGGGTGCGGCTTCGGCGAAAGCTGCCGCCAAGCACGCTGGAGGCGACGATGGACGGCTTTACCGAACGCGACCTGCATGGCGGCGCCGAGACGCGCGGCAGCGTTCCCCCCGGCACCGACCTGATCGAATGGTACTATGAGCGCGGCTTCACCGACGGCCTGCCGGTGGTGCCACCAACGCCGGAAAAGGTGGCGGCCTGCATCGCCGCGCTGGGCGGCGACCCGCAGCATGAGGAATGCCGCGTGGCGCCGCGCTGGGGCGTGCTGACGCGTGAAGTCATGGCCATCAACATGGTGCTGGCCGGCTGCAGGCCGGAATACGCGCCGGTGGTGCGGGCGGCGATGCTGGCCATCACCGACCGTGCCTTCAACCTGAACGGCGTGCAGGCCACCACGCATGTCGCCTCGCCGCTCATCATCGTCAACGGCCCGCTGGCGGCCGAGATCGGCATGAATGGCGGCTGCAACGCCTTCGGTTCCGGCAATCGCGCCAATGCCACCATCGGCCGCGCGGTGCGGCTGATGATGCTGAACGTGGGCGGCGGCTGGCCGGCCGAGCTGGACAAGTCCACGCTGGGCCACCCCGGCAAGTACAGCTACTGCGTGGCCGAGAACGAGGCGCAGAGCCCCTTCGCCCCCTACCACGTGGAGAAGGGCTATGCGGCCACGGACAGCACCGTCTTCGCCATTGCCGCGGAGGCGCCGCACAGCGTCACCGACCACCAGTGCAACGACCCCGAGGGCATCCTCGACACCATGTGCTCGGCCATGAGCACCATCGGCAGCAACAACGCGGTGCTGGGCGGGCATTGCGTCGTGGTGCTGGGGCTGGAACATGCCAACACCATCGCCCAGCATGGCTGGACCCGCAGCGACATCCGCAACTACCTGTGGATGCACAGCGGCAACGCCTTCCGGCTGATCTCGCGCGACCATCGCTATGGCAAGGTCTACAACCGCAACCTGCCCAAGTGGGTGAAGCGAGACCCGGAAAGCCGCATCCCCATCGTGCCCAGCGCCGACAACATCCACCTGTTCGTCATGGGCGGGGAAGCCGGGCGGTTCTCGGCGTTCATTCCCGGCTGGGGCCACATGAACACGCCGGTGCTGCGCAGCATCGGGCCGGTGGAGGCCAAGCCAGGCGGGCCGGTCTGCATCGACGGCACCTGCGCGCTGTGAACGGAGCAATCGACATGCTGACGACGACACTGGAAGCCCTGACCGTCTACGACCCGCGCGGCACGCTGGTGCAGCACAGCACCCCCACCGCGCCCCGCGTGGCGGCGCTGGCCGGGCTGCGGTTGGGCGTGCTGGACAACAGCAAGTGGAACGCCAACAAGCTGCTGCGCGGCTCCCTGGCGCTGCTGAAGGGCCAGCACGAATTCGCCACGGTGAACTACTACGTGAAGCACAGCTTCTCGAAGGATGCGGCGCCGGAGCTGATCCAGCAGATCGCCACCGAATGCGACATCGTGCTGACCGCCATCGGCGACTGCGGGTCCTGCTGTTCCTGCTGCGTGCGGGACGGCATTGCGCTGGAACTGCTCGGCGTGCCCAGCGCCGTCATCATCACCACCGAATTCCTGCGCGAAACCAAGCTGACCCGTGCCGCCATCGGCATGCCCGGGTTGCAGCCGGTGGTGATCGACCACCCGATCAGCAGCATCACCGATGCCGAGATGCAGGCCCGCATCGCCCAGGTGGTGGCGCAGGCGCAGCAGGTGTGGCTGGGGCAGGGCTGAACCCCGCCCGCAACCCACCCTCACCCCATGGCGGGGCTCAGCCCAGGCCGAGTTCCGCCGCCTTCACCTGCATCGCCAGGTAGCGCGAATACATCCGGCACTGGGAGAACGACCCGCCGGTGAACCACAGCCCGGGTTGCCGGGTGCGCATCCACATGTTGGCCAGCTCCTGCGTCGGCTCGTCGAAGCCCCATACCTGGCCAACGCGCTGCGCCACCTCGGCACCGAACAGCGTGCCCACCAGGTGGTCGGGGCCCTTGTAGCCGGTGGCCAGCACCATCAGCCCGGCTTCCAGCTGGCGGCCATCCTTCATGCTCAGGCCGCTGGCGGTGAAGCTCTCGATGTCGTGGTACTGGATCAACCCGACCTCGCCACGGATGATCAGTTCCGAACAGCCGACGTTGAAGTAGTAGCCGCCGCCGCGGGAGCGGTATTTCAGCGGCCAGCCAGTGCCGTCCTCGCCGTATTCCAGGCGGAAGCCGGCCTTTTCAAGCCCTTGCAGCAGCGGCGCGTCCAGTTCGCGCGCCTTGTCGGTCAGCAGCTTGTGCGCCTGCTTCATCACCGGCAGCGGGAAGCTGGTATTGATCAGGTCGCGGTCTTCCATCGAAGGCCCGTCGCCGTAGTAGATGCCGTCGTACAGCTGCGCGCTGGGCTCCACATTGGTCACCAGCGTCGGGCTGCGCTGCACGATGGTCACGCGCGCGCCATGGCCATGCAATTCCTGCGCGATGTCATGCGCGCTGGTGCCGGTGCCGAAGACATAGACCGGCTTGTCCCGCCAGCTGGCGGCATTGGCGAACTTGCTGGAATGCACCACGGTGCCGCCGAAGCGTTCCAGCGTGGGGATGTGCGGCATGTTCGGCGTGCCGCTGACGCTGGTGGCCATGATGACATGGCGTGGATGCATCACCCTGGTGCTGCCATCCGCCAGGGTCAGCCGGGCGTTCCAGCGGCCGGCCGCGGCGTCGTACTCGGCGCCCTCGAAGCTGGTGCGGGTCCAGAAGTCGATCTCCATCGCCTCGGCATAGAATTCCAGCCAGTTGGCGATCTTGTCCTTCGGGATGTAGTTCGGCCAGGTCTTCGGGAAGGGCAGGTAGGGCAGGTGGTTGCTGTACACCTGGTTGTGCAGCTTCAGCCCGTGGTAGCGCAGCCGCCAATTGTCGCCGATGCGCGCCATGCGGTCCACCACCAGCGCCGCCACCCCCAGCGCGCCGAGCGAGGCCGCCGCGGTCAGCCCGGCATGGCCCCCGCCCACGATCAGCACCGCCGGGTCGCGGTTGGCGTAGCGCACCGCTTCCTGGCGCTTGTCCAGCCAGTTGGGGCCGCCGAAGTCACGTTCGAAGGCGGGCTCCTCGCGCGCCAGGCGCTCGGTTTCCTCGTCATGCCCGGCCAGGCTGTCCAGCGCGGTCATCAGCGTCCAGGCCTGGGGCGGCGCACCGTCGGCATCGGCCTGCTTCAGGCGCAGGATGCCGGCGCCGGTGCCGATGCTGGTCTCGAAGCGCAGGATGGCCTCCACCGTCATCTCCCCGGCGCGTTCCACCAGGCGGGGCGGGGTGCGCTGCGGGTCGATGGCGAAGCCGTGCGCCCCGCGGGCCCGGGCCGCGGCCGGCAGCGCCGCCGCCACCGCGTCCCGCCCGCTGGTGGTGGCGATGCTCCAGCCCAGGCCGACGATGTCCCGCCAATGGCCATCGGGCCGGAACAGCACGGCGAGGGGCGTGCTGGCGGCGGGCGCCAGGGCCGCGTTGAAATGGTCCAGCCAGGATTGAACGGCCTGGCGGGCGCCTGGGTGCGCGGTGGCAAGCATGCTGCTGGTATTTCCCCGGGATTCTATTCTTGAACGCTGCCCAGGGTAGCCGGCGCGCCAGGGGGCCGGCAACTCGCGGCCGGGTGCGCTATTTCGGCGGGCGCTGCGGCCAGCCGGGCGCCAGCACCCACAGGCCGTTGAAGCGGGCCAGCAGGTCGCGCCCGGGGTTGTGCCGCGCCTGGGCCATGGCCAGCATCGCCGCGTCGGTCAGCACGTACAGCGTGCCGGCTTCATAGGCACCGGTGCGCAGCCGTTCGGTGCTGCCGGCATTCAGGGCGGCCAGCCGCCCGGGGTCCAGCCGCGCCAGGTACACCGCATCGGTCTCCAGCCCCATGGTGGCGGCGAAGACGGCCACTTCCTCCCAGCCGGGGGCCTGGTTGGCATTGGGCACCAGGCGGATGCGGCCATAGTGCCGCGCCGCCTCGGCCCAGAACGGCTCGTTCAGGCGCAGCGGCAGGGTTGCCGGCTGCGGGGCGAAGAAGGTGCGCAGCGCGGCCAGGCCGGGTTGCAGGTCCGCCACCTGCACCAGCACCAGCAGGCTCAGCAGCAGCCCGGTGCGGCGGCCACCCAGCGCCTGCACCAGGGCGAAGATGGCCCCGAGCAGCAGCGCATAGACCAGCGGCCAGATGAACCGGCCGGAAGCCCGCAGCGCATCGGCATAGCGCTGCACCGGCGCTGGCAGCTCGAACAGCACGAACTCCCGCCCGGCGATGGTGAGGTGGTTGGTCAGGGCAAAGGCGGCCATGGCGCCCAGCACCAGCAGCAGCGGCCACCACCGGCGCCACACCAGGCGCCACATCAGGCCACCCGGCCGCCAGGCCCGCGCCAACGCGCCGGCCAGCAGCAGCAGAATACTGCCAAGGCCGAGGTAGAAGGACTGGGTTTCCAGATGCGTCGGCCCCGGCAGCCGCGGCAGCAGCCGGCCCCAGCCGGAAGGGTCCAGCGGCGCCAGCAGGTCCAACTGCATGCGGCCATAGCCGCCCCAGCTACCGCCGAAGCCGCCCTGCAACAGGAAGAAGCCGGCGCTCCACAGCCCCAGCACGCCGCAGGCCGGCACCAGCACCGCTTCCAGTGCCAGGCCGGGCCATGGCGCGTGCCCAGGGCGCCCCCAGCGGCCGAGCAGATCCGCCAGCCACAGCGCCGCCACCATGGGCAGCAGGTAGGCATGGATCAACGCCGCCGCCAGCACCAGGCCGGCCCAGGCCAGCCGGCGCGGCCAGGGCTGCTGCCGGGTGAGGCACAGCCACAGCCCGGCCAGCAGCAGAAAATGCGCCGACAGCGCGAAGTGCCCGCCCATGCGCACCAGCAGCATGGGTTGCAGCACGAACAGCGCCGCCGCGGCCAGCCGCGCCAGCGGTGCCGGGGTGGCCAGCCCCACCAGTCGCCACGCCAGGAACGCCTGCAGGGCAGCGCAGGCGTACAGCCACAGCCCCCAGTACTGCCCCACCTGGAACAACGGCCGCAGCGCCTTGAAGCCCATGGCCAGCAGCGGAATGGCATCGGCGTAGAACACCGAGGCGCTGAGTTCCAACCCCCAGCCGGGGTTCAGCCCTGGCGGCCAGCTCCAGGGCGCCTGCCGGTAGAACGTCCAGCCCAGCCAGTACTGCACCGGGTCGGGGCCGATGCCGCCGCTGAGCATCCAGCCGGTGCTGCCGGTGGGCAGGATATGGGTGCCGAAGACCAGCGCGGTGATGGTGCAACCGATGATGAGGGCGCCGAGGCCGCCCACCAGGCTCCACGCCCGGGGGCGGCGTTGGGTCACCGGCCGCCGCTGGGGATGTGGCGCTCGATCAGGTACAGCGGCCGGCCCTTGGTCTCATTGAACACCCGCCCGAGATATTCGCCGATGATGCCCAGCATCATCATCTGCACCCCGCCCAGGAACAGCACCGCGGCCAGCAGGCTGGGATAGCCCGCCACCGGGTTGCCGAAGAGCACGGTGCGGACAATCAGCTGCGCCAGGTAGACCAGCGCACCCAGCGCCGTCAGCAGGCCGGCATAGGTCCCCACCTTCAGCGGCGCCCCGGTGAAGGAGGTGATGCCCTCCAGCGAGAAGTTCCACAGCTTCCAATAGTTCCACTTGGTGGTGCCGGCGGCGCGCGGTGCCCGGTCGTAGCGCACGGCGATGGCGGGAAAGCCGATCCAGGCGAACAGGCCCTTCATGAAGCGGTGCTGTTCGCGCAGTTGCAGCAGCGCGTCCACCGCGCGCCGGCTGAGCAGGCGGAAGTCGCCGGTGTCGGGCGGCAGGTCCACCTTGCCGCCGACATGCTGCATCACCCGGTAGAAGGCGGCGGCGGTCAGCTTCTTCGCCCAGCTTTCGCCCTGCCGGGTGTTGCGCTGCGCATAGGCCACGTCGAAGCCCTGGCGCCAGGCGGCGATCAACTGCGGGATCACCTCCGGCGGGTCCTGCAGGTCAGCGTCGATCACCACCACCGCCTCGCTGCCGCGGGCATGGTCCAGCCCGGCGGTCAGGGCGATTTCCTTGCCGAAGTTGCGGCTGAGGTTGACCACGGCCACCCGGCTGTCCTGCGCCTGCAAGCCCAGCATCACCTGCAGGGTGGTATCGCGGGAGCCATCGTTGACGTAGCAAACCTCCCACGAAAGCCCCACCTCGGCCAGCGCGCCGGCCAGGCGGCGGTGGAATTCGGGCAGCACCTCCTGTTCGTTGTAGGCGGGGACGACGATGGAGAGCGCGGGGGCATTGGCTGACATCGGGTTCATGCTCGAAGGGGGGGTCGCCGCCAGGGCCGGCGTGGCTGGGCAGCGCCAGCATAAACCCGGATGCGGGACAAAATATGGCGCCCGGCCGGATGCCCGGCAGCCAGGGCGGGATTTCACCGGCCGCCGCCGACAAGGCGCCTGACTTCAATCGCCGGATGCGCCATAGGCTGGGCCGGCCGCCACAGGAGAATGCCGATGCCCGTTCCGCCTGCCCGGCCCGCCGGCGGCCTGCTGGCCTACCTGCTGGGTGGCTTGTTCGGGCTCGCCCTGGCGCTGGGGCTGCTGCCCGGCGGCTTCCTGTTCCCGGTGGCGGGGTCCGCCTGGGCGCCGCAGGGGGATGCGGCGCAGCACGCCATCGTGCAGGGCTACTTCATCCGCGACCTGTGGCGCTGGCCACCGCTGCTGGCCGGCAACCTGATGCCACCCGGCGGGCTCAACATCGCCTTCGCCGATGGCATTCCGCTGCTGGCGCTGCCGCTGAAGCTGCTGGCGCGCTGGCTGCCGGCAGGCTTCCACGGCATTGGCCTGTGGTACGGCATCGCCTTCATCTGCCAGCCCCTGGCGGCGATATGGTGCCTGCGCGGCGCCGGGGAGCGGCGGCTGCTGCCGGCGCTGGCCGCGGCGGTGGCGGCGGCCTCGATGCCGGCCTTCCTGAACCGCTACGGCCATGCCGCGCTGATGGGCCACTTCACCCTGCTGCTGGCGCTGGGCAGCTACCTGCGGCTGGTGGCCAACCCCGCGCCCGCCCGTTGGCCCCCCGGGGGTTGGGCCGCTGCGGCGGTGCTGGCGGTGGCCACGCTGCTGGTGCACCCCTACCTGGCCGCGATGTCCCTGGCGCTGCTGGCCGCGGCGCCGCTGACCCTGCTGCTGCGGGGTTCCCCGGCCTGGCGCGGCGCCGCGCTGGGCTGCGGCGGCGTGCTGCTGGCGGTGGGCGCCACCATGGCGCTGTTCGGCTACCTGGGTGCGGCCGGGGATGGTGGCTATGGCCGCTATGCGCTGAACCTGCTCTCGCCGGTGTGGCCGTTCCATTCGGCGCTGCTGCCCGGGCTGGTAACGCGGGAGGTGGACGCCACCGGCCATGGCGGGTGGGAGGGCTACAACTGGCTCGGCGCCGGGCTGCTGGCCGGGCTGGCGCTGCTGCTGGCCACCCAACCGCGCGAGGTGGCGCGGCTGCTGCGCCGCCATGCCGGGCTGGCGCTGGCGCTGCTGGGGCTGACGCTGCTGGCGGTTTCCTTCCGGGTTGGCCTGGGCGGGCGCATCGTGCTGGACCTGGGGCCGGTGCCGGGCTTCCTGGAGCAGTTCCGCGCCTCCGGCCGGTTCTTCTGGCCGGTCGGGCTCAGCCTGCTGATGGGCTGCATCGTGCTGCTGGCGCGGCACCCCCGGCGGCGCTTCGGGCTGGCGGCGGTGGTGGCGCTGGCGCTGCTGCAATTCGTCGACGCGGCGCCGCTGCGGCAGGCGATGCAGACCTGGGCCAGCACCCGCCAGCCCTGGCACCTGGACGCCGCGGCGTTGCGACCGCTGCTGCACCAGGCGCGCAGCCTGACCCTGTTGCCCACCTGGCCCTGCGTGCCGGCGGGCGACCCGGCGGGCGAGCACGGCCTGCAACTGGAAGTGCTGGCACTGGCGGCCGAAACCGCGGTGCCGGCCAACACCATGTATGTCGCGCGCTGGCGCCAGCCGCCGGTGTGCGGCGACGCGGCCACGCTGGCCAGCCCGCCGCGCCCGGGGGAGTTGCGCCTGGCGCTGCCCAGCATGGTCGCCGCCCTGGCGCAGAGCCAGCCGGCCGCGCCCGCCACCTGCGCCCGGCTTGGCGCGCTGCTGGCCTGCCTGGCACCACCGGACTGAGGCCCAAGGGAGCAAGCCCCATGGTTGCATCGGCGGCGGAAGGGCATCTAGCCTCGGCACCAATCAACACAGGCGAACGTCCCGCATGGCCACCTACCTGATCTGCCACGGCGCCTGGTCCGCCGGCTGGGCCTGGAAGAAGCTGCGCCCGCTGCTGCGCGCCGCCGGCCATGAGGTCTTCACCCCCAGCTACACCGGCCTGGGCGAACGCGCCCACCTGGCCCACCCGCTGGTGGACCTGGAAACCCATGTCCAGGACATGCTGGGCGTGATCGAGGCCGAGGACCTCACCGACATCATCCTGGTCGGGCACAGCTACGGCGGCATGGTGGCGACCGGCGTGGCCGACCGCGTGCCGGGGCGGCTGCGGCACCTGGTGTACCTGGACGCCTTCGTGCCGGCCGATGGCCAATCCCTGAGCGACCTGGTCGGCGCCACGCCTTCCTCCGCCCCGGTGGAGGGCTGGCTGCTGCCGCCACTGCCCTCGGCGCCGGATACCTCGGCCGAGGACCTGGCCTGGACCCTGCCGCGCCGCCGCCACCAGCCGCTGCGCTGCTTCACCCAGAAGCTGCGGCTGGCCCGGGCCGCCCCTGGCTGCCCGCGCAGCTACATCCACTGCACCCGCAAGGCCGGGGCCGACAGCTTCCAGCAATTCGCCGACCGGTATCGGGACGACCCGGCCTGGCGCTTCCACGCCATGGCGGCCAGCCACAGCCCCAACATCACCGCGCCCGAGGCGCTGGCCGCGCTGCTGCTGGCCTGCGCCTGAAGGCCGCGGCACCCGGGGCCTCGTGAATCCGGCCCCGGGCATGATAGGCTGCCGGCCGTCACCAAGGGAGACGCCCCGATGTCCGCAGCCAGGCTTGCCCCGAACCTTCCGGAATGGATGGTTGACCACGCGAACCGCTACCTCTCCAGCGGCGGCACCGATGGCCACATGTACAAGATCACCCTGCCCGGCCGGCCGGAAATGCTGGTGCCCTCGCTGCTGCTGACCACCACCGGGCGCAAATCCGGGGAGAAGTTCATCTTCCCGCTGTTCTATGGCGAAGAAGGCGGCAGCCACTTCATCGTCGCCTCCAAGGGCGGCGCAGCGGAACATCCCGGCTGGTACCGCAACATCCTGGCCCAGCCGGACGTGGAGGTGCAGGTCGGCACCGCGCACATCAAGGCACGGGCACGCACCGCGGTGGGCGAGGAACGCGCCCGGCTGTGGGAAAAGGCGCTGGAGTTCTGGCCGCCCTATGCCGACTACGCGCTGAAGACGGAACGCGAGATCCCGGTGGTGGTGCTGGACCCGCTGCCATAGGCCTGATGCACCAAGGGAAAGCCCCCGGATGACCACGGCAACCTACTGGTACCACCGCGTCACCGCCGCCCCGCGCCGCTGGCCGGCGGTGGCCGCGGCGCTGACGCAGCGGCAGGCGGTGCTGGCGGGCGCGGGTGGCGCGCTCTATGGCCTGTGGCGCAGCCAGATCGGCCGGCCGCGCGACGAGGTGACGGCCATGACGGCATGGCCCCACCCGGTGAGCGCGGCCGAGGCCAGTGCCGCCCTGCTCGGCCCCAGCGCCGACATCCTGGCGGTGACCAGCCAGGCCATGACGCCGACGCTGCGACCCGCGACGCCGCAACCCCCGGCTCGGCAGGGCAACTACGCCTTTCGCTGGTTCATCACGCCCGCGGCCGACTGGGACGAATTCCTGGCGCTGTGCGCCCAGGCCTGGCCGGGCTTCGAGGCCGCCTATGATTCCCAGGTCATCGGCCTGTGGCGCTGCACCGGGGAGGCCACTGGTAGTGCTGGCGACGAAGCCACCGGCCCGGTGCCCGCCGGCCGCATCCGCAGCCTGCTGCTGACCCGGCGGCCCGACCTGGCGATGTGGGAGCGTTCCAAGCTGCCGCAGGGCGCCGCCGAGACCGCGGTGCGCGACGCGCTGAGCCGCCGCTACGACCTGTGCGACTGGACCGTGGTGCATACCACCACGCTGCTGACCGCCACCGACAGCACCGACCAGGCGCGCTGGGCGTAACCGCCGGCGCGCCCAGGCCCATGCGCCCAGGCCCATACGCCCAGGCCCACGCGTTCAGGCCGGCGCAGCGCCGGGTCGATCAGCGCCGGGGCGGTTGGGCCAGAACAGCGTCGGCGGCGCCAGCGCCCGGCCCCGGCTGGCGCGTTCGGCCGGCGGCAGCACGTCGCAGGAAGGCCAGACGCCGCTGGCCAGCGAGGCGGCATAGCCCTCGGCCAGCCTGGCGTTGCGCATCGCCGCCGCCGCCTCGGCATGGTCGTAGGCCAGCGGCAGGTGCTCCACCCGCAGGCCCTTCGCCTCGGGCCACAACACTGAAAACCAGGTGCGCGGGGTGGCATCATCCGCCGGCATGCCGATGGCGCCGGCATTGTGCCACAGCCCGGCGCCCACCAGGCGGGTGAAGGGCAGGCCGCAATGGCCGGCGATGACGCCCTCGGCCCCGGTCAACGCGATCTCGGCCGCCAGCACCTCGGCCGGGGCGGAGGCGAACAGGAAGCGGTTGATCGCCGTCGCGCCGCCATGAATGGCGGCCAGCCGCCGCCCACCGACCGAAACCATCACCTGCCGGGGCAGCGCCGCCATCCAGGCCCGGTGCCGCGCGCCGACCTGGCGTTGCGCATGGCTGAACCAGTCGCGCGAGAGCAGGTCGCAGGCGGTGCCGGCCTCGAAGCCACAGCCGCAATCCTCGCCCCCGGCAGCCAGGCTTTCCTCGCAGTTGCCCATCACCGTGGCGATGCCGCTGTCCAGCATCAGGTCCAGCGTGGCGGCGGCATCGGCGCAATAGGCTACCACGTCGCCGGTGCAGAGCATGCGCTGGCGCGGAATGCCCAGCCGGGCAGCCTCCGCCAGCAGGGCCCGCAACGCCTGCAGGTTGGAATAGGGGCCGCCGAAGCACAGCAACGGGCCGTCGCCGGCCATTTCGGTCATGTCGGGCAAAGTTGTCCCTCCTCCAGCCGCAGCCGCCGGTCGGCGTAGCGTTGTGCCAGGTCCGGCTGGTGCAGGGCCACCAGCACCGCCAGGCCTTCCCGCGCCGCCAGGCCGCGCAGCAGCGCCAGCACCGCGGCGGCGTTTTCCGGGTCCAGGCTGGCCACGGGTTCATCCGCCAGCAGCACCGGGGCGCGCTGCATCAGCGCCCGGGCCACCGCCACCCGCTGGCGCTGGCCGCCCGAAAGCCGGTCCGCCCGCTGCCCGGCACAATCGGCCAGGCCAACCCGCGCCAGGCATTCCGCCGCCGCGGCCGTTTCCACGGCCGGCCACCACCGCAGCGCCGGGCGCCAGAAGCCGAGGCGACCCAGCGCGCCCACCAGCACATTGCCCTGCGCGGTCAGCCGCCCGGCCAGCGCATGCTGCTGGAACACCAGCGCCGGCCGCGCCGCGGCCTCAACCTGGCCGGCCTCGATGGGCAGCAGCCCGGCGATGGCGCGCAGCAGCGTGGTCTTGCCGGCGCCGGAAGGCCCTTCCAGCGCCACCACCTCACCCGGCGCCACGGCCAGCGCGACATCGCGCAGGATGACCCGGCCGCCCAGCGCCACGCGCAACCCCCGCACCCGCAGCATCAGGCCAGGCGCCGGCGCAGCAGGGCGGAAAGCCGGTCCGCCGCCAGGACCAGGGTGATGATGAGGATCAGGATGGCCAGCACCCGGGCGAAATCCAGCAGGTCCACCGCATTCTTCAGTTCCTGCCCCAGCCCGCCGGCGCCGACCAGCCCCAGCACCGTGGAGGCGCGGATATTGAACTCCCACACATAAAGCAGCGCCGAGGTGGTTTGCGGCAGCGTTTCCGGCACCAGCACCATCACCGCCGCCTGGGCGCGGCTGGCGCCGGCGCTCAGCGCCGCTTCCAGCGGGGCCTGGTCGGCGGTTTCCAGCGCCTCGGACCACAGCTTGCCGATGCTGCCGGCGGCATGCAGCGCCACGCCCAGCATGCCGGCGAAGGGGCCGAGGCCCACCGCGGCCACGAAGATCAGCGCGAAGACGAAGCCATCCACGCCGCGCAGCGTGTCCAGCACGGCGCGGGCCGGGTGGTACAGCAGCGCCAGCGGGGTGACCGGCCGCGCCGCCAGCACCGCCAGGGGCAGCGCCAGCAGGGCCGCCAGGGTGGTGCCCAGCGTGGCGATGGCCACGGTTTCGGCGGCGCGGTGCAGCAGATCCGGCAGGCCGGAGAAATCCGGCGGAAAGGCCCCGCCAAGCCAGCGCGCCAGCCGTGGCAGCCCGGCCCAGAGCCGCGGCAGGTCCGGCCGCACCACCAGCAGGCAGGCGCCGTAGCAGACGCCGAGCGCCAGCAGCCACGCCGCCCTGCGCATCAACCCCCGCCAATGCGCCCAAGCGCGCGGCCGGCTGCCTCGATCATGGCGTAGCTGTCGGCCTGGGCGGCGACCCAGCCGGTGTAGTTGGCCGGCATCAGCCGCGCCGCCATGGCAGGGTCGATGCCCAGCACGGCATCGCGCAGCCGGGCCTTCAGCGCCGGTTCCAGGTTGGCGCGCACCGCCAGCGCGTCGTTCGGCAGCGGGTCGGAATGCCAGACCACGCTGACCTGGTCCGGCCGCACCCGGCCGGCGGCGATCATCGCCGCCAGGTTGCGGTCGTAGTCGGTGGCCAGGTCCACCTGGCCATTGGCCACCGCCACCACATTGGCGGGGTGGGAAGCGCCATCGCGGTACCGGAAGTAGCTGCGCGGGTCGATGCCCTGGGTCTTGAACCAATAGTGCGGCACCAGCCAGCCACTGGTGGAGCCGGCATCGGCGAAGGAAATGGACAGCCCGCGCGCATCCTGCGGAAACCGCGCCAGGCGCAGTTCCGGCCGGGCCAGGATGATGGCCTGGTAGGTTGGCCGGCCCTGGTACTGCACCACCGCCAGCGCCTCGGCCCCGGCGCGGTCCTTCGCCAGCACGTAGCCCCAGGGGCCCATCCAGGCGACATCCACCTGGCCGGTGGTCAGCGCCACGGCGATGCCGGCCCAGTCCGTGGTCACGGTAAGGTCCAGCGGGCGGCCCATGGCGGCGGCCAGGTGGCTGAAGAAGGGTTCATAGGCGCGGCGCGTGTCACCGGCGGTGGGCTGGAACGGGCCGACCGCGCAGCGCAGCGGCTGGGCTTGGGCCTGAGGCTGGGCCTGGGCTGGGACCCAGGTGGCAAGGCCAAGGCCGGGCACGGTGTTCAGCAGGGTTCTGCGCAGCATGCATCACGCTCCATCGGTCGCCTTGCTACGGCATCGCCGCGCCGCAGGCCAGCGCCGGCCGGCGCGCGTTGTTTCGGCTGACAGGGGCGGCGCGCCGGGGTTGAATGCGGCCATGGCGAAACCCCCGGCCACCCTTCCCGTACGTGTCAGCCTGCGGCTGGACCTGGCTTCCGGCGGCCGGATTGGCCCTGGCAAGGTGGCCCTGCTGGAAGCCATCGCCACGGCCGGGTCGATCTCGGGCGCGGCCCGCCTGCTGGGCATGTCCTATCCGCGCGCCTGGAACCTGGTGGCCGCCCTGGATGCCGCGCTGGGGGTGGCGGTGGTGACCCGCGCCCCTGGTGGTGCCCGGGGCGGCGGGGCGGCGCTGACCGCGGCCGGTGCGGCGCTGATCGCGCGCTACCGGGGGCTGGAAGCCGCGGCGCAGGAACTGGCCGGGCCGCCACCGCCCCGCACCAAGGCCACCAGGCCGGCATAGGCCAGGACCACTACGGGTGCACCAACGGGTGCGCCAGGGGGGGGAGGGGGGCGAACGGCACGCAGCTGTGCCGGCGGCTGCTGCAGCGGCAACCGGCTGGCGGCATGACGCCCGGCGATCATCAGGGGGCATGCGACAAGCCCCGATGCAGCCGGCGACGCATGCCGTCCGCGCACGCCACCTCGGGCGGCCGCACCGCGCGACCGAAAGCCCGGAGCGACAGCCTCCAGGGCAGCGACCGCAAGCCGGTTGTGCCGCGCGCCGGTTCCGCCCTTCGGCGACGTGGCGCTGCCGGGCCCTGTCCTAGACGCCTGCCGGAAAGATCGCGGGAATGCTGGTGACGACAGCGGCGACCTGGACGGCGTTGTAGACCATGCCGCCCACGTGCAGATGCCGCAACCGACGCACGGCATTGGGGTCGCCGGCATCCCGGGCCCGCAGCTGGGCATCCATCCGGCCGAGAAACCAGGCCCGCGCCGCGATGGCGAGAGCCGCGAGCGCGCCGATGCCAAGGGCAACCCATGGCCGGCCGGCACCCGCGAAGGCCCCGGCCCCGATCCCGCCAATGACAGCCACGGCAAGGAAATAGGTACTGAACAGGCCGCGCAGCAGGAAGGTGGCACTGCTATGGCCAAGCGGCCTGAAGAAGAAGGCCGGCGACGCCACCAGGAAATACAGCATCGGGAAGAGCAGGATGATGGTGGCGGCCAAGGCCAGGGCATTCATCGACATGGCGCACTTCCAAGGCGAACCCGTTGGGCCGAGCAGGGTATGGGACGATCACGGCCACACCATCGTCGAACGGAAAATGACACCCGCCGACGCCGGGGCAAGCGAATTCGTCGGGCGGGGCCCCACGCCCCATGGCCCACTTCCCATGGCCCGGAGCGGCCCCGCCGTCACATCGGCGGGTACGGCACCGGCCCAGCGGCCAGCACCACCCCATGATCGCCGGAGGGGGCTACCCAAGCCGGGCGCCTGGCGTCGCTGGCGCCGGCCTTGCCAGCGGCCAGCAGCACCGTTGGCACCACCCGGGCGGCGCCACCCGGGCGGCGCTTGGCTTCAGTTCGGCTTGCGCTTGGCCGCGGCGCCGGCCTTGGGCAGCGGCGGCAGGTCTTCCTCCAGCACCGTCAGGTGGATGGAGTAGGACACTTCGCCCTCATCCTCGTCCCGGTGCATGGTGCCGATGACCTCGTCCTCCACCGCGACCTCCACCGAAAGCCCGGCCCGGGCCGGCGCGATCAGGTTGATACGGTCGCAGCCCAGCAGGCGGCGCAGGTAGGTCTGAACACGGTCGAGGTCGGGTTTGGTCATCACGGCGGTTCCCATGGTTTCGACGCGTTCTATGCACCGGCGGGCCGCACTGGTCGAGGGTGCGGCTTGGCCATATGGGGGCTGGCATGGCAGCCTGCACCCCGCCATGACCCCGCCAGACCCGCCGCCCCAGCCGCCGCCCCAGCCAAACCCGCAACAGGCCAGGTTGGCCCGGCAGGCGGCCGCGCTGCGGGCCAACCTGCACCGCCGCAAGGCCCAGGCGCGGGCCCGGGCAGAGGAAGCCCCGCCCCCGGCGCCAGCAACGCCAGCAACGCCAGCCACGCCAACCAAGGCCTGAACCGGCGGTTGCCGCCAGCAACGGCGGCGATTCCGCCCCAGGCGAGCTGGCCCCGGCAGCGTCCCTCGCCCCTGGAGGCCAGCCCGAGGTTGCCGCTGCGGCCCGGCTGGGCTAAGGGCTGGCGCCCTGGTTGCTGGCCGGCGCCTGCCCTGCCGCCGCGCCCGCAACGCCGCCCCGAAAAGGCCGTTGCCCATGCCCATCATGCCAGACCACTGGATCCGCCGAATGGCGGCCGACCACGGCATGATCGAGCCGTTCGTCGAAAGCCAACGCCGCGAGGGCGTGATCAGCTACGGCCTGTCCTCCTACGGCTACGACGCCCGGGTGGCCGACGAGTTCAAGGTCTTCACCAACGTGGACAACGCGCTGGTGGACCCCAAGGCATTCAGCGACACCAGCTTCGTCACCCGCCGCGGCCCGGCCTGCATCATTCCGCCCAACAGCTTCGTGCTGGCCCATACGGTGGAATATTTCCGCGTGCCGCGCGACATCCTGGTGATCTGCCTGGGCAAGTCCACCTATGCCCGCTGCGGGCTGATCGTGAATGTGACGCCGCTGGAGCCGGAATGGGAAGGCCAGGTGACGATCGAGATCAGCAACACCACGCCGCTGCCGGCCAAGGTGTATGCCAATGAGGGGATCTGCCAGTTCCTCTTCCTCAAGGGCGAAGGCGCCCCGGAAGTGAGCTATGCGGACCGGGCGGGGAAATACATGCGCCAGCGCGGTGTCGCGCTGCCGCGGCTGTAGGAGCGTAGCATGGACCGCATTCGGGTACGTGGCGGCCGGCAGCTGAACGGCCGCATCGCCATCGGCGGCGCCAAGAATGCCGGCCTGCCGCTGATGGCCACCGGCCTGCTGAGCGACGGCCCGCTGGTGCTGCAGAACGCGCCGGACCTGGCGGATATCGCCACCATGGCCGGGCTGCTGCGCCAGCACGGGCTGAGCGTGGAACACGACAAGACCGCCCGCACGCTGACCATGGCCGGCCAGGTGAACAACCTGGAAGCGCCCTATGACCTGGTGCGCAAGATGCGCGCCTCGGTGCTGGTGCTCGGCCCGCTGGTGGCGCGCTTCGGCCGCGCCCGCGTCTCGCTGCCCGGTGGCTGCGCCATCGGCACCCGGCCGGTCGACCTCCACCTGAAGGGGCTGGAGGCGATGGGCGCCAAGATCACGCTGGAAGCCGGCTATATCGAGGCCGAGGCGCCCAATGGCGGCAAGGGCCGGCTGCATGGCGGCCGCATCCTGTTCCCGCAGGTTTCCGTCGGCGCCACCGAGAACCTGCTGATGGCCGCCAGCCTGGCCGATGGCGTGACCGAGCTGGTGAATGCGGCGCGCGAGCCCGAGATCGAGGATCTCTGCGTCCTGCTGAATGCCATGGGCGCGAAGATCGAGGGCCTGGGCACCGACCGGCTGCGGGTGGAGGGGGTGGACAGCCTGCATGGCGCCACCCATTCCATCATCCCGGACCGGATCGAGGCCGGCACCTATGCCTGCGCCGCCGCCATCACCGGCGGCGAGGTGGTGCTGGAAGGCGCCGGGCTGACGCACCTCGGCGCCTTCGCCCGCACCCTGCGCGAGGCCGGCGTGCTGCTGGAGGAGGTCCCTGGCGGCCTCAGTGTCTCCCGCCTCAATGGCCTGCACGGCGTGGATGCGATGACGGAGCCCTATCCCGGCTTCGCCACCGACATGCAGGCCCAGTTCATGGCGCTGATGGCGGTGGCCGAGGGGGCCTCGATGCTGACCGAGACCATCTTCGAGAACCGCTTCATGCATGTGCCGGAACTCAACCGCATGGGCGCGCGCATCAACGTGCATGGCTCCAGCGCCATCGTGCGCGGCGTGGCCCGGCTTTCCGGCGCCCAGGTGATGGCGACCGACCTGCGCGCCAGCGTTTCCCTGGTGCTCGCCGGCCTGGCCGCCAGCGGCGACACCATCGTCAACCGGGTCTACCACCTGGACCGCGGCTATGAGCGGGTTGAAGCCAAGCTGGCCGCCGTGGGCGCCGACATCGAACGTATCGCAGGGTGAATGAGATGGACCTGCCGCAATCCCTGAATACCCCTGCCCTGGCCGGCACCGCCGACCTTGGCCCGGTGATCCTGGCGCTGCCGAAGGGCCGCATTTTGAAGGAAGTGGGCCCGGTGCTGGCCCGCGCCGGCATCGTGCCCGCCGCCGACTGCCTGAATGAGGGCAGCCGCCGCCTGCGCTTCGAAACCTCCGACCCACGGCTGGACGTGGTGCGGGTGCGCAGCTTCGACGTCGCCACCTTCGTCGCCCATGGCGCGGCGCAGATCGGCGTCTGCGGCGCCGATGTGCTGATGGAGTTCGACTACCCGGAAATCTACGCCCCGCTCGACCTCGGCATCGGCGGCTGCCGCATTTCCGTGGCCGCGCCGGTGGGCTTCGCCGAAGCCGAGGACAGCAGCCGCTGGTCGCGCATCACCGTGGCCAGCAAGTACCCCGGCATTGCCCAGCGCCACTACGCCGCGCGTGGCATCCAGGCCGAGGTCGTGCACCTGAACGGCGCCATGGAACTGGCCCCGGCGCTGGGCCTGTCCAGCGTCATCGTCGACCTGGTCGATACCGGCAGCACGCTGCGCGCCAATGGCCTGGTGGAAACCGAGGTCATCGCCCATGTCACCTCCCGCCTCATCGTCAACCGCACCGCGCTGAAGACCCGGCCGGAGGAGATCGGCGGCTGGATCGAACGCTTCCGGAGCGCGCTGGCGGCATGAAGACGCTCGACACCACCGAGGCGGGCTTCGAGGCCGGCTTCACCGCCCTGCTGAACGAGGCGCGCGAGACCACCAACCGGGTGGACGCCGCGGTGGCCGGGATCATCGCCGCCGTGCGCGCCCAGGGCGACGCGGCGCTGCGGGACTACACCACCCGCTTCGACCGCCACACCCCGGCCACGCTGCGGATCAGCGCCGAGGAGATCGACGCCGCCACCGCCGGCATCGCGCCCGAACTGGCCGCGGCGCTGGACCTGGCGGCCGAGCGGATCGAACGCTTCCACCGCGCCCAGCTGCCCGCCGACCTGGTGCTGCCGGACCCGGCCGGGCTGACGCTCGGCATGCGCTGGGGCGCGCTGGATGCGGTCGGGCTCTACGTGCCCGGCGGCAAGGCCAGCTACCCTTCCAGCGTGCTGATGAACGCGCTGCCGGCCAAGGTGGCGGGGGTGCCGCGCATCGCCATGTGCGTGCCGACGCCGGATGGCGAGCTGGCACCGCTGGTGCTGGCGGCGGCCCGGCGCGCGGGCGTGACCGAGGTGTATCGCATCGGCGGCGCCCAGGCCGTGGCGGCGCTGGCCCATGGTACCGAAAGCATCGCGCCGGTGGACCGCATCGTCGGCCCCGGCAATGCCTATGTGGCCGAGGCCAAGCGGCAGGTGTTCGGCCGGGTCGGCATCGACAGCATCGCCGGCCCTTCCGAAGTGGTGGTGATGGCCGACGCGGCCAACGACCCGGCGCTGGTGGCGATGGACCTGCTGGCCCAGGCCGAGCACGACGAATCGGCCCAGAGCATCCTCATCACCGACAGTGCCGCCTTTGGCGCCGCGGTGGCCCAGGCGGTGCAGGCCGCGCTGGCCGAGTTGCCGCGCGCCGTCATCGCCGGCGCCAGTTGGCGCGACCACGGCGCCATCATCCTGGTGCGCGACTGGGAGGAGGGCGTGGCCCTGGTGAACCGGCTGGCGCCGGAACACCTGGAGATCCTGCTGCCGGACCCGGCGGCGGTGTTCGCCCGGGTGCGCCATGCCGGCGCCGCCTTCCTCGGCGCCTGGTGCCCGGAAGCCCTGGGCGACTATGTCGCCGGGCCGAACCACGTGCTGCCCACCGGCCGCACCGCGCGCTTCGCCAGCGGGCTTTCGGTGTTCGACTTCCTCAAGCGCACCACCTGGGTGCAGGCCAGCCCCGCCGGCCTGCGCGCCATCGGCCCCGCCGCGGTGGCCCTGGCCGCCGCCGAGGGGCTGGACGCGCATGGCCGCAGCGTGGCCCTGCGCCTGGCCAGAAACGACCAAACTTGACCCCAGCCGGGCCGGCGACCATGTTCCGGCCCTTCCGTCTATCTCCCGCGCCGTGGCCCCGGGCCGCCGCGTCCGCAATTGAAGAGGCCTGATGTCAAAAGAAGACATGATCGAGTTCAGTGGCACCGTCACCGAACTGCTGCCCAACGCCATGTTCCGCGTGAAGCTCGACAACGACCACATGGTGCTGGCCCATACCAGCGGGAAGATGCGCAAGAACCGCATCCGCGTGCTGGCTGGTGACCGGGTGAATGTGGAAATGACGCCCTACGACCTGACCAAGGGCCGCATCACCTTCCGCTTCAAGTAGGCATGTCGTCCGCGGATCGGGGCAACCCGCACCTGCCGGACACCTGCGCGCCTCCGCTGGTCCTGGCCTCCGCCAGCCCGCGCCGCCTGGAATTGCTGGCGCGTATCGGCGTGGTGCCGGACCGGGTGATGCCGGCTGACATCGACGAAAGCCCGCTGAAGGCCGAACAGCCGCACCAGTTGGCCGCCCGCCTGGCGCGGCAGAAGGCGTTGGCGGTGCCGGCGCCGGAAGCCCTGGTGCTGGCCGCCGACACGGTGGTGGGCGTCGGCCGGCGCATTCTGGGCAAGCCGGCGGACCTGGCCGAGGCACGGCGCTTCCTGGCGCTGCTCTCCGGGCGTCGGCACCGGGTGCATACCGGCCTGGCGCTGCGCACCCCGGATGGCAGGCTGCGGGAACGGCTGGTGGAAAGCTGCGTCACCTTCCAGCGGCTGACCCAGGCGCAGATCGACGCCTACCTGGAAACCGGCGAATGGGTCGGCAAGGCCGGTGCCTATGCCATTCAGGGCCGGGCGGAAGCCTTCGTGCGCTTCCTCTCCGGTTCACATTCCAACGTGGTCGGGCTGCCGCTGCATGAGACCGCGCAGTTGCTTCGCGGCGTTGGCTGGCTGCGGCCCTAGAGCGTGATCGGCGCTGACTGAAGCGCCAACCGGACTTCAAGTGGCGGACAGGGCAGCGGGACATGCTCCGGCTGTTTGGGGACGCAGCCCAGACGCCATGTGCCCTGGCAGCGCGGCCCACGCCACCTGCCGCCCGAGGTTTGTTCCAGCAGAGCCCTTCCGAGGGCCGGGGAAGCGATAGCTTGACCGCACCTCTCTCCATTCGCGTCAGCGCCTCGCCCGGGGAAATCCGGGTGGCGCTGCTGGCCGGCGACACGCTGCTGGAAGCCTGGGTGGACCGCCCTGGCCGGCCGGATGGCGTCGGCGACCTGCATCGCGCCCGCGTGGTGGCGCTGGCCCCTGCCATGGCCGGGGCCTTCCTGACCCTGGCCGGTGGCGAGACCGGCTTCCTGCCGGAAAGCGAAGCCTCGGTGACGCGCCAGCCGATCGCCAAGGCGGTCAGCGAGGGCCAGGTGCTGCTGGTGCGGGTGACCCGTGGCGCCCAGGGCGGCAAGGGGCCGCGGCTGACGGTGAAGCTGGGCCAGACCACCACCGCCGCCATTCCCGGCAACCAGCCGGTGCTGCTGGCCCGCGGCCCTGGCGCGGTGGAACGCCTGGCCGCGCGCCACCCCGAAGCCCCGGTGCTGCTGGACAGCGCCGCGCTGGCCGCCACGCTGCGGCTGGGGGCGCGCGCCACGCTGCTGCACCACCCGGCCTTCGACGACGCGCTGGAAGCCGAGTTCGACCAACTCGCCGGGCCCGAAGTGCCGCTGCCCGGGGGCGGCCGCCTGCTGGTCTGCCCGACCCCGGCGCTGACCGCGATCGACGTGGACAGCGGCGGCGCCACGCTGCCGGAGGTGAATGAAGCCGCCGTGCTGGCCGCCGCGCGGCAGATTCGGCTGCGCAACCTGGCCGGCGCCGTGCTGCTGGACCTGGCCGGCCTGCCGCTGAAGCGCCGCGCCGCGCTGGAGGAACCGCTGCGCCAGGCGCTGAAGGCGGACCCGCTGGTGCGGTTGCTGGGTATCGGCCCGTTGGGCCTGTTCGAGATGCAGCGCCAGCGCATCCATCCACCGCTGCATGAAACCCTGGCCGGCCCGCTGACCCCGGGGCTGGCGGCGTTGCGCCGGGCGGCGCGGGATGCCGCGGCCCAGCCCGGCCGCCGCTGGGTGCTGACCGCGGCGCCGGCGGTGCTGGCCGCGCTGCGGGCGTTGCCCGGCGCGCTGGAGGAAGCCACCGCCGCGCTGGGCCAGCCGCTGGACATGGTGGCCGAACCCGGGCTGGCCTGGGGCGCCGAGGGCATCCATGCCGGCTGACCCTGCTGCCACCCCCAGGCAGAAGCCCTGCCCGGTTTGCCGCAAGCCGCCGGCGCCAAACTTCCGCCCGTTCTGCTCGGCGCGCTGCCGGCAGGTGGACCTGGGCCGCTGGCTGGCCGGGGACTACGCCATTCCCTCGACGGAACCGTTGCCCGACGAGGATGAGGAGCATTAACCACCCGCTCGTTGCTTCATGCTAAAGGCGCGGCATGCTGTTGATATTCTCGCTGTTGATGGCCGGGCTGGCGCTGGCTGGGCTGGTTGCCGCCGTGCTGGCGCGCCGCCGCGCCGGCGCCGCTGAGGCCCGCGCCCGCGCCGCCGAGGGCCGTGCCGCCAGCCATGCCCGCTGCCTTGGCCTGCTGGCCGAGGAAATCCAGGCGCCCGGGCTGGCGCTGCTGGGCCTGGCCGGGCGCATCGCCGCGCCGGAAGGCCGCACGGTGGACGCCGAGGCCCGCCACGTGCTGCGCCTGGCCGATGAGGTGAAGGACGTGCTGGCCGCCAGCGCCGGGCCGCGCTGCCTGGCGGAGGAAAGGGTGCTGCTGGCGCCGCTGTTGCAGGAAGTGCTGGCGGGCGTGGCGGCGCAACTCGGCCAGGGCCGCCGGCAATGGCGGCTGGCGGAGGATTTCGCCGGGCTGTGGCTGCTGGCGGACCGTCGGGCGCTGCGCGGCGCGCTGGCCCAGGTGGTGGCCCGCGCCGCCCGGCTGACGCGGGAAGGTGACTGGATCGACCTGCGCCCGGTGGTGACCAGCGAAAGCCTGTCGATCGTGGTGGAGGATGAAGGCGCCGGCCTGGGCGCCGAGGACCTGGCCAGTGGCGCCGACAGCGCCGCCGAACGCACCCGCGGCCTGAGCTTTGGCCTGGCGGTGGCGCGCAGCCTGCTGGAAGCCCATGGTGGCGAGCTGCGGCTGGAAGCCCAGCCGGGCATCGGCGCCCGCGCCTGGCTGGTACTGCCCCGCGCCCGCCTGCTGGCGGGCTGAGGCTGCTGCAGCTCAGCCGCCTGACGGCGGGGCCGGGGCTGCCCGAGACGCGCCCGCCTGACGGCGGGCGCTGTTGGCTCAGAACTCTTCGCGGGCGATGTCGCTGACGCGGTGGAAGGCGGCCACGGCGTCGAAGCTCTGCTGGGCGATATCGGCCGGGGCGTCGTTCAGCCGGGCCATGACGCAGTACAGCCGGCCACGGCCGACATTGCCCTTGGAAGCGGCATATTCCAGGTCTGCCCATTCCGGCGCCTGGTGGCGGGCCAGATCCTCGGCCTTCAGCACCTTGGGGCCGATCCGCTTGGTGTCGTACCACTGGCGCAGCATGTAGGTGGTGCCATCGGCAGCGACGCCGATGGCACCCTGGTTGTTGCGGTCCAGCGGGGTGTAGGAAGCGGACTTGTCCACCAGCTTGATGTTCACATCCAGCCCGCCCCGCAGGCCCTTCGGCCGCAGCAGGGCGCGCCATTCCACCGGGCGGGCGTCGGCATCCTCGTCCGGCGTGGTGTCGGTCTTGGCGCCGGTGCGGAAGCGGTTGCCCGCGCCCTGAAAGCGTTCATCCTTCTGCAACGCTTCGCGCCACAGGCGGAACCATGCATCCACTTCACCGCTGGCTTCCACCGGCCTCAGACTCAACAACTGCTTCTTCCAATCCTGCCTGTGCGGCTACTTGCGCCGCGTGTCGACCAGCACGCCGGAGGCGCGCAGGGCCTTCAGTTCCTCGGTCCCGAAGCCATGCGCCGCCAGCACGCTGTCGGTGTGCTCGGCGAAGCGTGGCGGTTCGGCTCGGGTGCCGCCCGGGGTGCGGGAAAGCTTGATCGGCGTGCCCAGGCCCACATAGCTACCCAGGCGGCTCACCATTTCCCTGTGTGCCGTATGGTCCTGTTGCATCGCTTCGTCCACATGCAACACGGGGCCGGCGGGCAAACCGGCCGCCAGCATGCGGCGGCACAGGTCGTGGCCATCCTCGGAGGCGAAGCGGGCTTCCAGCACCGCGGTCAGCGCATCCCGGTTGATCACCCGGCCGCCATTGGTGGCGAAGCGTTCGTCCTTGGCCGTCTCCGGCATGCCAAGGAAGGCGCAGAACTTCTGGAAGGCAGGGTCGTTGCCGGCGGCGACGAAGATCTCGCAGGTCTTGGTGCGGAACTTCGAATACGGCACCAG
>CANBXZ010000022.1 GCA_947373495.1 Acetobacteraceae bacterium
GCAGCCGCTTTCGCCCACCACGGCCAGCATTTCGCCGGGGGCGACGGTGAAGGAAACATCCTCCACCGCGCGGACCAGGCCGCGATCGGTGGCGAAGCCCACCGACAGGGCGTTGAGTTCAAGAACCGGGGTGCTCATCGCCCCCGATCATGCAAGCCGCGCGCCAAGGACGCAAAGCTTAAGACGCGGTGTTCAAGGTACGGCCGCGGGCCCGAGGCATCGCACCCCGGGGCATAGCACCCCGGGGCCCGCGCGCCGCTACAGCTTCACCTTGAACAGGTTGCCGATCTCGCCAACGATGCCGCGGCGGAAGGCCAGCACGCAGGCGACGAAGATGCCGCCCTGGATCACGGTCACCCAGGCGCCCATCTCGGCCAGGTAGTTCTGCATGCCGACCACCACGGCGGCACCGATCACCGGGCCGAAGATGGTGCCGAGGCCCCCCACCAGCGTCATCAGCACCACTTCGCCGGACATGGAGAAGTGGACATCGGTGAGGGTGGCGATGCCGAACACCAAGGTCTTCACCGCGCCGGCCACGCCCGCCAGGCCGCAGGACAGGATGAAGGCCACCAGCTTGTAGTCATCCGTGCGGTAGCCCAGCGAGGTGGTCCGCGGCTCGTTCTCGCGGATCGCCTTCATCACCTGGCCGAAGGGCGAATGGATGATGCGGTGGATGAACATGAAGCCCATCAGGAACACCACGGCCACCAGCCAGTACATCGCCATGTCGCTGTCCATGGAGATGACGCCGAACAGCTTGCCGCGCGGAATCGCCTGGATGCCGTCCTCGCCGCCGGTGAACGGCGCCTGGACACAGAAGAAGTAGACCATCTGCGCCAGCGCCATGGTGATCATGGCGAAGTAGATGCCCTGGCGGCGAATGGCCAGCCAGCCGCCCAGCACACCCAGGCCGGCGCCCACCAGGCCACCGGCGATGATGGAAAGCTCAGGCGTCAGGCCCCAGACCTTGGCGGCATGCCCGGCGATGTAGCCGCCCATGCCGAAATAGGCGGCATGGCCGAAGCTCATCAGCCCGACATAGCCGATCAACAGGTTGAAGGCGCAGGCGAACAGCGCGAAGCACAGCAGCTTCATCACGAAGACGGGGTAGAGGAAGAACGGCGCCAGGCCGAGCGCCGCGACCAGCAGCAGCAACGCGATCAACTGGCTGCCGTTGAAGCCCCAGATGCCCGGGGCCTGCTTGCCCACCACCCCGGTGGGGATGGCGGTGAGGGTGGTTTCGCTGCTCATGGATCAAGCCCTCCCGAACAGGCCGGCGGGGCGTGCGAGCAGCACGATCGCCATGATGACGAAGATCACGGTGGCCGAGGCCTCCGGATAGAACACCTTGGTCAGGCCCTCGACGATGCCGAGCCCGAAGCCGGTGATGATGGAGCCGAGGATGGAGCCCATGCCGCCGATGACCACCACCGCGAACACCACGATGATGAGGTTGGAGCCCATCTGCGGGTTCACCGAATAGATCGGCGCCGCCAGCACGCCCGCCACCGCCGCCAGCGCCACGCCGGCGCCATAGGTCAGCGTGATCATGCGCGGCACATTGATGCCGAAGGCCTGCACCAGTTCGGCCCGTTCCGTCGCCGCGCGCAGATAGGCGCCCAGCCGGGTCTTCTCGATGATGAGCCAGGTGGAGATGCAGAAGAACAGCGCCGCCACCACGACCCAGCCGCGATAGATCGGCATGTACATGAAGCCGAGGTCCCAGGCGCCGCTGAGTTCCGCCGGGATGCGGTAGGGCAGGCCGGAGGAGCCGAACTGGTTGCGGAACACGCCTTCGATGATGAGCCCGAGGCCCAGCGTCAGCAGCAGCCCGTACAGATGGTCCAGCTTGTACAATCGGCTGATGAACAGCTTTTCCAATATGATCCCGGTGAAGCCGACGATGATCGGCGCCAGCACCAGCGCCCACCAATAGCCCAGCCCGGCCCAGGCCAGCAGCATCCAGGCGGCGAAGGCGCCCATCATGAACTGCGCGCCGTGGGTGAAATTGATGATGTTGAGCAGCCCGAAGATGACAGCGAGGCCGAGCGACAGCATCGCATAGAAGGCGCCGTTGATCAGGCCGAGCAGCAACTGCCCGAAAAGCAGCGGTGCGGGGATGCCGAATATCTCGTCCATCGCGGTCCCAGGTCCTATTCGCAAGATATCCGGGTTCACGCCGCCGGCCAGCGGCCGGCAGCGACCCGGACAGGGATTGGTTAGCTACGCACCTGGCTGCAACCGCCTTCGTTCAACGGGCGGAAGGCTTCCCCCGCCGGCGTGGTGCCCAGCAGCTTGTAGTAGTCGTAGGGGCCCTTGCTTTCCGCCGGGCTCTTCACCTCGAACAGGTAGCTGGGGCACAGCTTGCGGCCGTCCACGCGGATGCTGCCGGCGCCGAAGGCGTCGTCATCCGTCGGCATGGCCTTCATGCGGTTGACGATCTCGGTGCCGCTGGCCTTGGCCGCGGCCACGCCCATGTCCTTCACCGCCTTCAGGAAGTGCAGCGTGGCGGAGTAGTTGGCCACGCTCGCCATGTTCGGGTAGGCGCCGTTCAGGTGCGGCAGCAGCCGGCGCGTCACCGCGCGGGTGCGGTCGTTCAGGTCCCAGTAGAAGCTTTCGGTCAGCACCAGGCCCTGCGCGGTCTGCAGCCCCAGCGCATGCACGTCGGCCAGGAACATCAGCAGCGCCGCCAGCTTGGTGCCGCGCCGGGTGATGCCGAACTCGGCCGCCTGCTTGATGGTGTTGATGGTATCGGCGCCGGCATTGGCCATGCCGATGACCTTGGCGCGCGACGCCTGGGCCTGCACCAGGAAGCTGGAGAAGTCGGTGGTGGAGGGGAACGGGTAGCGCACCTGGCCCATCACCCGGCCGCCGGCGCTGCGCACGAAGTTCGCGGTATCGCGTTCCAGCGCATGGCCGAAGGCATAGTCGGCGGTCAGGAAGAACCAGCTGTCGCCGCCCGCGGCCACCATGGCGCTGCCG
The DNA here is from genome assembly GCA_947373495.1 of Acetobacteraceae bacterium. Classification (GTDB taxonomy): domain Bacteria; phylum Pseudomonadota; class Alphaproteobacteria; order Acetobacterales; family Acetobacteraceae; genus CAIMOR01. Next base: position 2,986 of record CANBXZ010000022.1, read on the forward strand.
GTGGACTTGGCCAGCATGTAGGTGTCGTACATCCAGTGCACGGTGGTGGCCTGGCAGGCCGCCCCGGTCAGGTCGGAGGTGGCGGAGCCGGTGTTGATGTAGGCCTTGTTCTTTTCCTTGGCCACCTGGGCGACCGCGAGGCCCACCGAGGAGGTCGGCACGTCCAGAATCAGGTCCACGCCCTGGTCGTACCACTGCCGGGCCAGCCCGGCGCCGACATCCGGCTTGTTCTGGTGGTCGGCATTGATGACTTCGACGTTGAAGCCCTGCATGCCGAACTCAGCCACCGCCTGCTTGGTGCAGGCCACGCCGAAGGGGCCGCTGATGTCGCGGTACGGCCCCGACATGTCGTTCAACACGCCGATCTTGATGGTGTTGGCCTGCGCCCGGGCGCGCGACAGCGGCGCCATGCCAAGCGCGGCACCGGTGGCCAGGACGGAACGGCGGCTGAACGACATGGCGTTCTCCTTTGTGTTGCTTAGCTGCGCACCAGGGCGCAGTTGCCCTGGTTCAACGGGCGGAAGGCTTCGCCCGCCGGGGTGGTCTGCAGCACCTTGAAGTAGTCCCAGGGCGCCTTGCTTTCGGCCGGCGACTTCACTTCCAGCAGGTAGGCCGGGTGCAGCTTGCGGCCGTCCTGGCGGATGGTGCCGGCGCCGAAGGCGTCGTCCTCGGTCGGCATCGCCTTCATGCGGTTGACGATGTCGGTGCCCGTCGCCGCCTTGGCCGCGGCCACGCCCATGTCCTTCACCGTCTTCAGGTAGTGCAGCGTGGCGCTGTAGCAGCCGGCATGGATCATGTTGGGGTACAGGTTGGGCATCTTCGGCAGCACGCGGCGGGTGAAGGCCCGGGTGCGGTCGTTCAGGTCCCAGTAGAAGGTCTCGCTGCACACCAGGCCCTGGCCCTGTTCCAGGCCGATGCTGTGGACATCGGTGATGAACATCAGCAGCGCCGCCAGCTTGGTGCCGCGCCGGGTGATGCCGAACTCGGCCGCCTGCTTGATGCAGTTGATGGTGTCGCTGCCGGCATTGGCGAAGCCGATGACCTTGGCCCGCGTCGCCTGGGCCTGCACCAGGAAGCTGCTGAAATCCGTGGTGCCGGGGAACGGCGTGCGCACCGCGCCCAGAATGCGGCCGCCGGCGGCCTTGACGAAATCGCCGGTGTCGCGTTCCAGCGCATGGCCGAAGGCGTAGTCGGCGGTGATGAAGAACCAGGTGTCGCCCCCGGCCTTCACCGTGGCGCCGCCGGTGGTGCGGGCCAGCTGGTAGGTGTCATACGCCCAATGCAGGCCCGAGGGGCTGCACTGCGCGCCGGTCAGGTCCGAGGTGGCGGAGCCGACATTGATCGCGATCTTGTTCTTTTCCTTGGCGACATTCTGCACCGCCAGCCCCACCGAGGAGGTCGGGATGTCCAGGATCATGTCGATGCCCTGGTCGTACCATTGCCGGGCCAGGTTCACGCCCACATCGGGCTTGTTCTGGTGGTCCGCGGCGATCAGTTCAACATTGAAGCCCTGGGCCCCGAATTCCTCGATGGCCTGGCGGGCACAGGCGACGGAACCAGGACCGGTATTGTCCTTGTAGGTACCGGACTGGTCGTTCATCACGCCGATGCGGATGGTGTTGGCTGCCTGCGCCCGGCCCATGCGCGGCATGGCGGCACCCAGGGTGGAGACCGCGAAGGCCCCCAGCATAGAACGACGACCCAGTTCCATCTCGTGTGTCTCCTCGTTTAGCGCGAACTTGCTGTCGCTTGCCTTACGCGTCGTTCAGCTGCGAACCAGGCTGCAACCGCCCTCGCCCATCGGGCGGAACGCCTCGTCGGTCGGGGTGGTGCCCAGCAGCTTGTAGTAGTCCCACGGACCCTTGCTCTCCTCGGGCTTCTTCACCTCGAACAGGTAGGCCGGATGGATCTTGCGGCCGTCCACGCGAATGCTGCCCTGGCCGAAGCAATCGTCGCTGGTCGGCATGGCCTTCATGCGGTTCACCGCCTCCACGCCGCTGGCCTTGGCCGCGGCCACGCCCATGTCCTTCACCGCCTTCAGGTAGTGCAGGGTGCCGGCGTAGCAGCCGGCCTGGGTCATGGTGGGGTAGATGCTGCCCATGTTCGGCCGCACCTTGGCGGTGAAGCGGCGCGTCGCCTCGTTCATGTCCCAGTAGAAGGTCTCGGTGCAGACCAGGCCCTGGGCGGTGTTCAGCCCCAGGCTGTGGACATCGGTGATGAACATCAGCAGCGCCGCCAGCTTGGTGCCGCGCCGGGTGATGCCGAACTCGGCCGCCTGCTTGATGCAGTTGATGGTGTCGCTGCCGGCATTGGCGAAGCCGATGACCTTGGCGCGCGACGCCTGGGCCTGCACCAGGAAGCTGCTGAAATCCGTGGTGCCCGGGAACGGGCTGCGGACCTGGCCCAGCACCCGGCCCCCGGCGGCCTTGACGAAGTTGCCGGTGTCGCGTTCCAGCGCGTGGCCGAAGGCGTAGTCGGCGGTGATGAAGTACCAGCTGTCGCCGCCGGCCTTCACCATGGCGGCGCCGGTGGAATGCGCCAGCAGCCAGGTGTCATAGGTCCAGTGCACCGTGTTCGGGCTGCACTTCGCGCCGGTCAGGTCGCTGGTGGCGGCGCTGCTGTTGATGTGGACCTTGTTCCGTTCCCGGACAATGTCGTTCACCGCCAGCGCCACCGAGGAGGTGGTGACGTCCAGCAGCACATCCACGCCGTCGCGGTCGATCCATTGCCGGGCGATGTTGCTGCCGACATCGGGCTTGTTCTGGTGGTCGGCGTGCAGCACTTCGACGTTGAAGCCCTGGTTGCCGAAATCCGCCACCGCCTGGCGCGCACACACCGCCGCGGTTTCCCCGGCGATGTCGCGATACATGCCGGAGCCGTCGTTCAGCACGCCGATGCGGATGGTATTGGCCGCCTGGGCCCGGGCGCTGCGATACGGCAGGCCGCCCAGCGCCGGCAATGCCACGGCGGCGCCAAGCAGGCTTCGACGATCAAGGGCCATCACGCAGTCTCCCGTTCAAACGCCGAGGTATTGGTGCAGCCGGTCGAGCGAGCCGAGCAACTCGTCGTTGCCGACCATGTCCACCACGCGGCCATGCTCCATGACGTAGTGGCGGTCGGCCACGGTCTGGGCGAAGCGGAAGTTCTGTTCCACCAGCAGCACGGTGAAGCCGCGCGACTTGATCTCGCGGATCATGGCGCCGATCTGCTGCACGATGACCGGGGCCAGGCCCTCGGTCGGCTCGTCCAGCAGCAGCAGCTTGGCGCCGGTGCGCAGGATGCGGGCGATGGCCAGCATCTGCTGTTCACCACCCGAGAGCTTGGTGCCCTGCGAGTTGGCGCGTTCCTTCAGGTTGGGGAACAGCTTGTAGATGGTGTCGAGATCCAGCCCGCCCTCGGCGATCACCGGCGGCAGCATCAGGTTCTCGGTCACGTTCAGGCTGGCGAAGATGCCGCGTTCTTCCGGGCAATAGCCAATGCCGGTCCGGGCGATGAGGTCGGGCCGCAGCCCCACCAGTTCCTGCCCGTTGTAGCGGATGCTGCCGCGGCGGCGCCCCACCAGGCCCATGATCGAGCGCAGCGTGGTGGTCTTGCCGGCGCCATTGCGGCCCAGCAGGGTCACCACCTCGCCGGGGTGAACCTCAATGCCCACCCCATGCAGGATGTGGCTCTCGCCGTACCAGGCTTCGAGATCCTTGATCTCAAGCAGCGGCTTGCCGGTGGTGTCAGCCATGTGCAGCGGCCCCCGAAACGCCAGGGTCGGTGCCCAGGTAGGCGGCGATGACCTCCGGGTTGGCGGAAACGCTGGCGTAGTCGCCTTCCGCCAGCACCTGGCCACGCGCCAGGACGGTGATGCGGTCGCACAGGCCCTGCACAACCTTCAGGTTGTGTTCCACCAGCAGCACGGTGCGGCCCACCGCCACGCGCTTCACCAGGGCCACGATGCGGTCCACGTCGTCATGCGTCATGCCGGCGGTGGGTTCGTCCAGCAGCATCATTTCCGGGTCCATCGCCAGGGTGGTGGCGATCTCCAGCGCGCGCTTGCGGCCATAGGGCAGGCTGCCGGCCAACTCGCCGACATAGTCGGTCAGGCCGACATCCGCCAGCAACTGCAAGGCCCGGTCGTCGAACTGCCGCAACAGCGATTCGCTGCGCCAGAAGTCGAAGCTGCCGCCACGCTGGCGCTGCAACGCCACCCGCACATTCTCCAGCACGGTGATGTGCGGGAACACGGCCGAGATCTGGAAGCTGCGGATCAACCCCAGCCTCGCCACCTGGGCCGGCTTCATGTGGGTGATGTCGCGACCATTGTACGTGATCTTGCCGCGCGTCGGCGGCAGGAAATTGGTCAGCAGGTTGAAGCAGGTGGTCTTGCCGGCGCCGTTGGGGCCGATAAGCGCATGGATGCTGCCACGCCGGACCTTCAGCGCCACGTCGCTTACCGCGACGAAGCCCCGAAACTCCTTCGTGAGTCCTTCGGTTTCCAGGATGGTGTCTGACACCCGGATCGCTCTCCCTGTCACGGCCTGCCCGGTTGAGGCAGTGGCGGGCCGTCGTTGCGGCTAGGTATGGCCGGGGCGCAGGCTGGATGCAAGGCCAGCGCATGGCTCGCGCCGGCCTTTATGTTTGTGAACCGAAGTACAGCTTTGACAGACTATCGGCCCCGCATGGCTGGTTGCCTACTTAAGGCCGTCCTTGCCTTCTATCTGGGCAGTGGTCAGCCCACCGATGCGCGGCAGCGGCCGACCGCCCACGGTCAGGGCAACGCAGACCAGAATTTCATCGGCCCGCGGCGCATCCGGCACCCGGGCCTCGATCGCGTCGAAATGGCTGCGCACGAAGGCGGCGTCCTTGTGACCCAGCGGCACGTCGATTCCCGTGCCCGGTCCGCCGGATTTCTTGGCCGAGGGGATCAACGCCGGCCCGCGGCCCAGCGCGGCGCGCACCGGCGCGCCCATCTTGGGATGCAGCAGCGCGGCGGCGTGTTCCAACTCCCCCGCCTCCCCCACCACCGCGGCCTTGCCGAAGCTTTCCACTTGCTCCCCGGGCACCCCCAGCGCGGCCAGGGCGCGGGCGGCCAGCAGCGCGCCCAATTCCTCGCCCTGGGCCACCAGTTCGGCCAAATCCTCCTGGTAGCGCCCGGCGAAGGGGTTGCGGATGACGGCGCAGGCCACCGCCCGGCGCACCGGGGGCGAAACCTCGCGGCCCATCTCCATCCGGGTTTCGTCGAGGATGGTGACCAGCTTGCGGATGATGGCGGGCATCTCGGCCTCCTAATGTCCCAGCAGTTCAGGCACCCGGTCGGCGGGTGGGGTGTTGCGGCTGCGGCCGGCGCGGATGGCGCCGTCGATCATCACCATGCCGATGCCGGGAATGTCCCCCAGCTCGATGCTGTGCAGCATGTCCCGCCCGGCGGAATGCTGCGCCCGGTCGAGGAACACCAGGTCGGCGGCGCGACCCACTTCCAGCAGCCCGGCATCCAGGTTGCGGATGCGCGCGGTGTTGCCGGTGGCCAGCGCGATCGCCTGCGCCGCCGGAATGCGCCCCATGGCCGACAGCAGCGAGATCAGCCGCAAAATCCCCAGGGGCTGCACGCCGGAGCCGGCCGGGCTGTCGGTGCCGAGGATGACGCGGGCCAACACGCCCAGGTCCCGCGCCGCCTGCACCGCGGCCACCGCCACCCGCTCATTGCCGTTGTGCACGATCTCGATCGCGCGGCTGCTGCGTTCGCACAACTCGCAGACATGCGCTTCCGACAGGCTGGTGTGGCCGCCATTGATGTGGCCGATGATGTCGGCATCGGCTTCCAGCACCGTGTCCTTGTCGATATAGCCGCTGCCGGGAACGGAAGGCCCACCGGTGTGGATGGTGGACTGGATGCCATGCTTGCGCGCCCAGCCGATCATCTCGCGCGCCTCGTAGCCGGCCTTCACGCTGCCCAGCCCCACCTCGCCCAGCAAGGTCACCCCGGCGGCGGCCAACTCCGAGAAATCGCTTTCCACCATGCCCTTCTCCAGCACCGGGGCGCCGGCGATGACCTTCACCCCCGACGGCCGCGCCAGCGAGAACGACCGTTGCGCGGTGATGGCCAGCGCCTTCAGCCCGACGATGTCCTTCGGCCGGCCGGGCAGATGCACCTCCCCGGCGCTGACCATGGTGGTGACGCCGCCGTGCAGGAAGCTCTCGATCCAGCCGATCTGGTGCTGCCGTGGCGTCCAGTCGCCGAACACCGGGTGGACATGGCTGTCGATCAACCCCGGCGAGACGGCGCAGCCATGCGCGTCGATCACCATGTCGAACGGGCCATGCGCGATCAGTTCATGCCCGCGGCCGAGGGCGGCGATGATGCCGTCCTGCAGCACCAGGGCATCGGCTTCCAGCACCGGGCGGTCCACGTCGCCCGACAGCATCAGGCCGATGTTGCGGACCAGGGTGCGCCCCTTCTGGGGGCCGGCGACAGGTTCCAGGGCCATGCGGGGTCTCCTTCGGTGGCGGAATGCTAGCCCCGGCGCGGCCATACGCCTAGAAACGATGCATGGCTGAAGCACCGCCCCCGGACTACGCGCTGGAAGACCAGGTCGGCCACCTGCTGCGCCGCGCCTACCAGCGCCACCTGGCGCTGTTCCAGGGCATCATGGGGGAGGATGGGCCCACCTCCATGCAGTTCGCCACGCTGGTCACGCTGTGGCGGCGCGGGCCGTTGAGCCAGAACCTGCTGGGCCGCCTGCTGGCGATGGACCCGCCGACGGTGAAGGGCGTGGTCGCCCGGCTGATGGCGCGCGGCTGGGTCACCCGCCACAAGGACGCCGCCGATGCCCGCCTGCTGCGCGTGGCGCTGACGCCGGCGGCCGAGGCCGCCCTGCCCGGCTGGGTGGACAAGGGCCGCGCCATCACCGCCGCCACGCTGGCGCCGCTGGGCCAGGCCGATGCCGCCCGCGTGGCGGCGCTGCTGCGCCGGATGGATTGACGGTTGCATTAGCATTTGCCGGGCCGCCATGGCCCTGGCTATCGTTAGCCTGCAAACAATCGGCTGCCCCGGCATGGATGCCTATCTCCGCCCCCGCACCCTGGATGACGCGCTACGGCTGCTGGCGGCGGCGCCCGGCTGCCAGGTGCTGGCCGGGGGCACCGATGTGTTCCCGGCCCGCGCCGGCGCCGAGGTATGGCTGCGGCGGGATGACCGCCCGCTGCTGGATATCTCGGGCGTCGCCGGGCTGGCCGAAATCAGCGAAACCGCGGCCGGCTGGCGCCTCGGCGCCCTGGTCACCTGGGCGCAGCTGCGCCGGGCCGCGCTGCCGCCCGCCTTTGCCGGGCTGTGCGAGGCGGCGCGCCAGGTGGGCGGCGCCCAGGTGCAGAATCGCGGCACCCTGCTGGGCAACCTGTGCAACGCCTCCCCGGCCGCGGATGGCACGCCGCCGCTGCTGACGCTGGAGGCCGGGGTGGAACTGGCCGGGCCGGCCGGCACCCGGGTGCTGCCGCTGGCGGCCTTCCTGCTGGGCAATCGGCGCACCGCGCTGGCGCCAGGCGAATTGGCCGTGGCGCTGCGGCTGCCGCGGCCACCCGAGGGGGCTCACGGTGGCTTCCTCAAGCTTGGCGCCCGCAGCCACCTGGTCATCTCCATCGCCATGGTGGCCGGGGTGCTGGTGGTGGAAGGCGGCCAGGTGCGGGCGGCGCGGCTGGCGGTGGGGGCGTGCTCGGCCGTGGCGCAGCGGCTGCCGCTGGCCGAAGCCGCGCTGCTGGGGGCGCCGCCGGACCCGGCCCGGCTGCGGCCGGAACACCTGGCCGGGCTGGCGCCGATCGACGATGCGCGGGCCAGCGCCGCCTACCGGCAGCACGCCGCGCTGGTGCTGCTGCGCCGCCTGGTGGAGCAACTGGCATGATCGCGCTGCGCGTCAACGGCACCGAACACGGCGTGGCCGCCCCGCCGGCCACCCGGCTTTCCGCCGTGCTGAGGGACCATCTGGGCCTGACCGGCACCAAGGTGGGCTGCGATGCCGGCGACTGCGGCGCCTGCACCGTGCTGCTGGATGGCGCCCAGGTCTGCGCCTGCCTGGTGCCGCTGGCCCAGGCCGAGGGCCGCGCGGTGGCAACGGTGGAAGGGCTGGCCGCCTCGCCGCTCGGCGCCGCCCTGCAGGCCGCCTTCCAGGCCCATGGCGCGGCGCAATGCGGCATCTGCTCGCCGGGCATGCTGATGGCGGCGATGGAGTTGCTGGCCAGCACGCCCCGGCCGGATGAAGCCCAGGTGCAGGCGGCGCTGGGCGGCGTGCTGTGCCGCTGCACCGGCTACCGCAAGATCATCGAGGCGGTGCTGGCCGTGGGCCGCGCCAGCGTGGCGCCGCCGGCCGGCGCCGTGGGCGAGAGCCTGCCGCGGCTGGACGGCCCGGGCCGGCTGGATGGCACCGAGTTGTACGGCGCCGACACCGCCCCGGCCGATGCGCTGTGGCTGCGCCCGATCCGCAGCCCCTATGCCCATGCGCGCTTCGTCATCGGCGATGCCACGCACTTGCCGGTGCGGCTGCTGACCGCCGCCGATGTACCCGGCCGCAACGGCTTCGGCATCTACCCCGACATCAAGGACCAGGCGGTGTTCGCCCCCGGCCTGGCGCGCTATCGCGGGGACTGCGTGGCCGCCCTGGTGGGGGAGCGCGCGGCGGTGGAGGCGGTGCGCTGGGACGACCTGCCGATCACCTGGGAGGAGTTGCCGCCGCAGGGTGCCGCTGCCGCGCTGTCCGGCCCCGCCCTGCATGAACGCTGGCCCGACAACGTGCTGACCACCGGCCGGCTGCGCAGCGGCGAGGCCGCGCCGCCCGCCACCCACACCGCCAGCGGCGAATGGCAGACCGGCTGCGTCGAGCATGGCTACATCGAACCCGAAGCCGGCTGGGCCCGCCGGGTCGGCGACCAAATGGAAGTGTTCGGCTGCACCCAGGCGCCCTACATGGACCGCGAGGAAGTGGCCGGCGTGCTGGGCCTGGCGCCGGCAGCGGTGCGGATCATCCCCAGCGCCTGCGGCGGTGGCTTCGGCGGCAAGCTGGATGTGTCGTTCCAGCCCCTGCTGGCGGTGGCCGCCTGGGTGACGGGCCGGCCGGTGCGGGCGGTGTGGTCGCGCGGCGAAAGCCTGGCCAGCAGCACCAAGCGCCACCCCGCCAGCATCCAGGCCAGCGCGAGCTGCGACGCCGCCGGCCGGCTGACCCGCTTCGCGTTCGAAGGGCTGTACGACACCGGCGCCTATGCCAGCTGGGGGCCAACCGTCGCCGGCCGGGTGCCGGTGCATTGCATGGGGCCGTATCGGGTGCCCTTCGTGCGGTCCCGGGCCCGGGCGGTGCTGAGCAACAACCCGCCCAGCGGCGCCTTCCGCGGCTTCGGCGTGCCGCAGGCCGCCATCGCCCAGGAAATGCTGTGGGACCAACTGGCCGACCAGGCCGGGCTGGACCGGCTGGAATTCCGCCTGCTGAACGCGCTGCGCGTCGGGGATACCACCAATACCGGGCAGACGCTGGAAGCCTCGGTGGGGCTGGTGGAATGCCTGGAGGCGCTGCGCCCGCACTGGCACGCCCTGCGCGCGGCCCGGTGCAGCACCGGCCGCCGGCGCGGCGGCGTCGGCGTGGCCTGCATGTGGTACGGCATTGGCAATACCGGCATGAGCAACCCTTCCACCATGCGGCTGGTGCTGGCGCCGGAGGGACGGTTGAGCTTCTTCAACGGCGCGGTGGATATCGGCCAGGGCAGCACCACCGTGCTGGCGCAGATCGCCGCCGAGGCGCTGGGGCTGCCGGTGGCGGCGCTGAGCCTGGTGCTGGGCGACACTGGGCTGACCGCGGATGCCGGCAAGACCAGCGCCAGCCGGCAGACCTTCGTGAGCGGCCGCGCCGCCCAGGCCGCCGGCGCCGCCCTGCGCGATGCCATTCTGCTGCGCGCCAATGCCGGCGCCAACGCCCGGCTGACGCTGGCCGATGGCGTGCTGCGGGTGGATGGCGTGGCGCTGCGGCTGGACGCCCCGCTGGAAGGCCAGGGCAGCTTCGACCCGCCGACGGTGGCGCTGGACGCCGATGGCCAGGGCCTGCCCTACGCCACCTATGGCTTCGCCGCGCAGCTGGCGGCGCTGGAGGTGGACCTGGAACTCGGCACCGTCCACCTGCAACGCATCGTGGCGGCGCATGATGTCGGCCGCGCCATCAACCCCATGCTGGTGGAAGGGCAGATCCAGGGCGGCATCGCCCAGGGCATCGGCCTGGCGCTGATGGAGGAATACCTGCCCGGCCGCACCGAAAACCTGCATGACTACCTGATGCCCAGCATCGGCGACGTGCCCGCGATCGACTGCATCCTGGTGGAAGCGCGCGAGCCGCTGGGCCCGTTCGGCGCCAAGGGCATTGGCGAGCCGGCGCTGGTGCCGACCGCGCCGGCCATCCTCTCCGCCATCCGCGACGCCACCGGCGCCGTGGTGCGCCGCGTGCCGGCGCTGCCGCACCGGGTGTTGGAGGCATTGCGCGAGCAGCGCATGGGGGAGGCATTGCGCGAACAGCGCAGCGGGGTCGCTTCGTGAGCATCGATAGAACCAACCTGTTCGGCGCCCGCGAGGGCCATGAAGGCATCATCCGCTGCGACGCCTGCCCGGTGCTGTGCCGCATCCGCCCCGGCCGCGCCGGCGCCTGTGCCCGCTACGCCAACCAGGGCGGCGAGTTGGTGCGCACCGACCCGCTGGTGCTGCTGGAACAGGGCGGCGAGAGCTTCGTCACCGGCGTGGGCAGCGGCACCACCTACCCGGACTACAAGCCCGCGCCGTTCATCGTCGGCGGCAGCCATGCCGGCGTGGATACGGTGACGGTGGTGACCGAGGGCATGTTCAGCTACTGCGGCCTGAAGGTGAAGATCGACACCGACCGCCACCTGGGCGACGAATGCGCCGCGGTGCGCGTGGGCGGCGAGCAGATCGGCCATGTCACCACCGCCGAATACGGCAGCCAGATGCTGTCCCTCGGCGGCGTGCGCCACCTGACCGGCGGCAGCAGGAAGGAAGGCAACGCCACCTGTGCCGCCATGCTGGCGCTCAGCAACCGCGCGGCGGTGGAGGTCAGCATCGATGGCGGCGCCACCATCCTGGTGCAGGCCGGGGCGCAGCCCATCGTCAATGGCCGGCCGGAAGCCCGCATGCGCGTTGGCTGCGGCAGCGCCACCATCGGCATCTTCGCCCAGCAATGGCACGGCCATGTGGACGAGGTGATCGTGGTGGACGACCACATCACCGGGGTGCTGAGCGAACACCAGGCCGGCAAGTGCCTGGACATTCCGGCCAGCGGCATTCGCGTGCGCGGCCGGCGTTCCACCCCCGGGCGCTACTTCCAGGTGGCGCATCCCGGCACCGGCTGGGGCGGCACCGACATCACCGACCCGCTCAGCATCATCGAGAGCATCGACCCCAAGCTGGCCCGCCCCGGCCTGCGCCTGCTGCTGACCAGCACCACCGGGGAGGATTTCCTGTATGTTGTGCTGGACGAGCAGCTGAAGCCGCGCGAGGCCGAATGCCCGCCGGAGGTGAAGCTGGTGGTGGACCGCATCGGCGGGAATTGCGAACCGGCGCTGACCAGCATCCTGTTCATGGCCGGGGCGGGCGGCAGCCTGCGGGCCGGCGTGACGGAAAACCCCATCCTGCTCACCCGCGCGGTGCAGGCCGGCCAGGTGCGCGTCACCATGGGCGGGGCGCCCTGCACGCTGTGGCCGGGCGGCGGCATCACCATCATGGCGGATGTGCTGCGGCTGCCGCGCAACAGCTTCGGCCATGTGCCCACCCCCGCGCTGGTGGCACCCATCGAGTTCACGCTGGACGCCGCGCTGTACGAACAACTCGGCGGCCATATGCGGCATGTGCAGCCGGCGGCCGATATCCTGGCCGCCCACGGCGCGGCGGCACGGCATGAGGCGCCGCACCCGGACAATCCATGGCCCATAGCGCCATAGTCCTGCCCGATGGCCGCCTGCACCTGCAGGAAGGGCCGATCGACATCGTCATTGGCCTGGACGGCACCCGCGCCGCCCGCGCCGAGGCCCGGGAGCGGGCGACCGCCGCCTTCACCGGCCTGCTGGCCGCCCTGGCCACGGAATTGCCGCTGCTGCGGCAGCCCCTGGACGTGGTGCCGCCGGCCTGCGCGCACCCGGTGGCGCGGCGGATGGTGGCGGCCACCTGGCCCTTCCGGCGCGGCTTCATCACCCCGATGGCGGCGGTGGCCGGGGCGGTGGCCGAACATGTCTGCGCCGCGCTGGCCGAGGTGCCGGGCCTGGCCACCGCCTATGTGAACAATGGCGGCGACATCGCGCTGCACCTGGCGCCGGGGCAACGGCTGCATGTCGGCCTGGTGCGCAGCCTGGCCCATGCCGCGCCGGAAGGCCTGGTGCGGGTGCGGGCGGAGGAGGCGGTGCGGGGCATCGCCACCTCCGGCTGGCCGGGGCGCAGCTTTTCGCGCGGCATCGCCGATGCCGTCACGGTGCTGGCCAGCAGCGCGGCGGCGGCGGATGCGGCGGCCACCGTCATCGGCAATGCGGTGGATGTGGACCACCCCGCGGTGCGGCGCGCCCCGGCCCGCAGCCTGGACCCCGACAGCGACCTGGGCGACCTGTTGGTGACCATCGGCGTCGGCGCGCTGCCCGCCGCGGCCGTGGCGGCGGCGCTGGAAGCCGGCGCGGTGGTGGCGGAAACCCTGCTCTCCCAGGGGCTTATCCTGGCCGCGCTGCTGGCGGTGGGGGATGCGATGCGGGTGGTCGGCACCCCGCATCTGCGCCATGGCTGAGCCTTCGCCGTATACGGCAACAAGCCAAGGCCCGGGCATACCAGCGACAACACCGGCAAAAAGCGGTTGACGCCATCTTTGCCGTATACGACGATGCCGCTTCCCCACCCGGCAGGAGATTGCGATGACCGCGCTGATGAACCAGGACGAATTCCGCACCGCGCTGGAAAACGCCATCAAGGGCAAAAGCGCCAACAAGTCGCCGTTCAGCGTGGCCTGGGCCTCGGGCAAGCTGTCGCGCGAGCACCTCTGCCGCTGGGCCGAGAACCACTACCACTATGTCGGCCCCTTCGCCGACTACCTGGGCTACGTCTATGGCCGCATGCCGGCGCAGTACCAGGAGGCCAAGGACTTCCTGCTGGCCAACATGTACGAGGAAGAGATCGGCGGTGACCGCCACACGGATTTGCTGATCCGCTTCGCCGAAGCCTGCGGCACGACGCGCGAGCGGGTGCAGGACGAGAACAACATGTCCGCCACCACCCGCGCCCTGCAGGCCTGGTGCTATTGCGTGGCGATGCGGGAAGACCCGATCGTGGCCGTGGCCGGCCTGGTTGTCGGCCTGGAATCCCAGGTGCCGAGCATCTATCGCCGCCAGACGCCGACGCTGCGCGAGAAGTACGGCTTCACCGATGAGGAGGTCGAGTTCTTCGACCTGCACATCGTCTCCGACGAGATCCATGGCGAGCGCGGCTACCAGATCGTGCTGGAACACGCCCGCACGGTGGAGTTGCAGCAGAAGTGCCTGAAGATCTGCGAGATCGGCGCCGAGATGCGCCTGCTCTACACCACCGCGCTGTACAACGACTACGTGGCCAAGGAGCTGTCCCTGGCCGAGCTGGACCTGGCGGCCTAAGCCCCGCGCATGCCGTCCGTCACCTTCCGCGTCGGCGACCAGGCCTTCACCGAGGAGGTGGCGGACAACACCAACCTGGTGGTGCGCGCCGGCGTCAGGAAGTTCCCGTTCCCGCACCTGAAGTACAAGTGCGGCATGGGCAAGTGCGGCACCTGCGCCTGCCGCGTGCTGGCGGGCGCCGAGGCGCTGCCGGAGCCGAACTGGAAGGAACAGAAGGTGCTGGGCGAAAGGCTGGGCCAGGGCTGGCGGCTGGGCTGCCAGCTTTGGCTGCATCACGACCTTGAACTGACGCAGGACCGCAGCTGATGTACGCCATCCTCACCAGCAAGCCCGGGCAGTACCGCACGGAAATGGCCGCCGGGCTGAACCCGGTCGAAGCCTATGACTACGTGTTCTGCGGCAGCGTCCGCGCCCGCTTCGTCATTGCCGACCTCGGCAGCGTGGAACGCATCAACGTGGTGGACGAGGTGGTGCCCCCGGTGGTGAACAGGGTGCCGGTGAAGTTCTTCCCCAGCTTCGCCACGGTGGCAGCGGCACGGCGGGAATTGCAGCACCTGGTCAAGTTCGGCTCCATGCAGGTGGCGCTGGACCCGGTGCCGCTGCCGGTGCCGGTGCCGCGCGTGACCGGGGCCGGGGCCGGGGCCGCCTGATGTCGCAGGTCACCTTCATCACCAATGCCAACAAGGTCGTCGCCGCCCCGGCGGAGCCGACCAGCCTGCTGCGCATCTCCATCCGCGAGAAGGGCGGCATTCCCTTCAAGTGCGGCGGCGGGCTGTGCGGCACCTGCAAATGCCTGATCGAACAGGGCCGCGAGCATACCGACGCGATCAAGCCGAAGGAACGCAAGCACCTGAGCGAGGCGCAATTCGCCGCGGGCTGGCGCATGGCGTGCCAGACCTTCGTCTCCGGCGATGTCAGCGTCTCCTGGCCGCCCCCGCCGCCGAAACCCGGAAGCCCCGCCTGATGAAACAAGCCCTGAAGCTGGAACAGCGCGAAGCCCGCGTGATGGTCGCCGCCGCGCTGGCCGAGGCCGCCCGCCTCGGCGTGCCGCAGACCTGCTGCGTCACCGATGAAGGCGGCTTCCCGATCATGCTGGAACGCATGGACGGCGCCCGCATCACCGGCCCGCAGATCGCCTGGAACAAGGCGTTCACCGCCGCCGGCCACAAGCGCAGCACCCACCTGTTCAACACCCCGCCGAACGGCCCTGCCCTGCCGGGCAACGAGGCCTTCGGCATCCAGTGGAGCTTCGAGGGCCGGTTCGCGGTCTTCGTTGGTGGCTACCCCATCGTGGTGAATGGCGAGGTCGTGGGCGGCATCGGGCTTTCGGGCGGCAATGGCGAACAGGATACCGCCTGTGGCGTGGCCGGGCTGAAGGCGCTGGCCGAGCTGCTGGCGCCGGAAGGCCGCACCGTGGTGGTGGCGGCGGATATCAAGAAGTAGCGCGGCGGGCTACACTGGCGGGGTGACCCACGCTCATCTCAATGCCCCGCCGGGCTTCCGCCTGCTGCCGGTCTACGACAAGCCGGTATTCAACAACCTGGTCGGCCCGCTCTGGGGCATGGCGCTGCCGGATGACGGCATCCTGTACGGCTTCCGGGTGGAGATGCATCACTGCAATCCACAGGAAGTGGCGCATGGCGGCCTGCTGGCCAGCTTCGCCGACATCGTGCTGACCGGCGGCACCAACTACGTCGCGCGGCTTTCCCGCTTCGTGGTCACGGTCAGCCTGGCGACGGATTTCCTCGCCCCGGCCAAGCTGGGCGCCTGGGTGCAGACCCGGCCGGAAGTGCTGCGCGTGGGCCGCAGCACCGCCTTCAGCCAATGCCTCGTCATGGCCGATGGCAAGCCGGTGCTGCGCTGTTCCGGCACCTTCAACCTGGGCGGCGAGGTGGACGCCAAATACGACCGCCTGCGCCGCTTCCTCGGCACCTGATGCAGGCCGGCGGCCTGCCCGCGGCCCTGCTGGCCACCACCGGGGCGCAGGGGCTGGCCACCTTCACCGTGTTCGTGCTGCCGGTGCTGGCGCCACAGGCCGCCGCCAGCCTGGGCGTGGGCGCGCAGCTCATCGGCGTGCAGATGGCGCTGGTCTATGGCGCCGCGGCCTTCACCTCGGCCGTGGCCGGGGGCGCGTTGCGGCGCTGGGGGCCGGCGCGCTGCACCCAGATAGCCCTGGCCGCGGCCGCCTTCGCCTGCATCGCCATGGCGTTGGGCGGGCTGGCCGGGGTGGTGGCGGGCTCGCTCGCCACCGGGCTGGGCTATGGGCTGACCAACCCGGCCGCCACCCAGGTGCTGGCCCGGCTGGCACCGCCGGCGCGGCGCAACATGGTGTTCGCCATCAAGCAGACCGGGGTGCCGCTGGGCGGCGCGCTGGCCGGGCTGGCGCTGCCGAGCCTGGCGGCCTGGCTGGGCTGGCGCGGCGCGGCGCTGGCCTCGGGCACCGCCATTGCCGCGCTCACCCTGGCCTATGCACCGCTGCGCCGGCATTGGGATGCCGGGCGCGACCCCACCTCCCCGTTGCGCGCCGGCAGTGGCGGCGGCCTCAGGGCGCTGCGGGAACAGCCGGGGCTGCTGGGGCTGGCGGTGTGCGGCGGCTGCTACAGCGGCATCCAGCTGGCCATGGGCGCCTTCATGGTCACCATGCTGGTCAGCGAGTTCGGCTGGACCCCGGTGACCGCCGGGCTGGCCACCGCGGTGGTGCAGGTGGCCGGCGCCGTGGCGCGCATCGGCTGGGGCTGGGTGGCGGACCGCAGCGGCAGCGGCCTGCGCACCCTGGCGGTGATCGGCGTGCTGACCGTGGGCTGCGCGTTGCTGATCCCGCTGGCGCGGGCCTGGCCGACCGGGCCGGTGCTGCTGCTGTTCACCGCGCTGGGCTTCTGCGCCGCCGGCTGGAATGGCGTGCTGATGGCGGAGGTGGCGCGGCTGGCGGCGCCGGGCCGCGCCGGGGAAGCCGCCGGTGGCGCCCTGGTGCTGAGCTTCGGCGGCGTGGTGGTGGGCCCGGGGCTGCTGGCGGCGCTGGTGGGCGCCGTGGGCAGCTATGCGCTGGCCTTCGCCGTGCTGGCGCTGCTGCCGCTGGTGGGCGCGATGGTGGCCTGGCGCACCGAAGCCGGCCACCCGGCCCGCCGATAGCCTATTCCGCCTTGATCCCGGCATCCCGGATGATGGCCTCGGCCTGCACATAGGCGGCGCGGATATGCGCCACGGCGGCGGCCTGGGTGCCTCCCCGCGGCACCACCTGCTGGTCCGCCAGCGCCCGGCGCAGCCCCGGGCGTTCCAGCGCCTGGTTCACCGCGGCATTCACCCGCGCCACCACCTCGGCCGGCACGCCGCGCGGGGCGTACAGGGTGAAGAAGCCGTTGCTCTCGAAGTCGGGCACGCCCTGTTCGGCGAAGCTCGGGATGTCCGGCGTTTCCGGGCTGCGGGCGGTGCCGGCGATGCCCAGCACCACCAGCCCACCGGAACGGATGACATCCAGCGGCCCGACATAGAAGGCGGCCTGGATCCGCCCGGTCAGCAAATCCTGCAGCAGGCCGCTGCGCGGATAGGGCACGGTTTCCATGTCCAGCCGCTCGCGGATCTTCAGCAACTCCATCGCCAGGTGCTGCGGCGTGGCGTTGCCGCCGCTGCCGAAGCTGATCCGGCCCGGGTTGGCGCGGGCATAAGCGATGAACTCCGGCAGGGTGCGCGCCGGCAGGCTGGGGTGGCAGACCAGGATCATGCGGTTGGTGCCGATCAACACCATCGGCACCACCTCGGCCGCGGTGTCGAAGGGCAGCCGCTTCAGCAGCGGATTGCCGACATGCACCGGCAGCGCCCCCAGCCCCAGCGTGTAGCCATCCGCCGGGGCGCGCAGCACGTACTCGGTGGCCACGGTGCCGCTGCCGCCGGCGCGGTTCTCGATGATGACCGGCTGGCCCCACAGCTCCTGCAGATGCGGCGTCAGCACCCGCAGCACCGCATCGGTGGCGCTGCCGGCGGTGAAGGGGTCGACGATCTTCACCGGCCGGCTGGGCCAGCTGGCTTGCGCCAAGGCGGGTTGCGCCAAGGCCGGCGCTGCCAGCGCCGG
Source organism: Acetobacteraceae bacterium (assembly GCA_947373495.1). Classification (GTDB taxonomy): domain Bacteria; phylum Pseudomonadota; class Alphaproteobacteria; order Acetobacterales; family Acetobacteraceae; genus CAIMOR01. The sequence continues at coordinate 20,693 of CANBXZ010000022.1, forward strand.
GCCGGCCAGCAGGCCGGCGCCCAGCAGCGCCCTACGCCGCATGCAGCACCACGGCGCCCTGGGCCTGCAATTGGGCAATCTCGGCGGTGCTGAAGCCGGCCTCGGTCAGCACCTCCAGGCTGTGTTCGCCCATGCGCGGCGGTTGCAGGCGCAGCTCGGTGCGGGCGCCGCCGCCGAATTCCACCGGCAGGTTGGGCAGGCCGTACAACTCGCCGCCGCCCACGGCGGAGATGGCGGTTTGCAGCAGCCCGCCGCTGGCCAGCAGGTGCGCATCCTCGAACAGGTCGCGCGGCTTGCCCACGGTGGCGAAGCTGACGCCGCATGCCTCGCACAGCCGCGCCGCCTCGGCCTGCGGGAAGGCCAGCAGCGCCTCCTGCAAGGCCGGGATCAGCCAGGCGCGTTCCTTGGCCCGCTTGGCGTTGGTGTCCAGCCGCGCATCCCCGGCCAGCGCGGCCAGGCCGAACGCCGCGGTGAAGCGCAGCCATTGCTGGTCGCTGGTGACGCCGATGAACAGCTCGCCCGCGCCGCCGGTCTGGAACACGTCGTAGATGCCCCAGGCGCCGCGGCGCGCCGGCATCGGCGGGGCTTCGGTGCCGGTGGCGGCGAAGCCGGCCATGTGGCTGCCCATCAGGAAGGCGGCGCTTTCGAACAGCGCCGAGGAAACCCGCTGGCCCTCGCCGGTGCGGTCGCGTTCGCGCAGCGCCGCCAGCACGGCGGTCACGCCGAACACCGCGCCCAATATGTCGATGATGGAGGCGCCGGCGCGCAACGGCCGGCCGGGCGGGCCGGTCATGTAGGCCAGGCCAACCTGGAACTGCACCACCTCGTCCAAGGCCGGCCGATGCTCATACGGCCCGGCCAGGTAGCCCTTCAGCGCCAGGTAGACCAGGCGCGGGTTCACCGCGCGCAGTTGTTCCCAGCCGCAGCCCAGGCGTTCCATGGTGCCGGGGCCGTAATTCTCCAGCACCACATCGGCCTGCGCCACCAGGCGGTGGGCGGCGGCGCGGCCGGCCTCGCTCTTCAGGTCCAGCGCGATGCTGCGCTTGTTGCGGTTGAAGGCGGCGAAGAAGCCGGCGGCGAAGCCGGGCAGCTTGCGGGTGTGGTCGCCGGCCGGGGCCGGTTCCACCTTCACCACCTCGGCGCCCAGGTCCGCGAACAGCAGCCCGGCGCAGGGGCCCATGATGGTATGGCTGAATTCCAGCACCTTCAGGCCGGCCAGCGGCTGCGCACTCACGCGGCTTTACGCCGGAAGGCGTTCAGGCTGCCGGCGCGGATCAGCTCGCTCGGCAGCATATGGCCGACGATGCGTTCCGCCATGCGCCCGACCTCGATCAGCCGGTCCAGGTCCACCCCGGTCTCGATGCCCATCTCCTCGCACAGCAGCACCAGTTCTTCCGTGCAGATATTGCCGGCGGCGCCCTTCTGCCCGGCGAAGGGGCAGCCCCCCAGCCCGCCCACGGTGGTGTCGAACTGGGTGACGCCCAGGCGCAGCCCGGCATGGGCATTGGCCACCGCCAGGCCGCGCGTGTCGTGCAGGTGCAGGCTGATGGGCAGGTTCGGCCAGCGTTCCCGCACCGCGCCCAGGCCGCGTTCGATGCGGATGGGCGTGGCCCAGCCCATGGTGTCGGCCAGCATCAGCTTGTCGATGGTGCAGCCGGCCTCGGCCGCCACCGCCATGCCGTCGGCCACGGTCTGCACCACCTGGGCCGGGCTGATATCGCCCTGGTAGTTGCAGCCGAAGGCCGCCATCACCGCGATGCGGTCCACCGCGATGCCGTGCTGCAGGTGCACCTGGGTCTGCCGGCGCATGGCGTCCAGGTTCTCGGCATGGCTGCGGTTCAGGTTCTTCTGGGTGAAGGCGTTGGACGCGGCCAGGGAGATGCCGCCGCTCAGCACCAGCCGGTCGGCGAAGGCCAGGGCGCGGTTCAGCCCGTTCTCGTTGAACCACAGCGCGGTGAAGTCCACGCCCGGCTTGGGCACCAGCGCCTGGCACACCGCCTCGGCATCCGCCCAGCCCGGCACCAGGCGCGGGTTGACGAAGGAACAGACCTGGATGTGGTGCAGCCCGCATTCGGCCAGGGCGTTGATGAGTTCCACCTTGTCGGCGGTCGGGATCGGCCCGGCTTCGATCTGGAAGCCCTCGCGCGGGCCTTCCTCGTGCACATCCACATGCTTGGGCAGGTCGGCCATCGCCTCGTTCCTCCTGGCTTATGCGGCCATCCTGCCGCGCCCGGCCTTGCGAAGCCAGCCCGGCGCCGGCAAAACAGCCGAAGAACCCGGAGGATATCCCGATGAGCGCCGCCGCCCAGACCACGGATGAAGGCAGCCAGCCCACCCTGAGCATCCAGGGCAGCCGCGCCACGCTGCACCTGAACCGCCCCAAGGTGATGAACCGGATCCAGCCGGAGGACATCATCGCCATCATGGGCTTCCTGGCCGAGGTGGAGGCGAACCCGGAGGTGCGCGTGCTGGTCATCGCCAGCGCGGGCAAGTCGTTCTCGGCCGGCGCGCACCTGGGCGCCATGCATGCCCAGGCCGCGGCCGGCGGCATCAAGGACACCCCCGGCGCCACCTTCGAGGACATGATCAACCGGCTGGAAATGCTGAAGATCCCGACCCTCGCCCGGCTGCATGGCGGGGTTTACGGCGGCAGCACCGACCTGGTGCTGGCCTGCGACTTCCGCGTTGGCGTCACCCCCCACACCGTCATGTTCATGCCGGCGGCGCGCATCGGCGTGCACTATTACGAAAGCGGGCTGCGCCGCTACGTCTCCCGCCTGGGGCTGAACAACGCCAAGCGGCTGTTCATGCTGGCCGAACAGCAGAGCACCGAGGACCTGCTGCGGATGGGCTACCTGACCGACGTGGTGGCGGCCGACAAGCTGGACGACCGGATCGACGCCATTGCCGACCGGCTGGGCGAGTTGGCCCCGCTGGCGGTGCAGGGCGCCAAGCGCGCCATCAACGAACTGGGCCATGGCGCGCTGGACGTGCCGGCGCTGGAAGCCCGCATGAAGGCGGCGAAGAACAGCGACGACATCAAGGAAGGGCTGGCCGCCTTCAAGGAAAAGCGCAAGCCGGTGTTCAAGGGCCGCTGAAGCCCAGCCCGCCCCAGGCCGGGCGGTTCCGAAAAGCCAGGGTGGCGCCAGGCTGAAGGCGCCACCAGATTGCGTGTTCTACGGGTGGGGCTGCGGATATGGAGCAGGTGGATTGCATCGTCGTCGGCGCCGGCGTGGTGGGGCTGGCGGTGGCCCGCGCCCTGGCGCTGGCGGGGCGGGAGGTGCTGGTACTGGAGGCGGCCGAGGGCATCGGCACCGAGACCTCCTCCCGCAACTCGGAAGTCATCCATGCCGGCATCTACTACCCCGCCGGCAGCCTGCAGGCGCGCAGCTGCGTGCAGGGCCGGCAGATGCTGTACGCCTATTGCGCCGAGCGCGGCCTGCCGCACAGCAATTGCGGCAAGCTCATCGTGGCGACGGATGCGGCGGAAGCCGACAAGCTGGTCGCCATCCAGGCTCGCGCCGCGGCCAACGGGGCCGAACTGCACATGCTGAGCGGGGCCGAGGCGCTGGCGATGGAGCCGGCGCTGGCCTGCACCGCGGCGCTGCTGTCGCCCGCCACCGGCATCATCGACAGCCACGCCTACATGCTGTCCCTGCAGGGTGACGCCGAGCATGCCGGCGCCACCTTCGTGTTCCACACCCCGGTGCTGGGCGGCCGGGTGACCAATGCCGGGATCGAGGTTGAGACCGGCGGCGCCGAGCCGATGCGGCTTGCCTGCCGCACCCTCATCAACAGCGGCGGGCTGCATGCGCCGAAGCTGGCCGGCGCCATCGCCGGCATGCCGGCCGAACACGTGCCGGGCATGTGGTACGCCAAGGGCAACTACTTCAGCCTGGCAACGAAGAACCCCTTTGGCCGGTTGATCTACCCGGTGCCGGTGCCCGGTGGCCTCGGCACCCACCTGACCATCGACCTGGGCGGCCAGGCCCGCTTCGGGCCCGACGTGGAATGGGTGGACAGCCTGGACTACGAGGTGAACCCGCGCCGCGGTGACAGCTTCTACGACTCCATCCGGCGCTACTGGCCCGGCCTGCCGGATGGCGCGCTGATCCCGGGTTATTCCGGCATTCGGCCGAAGACCGTGCCGCCGGGCGCCCCGGCGCAGGACTTCGTGGTGGCCGGCCCGCGCGACCATGGCGTGGCCGGGCTGGTTCACCTGTTCGGCATCGAAAGCCCCGGGCTGACCGCTTCCCTGGCGCTGGCGGAGCACGTGGCCGAGGTCGTGGCGGCCGGCTAGGGCCATCTCCCCCCGGCGCAAGCCGCTTCCGGGCCTGGCGCTTCAACTTCTCGACAACGGCAACCACTGTCATCGCCCGGCGATGGATGCGGGCGGGGCGGTGGCCAATGATGGACTCCGTGGCCTGCACGCCATGGGGGGCGATACGCACGC
>CANBXZ010000023.1 GCA_947373495.1 Acetobacteraceae bacterium
CCCGCCGCAATGCTGTCGCCCGCGCCGATATCCGTGGTCAGCGACACGGCGTCCACCAGGATCCCGTCCGTCCAGCTCAACTGCCCGGCATCGCCCAGCAGCAGGTCGTTGCCACCGCCGGCGCTGAGCAGGTCGGCGCCAGCACCGCCGATCACCAGGTTGTCGCCCTGCCCGGCATCGATGCTGTCGGCGCCACCAATGCCGGTGGCCAACGCCACCGCCTGCATGATGATGCCTGCGGGGTTCCAGTTCACCTGCGCGGAATCGCCCAGCAGCGTGTCACCGCCCAAGCCGGTGGCGATGCTGTCGGCGCCCATGCCGCCCAGCACCAGGTTGCCACCGTCACCGGCCAGGACCGTATCATCGCCACCGGCCGCCATGTCGGTGGAGACGGCTTCGGTCAGCACGCCCGCGGTCCAGCTCAGCCGGCCGAAGTCGCCCAGGATGCTGTCGCCGCCACCACTGACGATGCTGTCGCCCCCGGCACCGCCCAGCGCCAGGTTGCCGCTGCCCATCAGCCGGATGTCATCGGCGCCACCGAGGAGATCAGTGGTGAAGGCCGCCTGGATGATGCCGCTGGCGTTGAAGTTCAGTTCGCCATCATCGCCCAGCACCAGCGAACCGGCACTGAAGGCCACGATGTGGTCGGCACCGATGCCGCCCAGCACCAGGCTGTTGGCGCCATGGACCAACAGTTGGTCATCGCCGCCGGTGCCAACGACGCTGTCCAGCGTCACCGCCCGCTCGACCACCCCGCCTGCCAGCGTCACCGCGCCGTTGTCGCCGATGACCACGGTGCTGCCGCTGCTGTCCACGCTGTCGGCGCCGAAGCCGGCCAGCACAACGCCACCCGACGCCGTGATCGAATCATTGCCACCCGAGGCGAAGCTGGTGCTGGAGACGCCGACCACGTCGCCGGTGCCGAAGCCGCCATAGCGCGACGCCGCGGCCAGCGCGTCGCGGTCGATGCTGCCCTGGTCGCCCAGCAGGATATCGCCGGCGCCGCCGCCGGTGATGCTGTCGCCGCCGGGCAGCAGGGCATCGCCGGCGGAATTCGTCGCCGCCGCGGCCACCGGGTCGGCCACGAAGGCCAGTTGCCAAGGCGCGTTGTCGGTGCGCACCAGCGGCCGGGCGAGGTTCAACCCGCCATCGCCATAGGCCCAGTTGCTGCCACCGCCGGTGCGGATGACGTCATTGCCGCCACCGCCCAGCAGGATGTCGTCGCCAGCGCCGCCAACCAGGCTGTCATCGCCGGCCCCGCCATAGGCAACCAGCCCAAGGTTGGCGCCGGAGGCGTCGATGGTGTCGTTGCCGCCGCCGACGAAGCGGATGCCGAGCGTGGTGGAGGTGCCGAAGGCGCCGGCATAGCGGCTGCCATCCTGGTCGGCGTCGCCGAAGACCAGCAGCGGCGCGGCAGCGGGTGCGCTGCCCACGACCGTGATGCGGTCATCGCCGCCGCCGCCATACACCGCCAGCAGCGCGCCACGCAGGGTGATGCTGGCGGTACCGGTCGCCGTGGTCAGGCCCGCGCCATCCAGGAACAGCGAGGCGCCATCCGCGGAAACCGAGGCCACCTTGTAGACGCCGCCATTGGCGCCGGCATCGTCGATGGTGATGCTGTCGCCCATGCGGAAACGGTCGGCGAACCAGCTGCCGGTGCTGCGCACCACGCGGTCGGTGCCGGTAGCGGCGTCATGCTCGAAGCTGAAGCTGCCGGTCAGGCTGGTCGGCGTTGCGTTCACCGCCAATGTGTCGTTGCCACGGCCGGCCAGAACTTCCACCACCTCCAGCCCGGCATGGCTGATGCCGCCCGGGATGGTGGTGCTGGCGCCACCGCCAACGCCCGGCACCACCAGGCTCGCGGTGCCCAGGCCAAAGCCGGCAATGCCGAAGGTGGTGACCTGCGCGCTCGTCGCCGCCAGCGCGCCGTCATTCTGTACCACCAGGCGGTCGGTCTGGTTGCCCTCGCCAGCCTGCACCGGCAGCGCGATGGGCGGGGTTGGGGTTTCCGTCGGCAGCATGACCGCCAGCTTGAGCGAGCGGTCCTCCTGCCCCGGGCCGCCCTCGATCACCACCGGCCCGAGCACCGCCGAAACGGTGTGCGGCCCCGCCGGGAAGGTGCGGTCGAACTGGGTGGCGGGTTCCGAGAGGAACCAGTCATTGCCCTGCACGGTGACGGTAACCGCGGTGTACCAGGCCCGGCCGGGCGTGGTGTCGAAGACGATGGTGGGCGTGACCGCCACCAGGGCCAGGGTGACGCCGCCCGCATCCGCCAGTGTGCCCGGCACCACCGCCAGCACCAGCGTGCCGGCCGTGACGGACTTGATGGCATAGGTCGTGTCCGGTGCCGCCGGGTTGGTCTGCACGCGCTGCCCGACGGCGAAGCCCTGCGCCAGCCAGTCGCCGCCATCGGTGCGGCGCAGTTCCACGCCACCGGCGGTGTTGACGATATCGACAACGCCGCCGCCGCTGGCCTGCGCCACCAGTTGCACCCGGCCACCGGAGACGATGGTGGTGCCCGGGTCGGTGTTCAGCGCGATGCTGACCGGCGCGGTCGGCGCCTTGGTCAGCCTGATCGTGTAGCTGTCCGCCGTGCCGCCGACGCCGCCGGAGGGGCGCACGACCACGGTGCTGCCGCCGCTTTCCTGCACCACCACGCCGGCCAGGCTGTCACCCACCACGTTCACCTGGGTCGGCGCGATGGTGAGGTGGTTGAAGGCGGCGTCGGTGCTGGTGGTGGTGAAGCTCAGCGGCGTCGTCACCGGGTCGGGCAGCGCGGTGCCGTCATGCGCGGCCAGCGTAACCAACTGCGCGACATTCCAGTTCACCGCGGTGAAGGTCAACGTGGTGGCGGAAAGGTCGAGCAGGTCGGCGGCGGCGCCCAGCGTCACCGTCACATCGGCGGTGGGCTGGTAGGTCAGCGCAATGCCGAGCGTATCGGTCAACTGGCCAAGCCCGGCGACACCCTGCACCACCTGGGTGCCGGCATTGCTCTGCGTCACCACCAGGCCACCGATATCATTGTCGGTGACGGTCGCCATCACCTGCGGCAGCTTGGTCGCCAGCAGCGCCTGCACGGCGGCGTTGTTCATGTCGGGGCTGACGACGGCGCGCACCAGTTGGCTGACCGCCACGGTGCGGCTGCCCTCGCGCGCGGCATCGTCGGGCGCCCTGACATAGACGGTCTGCGCCGCGGTCCAGTTGCTGCCGGCGGTGAAGACCAGGGTAATGCTGGCGCCGAAGCCACTGCCCGCCAGGGTGCTGACCAGCAGGCTCTGCCCAACCCCTGGCAGCGCGGCATCCGTGGTGGAGGCCTGTGGCGCCAGCACGGTGAGATAGAGGCTGGTGCCGGTGGGCACCGCGCTTTCGGGCAGCGCGAGGGAGATGATGTAGCTGGTGGTGCCGCCCTCCAGCAGGCTGGTGCCGCCGCTGCCTTCGGTGATGACGATGGGCGCGGTGGTGGCGCTGGCGATGGTCAGCGCCACACCGGCGGCATAGGCACCATCATAGGCGGCATCGGCGCTGCCGACGGCATGGGAGATGACGCCGGCCTGGCCACTGAGGTCGGCGCTGACCACGCGGCCGGTAACGTCGCCGCCGATGTTGAAGGTGTCGCTGCCCTGGCCGCCGATCAGGCGTGTCAACGTGCCGGCGCGGCTGGACAGCACCCAGAAGGTGTCGTTGCCCTCCAGCCCGTCCACTTCCACCGCTTCCTCGACACCATCGAGCTTCACGTTCAGCCCGGCGCCGAAGACGCCACCCTGGGTGATGACGAAGTTGTCGTTCCTCTCGGTACCCAGCACCGCCACGGTGTCGAAGCCGCCGCCGCCATTGATGCTGAGCGGCGCGTTGATGTTGTACTCGATCCGGTCGTCGCCGGTGCCGGCATTCAGGTCGATCGCATCGCCGGTGACGAAGGCGCGGATGATGAAGGTGTCGTTGCCGTCCTCGCCTTCCATCCGCAGCGCCGCCTTGTTGCTGAGGACGGTGAAGCGGTCCTCGCCATTGCCGCCGTACAGCACCAGCGGCGCGCTGTTGCCGAGCGAGAGGAAGCCCACCGTGACTGTGGTGCCCTGGATCTCGTCGCCAAGGGCGACGCCGGAGGCATAGCGCCCGGTGCCGGCGTTGAAATCCGCCGGCAGGTTGGGGCTGGCGCCATAGACCTGGCCGACCTGGAAGCTGTCATTGCCCTCGCCACCGTCGAGCACCATGAAGGCGCTGGTGTCATCCACGATGAAGGCGTCGTTGCCGCCCCAGGTGTTGACGCGCAACCCGCCATTGACCGCGGCGCTGTAGCTGATGCGCTCGGCGCCCGGCGTGTAGGTGCCGGCGGCGACGTCGCCATGCAGCCGGGCCACGAAGCTGGCCCGCACCAGCATGATGTCGTCGGTCGCGAGGTCCCCGGCATCATAGCCACGGCCCTCGATGAACAGGCTGTCGGCGCCATCCAACAGGCCGCCGCTGTTGTCCACGGCGATGGTGTAGTTGCTGGCGGTAACGCCATCGCGGTCGAGGTCCGAGAGCAGGACGCGCGTCGTGTCCGACCCGCCCTGGCCATCGACCAGGAATGCCCCGGTGCGCGAGGACAGGTAGCGCACCAGCACATGGTCGTCGCCACTGCCGCCGAGGATGCTGACGTCGCCGACCAGGCTGGTGGTGTCGATGGTGATGCCGTCATCATTGGCGCCGCCATCCACCAGGATGATCGCGGCGGCGATGCTGCCCTGCAGCAGCACGCTGTCGTCGCCGCCCTGGCCCCGGATGGCGATGGAGCCCTGGACGAACAGGACGGCATCGCCGATGGTGCTGATGCTGTCGGCCCCGGCCTGGCCGGTGATGGTGAGGTTGCCCGCGGTGGCGGTGAGACTGCCGGCGATGCGGGCCACGCCGCCCGCGGCATCGCTGGCATTGGTGTCGAGGTTGATGGTGATGTCGGTGGCGGCGACGACCATGCCACCCGCTTCCACCACGAAGTCGTCGGCGGTGTTGAAGGTGACGCTGCCGCTCGTCGCCTCCAGCGTCACCCCGGCCTGGATGGTGATGACATCATAGCCGCCGGCCGGATGGCCCGCGGTCTCGAAGGCATTGAACACCAGGTTGCCGGCCGCCGCGGAAGACGCCGCGATGGTCAGCGGGCTGTGCGTGGACACCGTGGCGTCGCCGCCCGAGCTCAGCCCATAGGCGCCACCGAGGCCCAGCGTCAGCGCGCCGGTATTCTCGATGAAGGTGGAGGCGCCGACCGAGGTCCCCTCCAGCGCGCCGGTACGGCTGCGCAGGAACTTGTCGGCGGCGCCGATATTGTTGGCGGCGAACAGCTTGGTCCGGCCGGAGGTGACGTTGTAGCCATTCGGGTCGGCATTGCCGTTCAGGATCGCGCCGGCGGAGAAGATGAAAGCCTCCGAGGCCGCATCATCCACCCCCACCGTGTTCAGGGAGAGTGCGCCGGCAACCTCCGAGAGATAGACGCTGAGGAAGCTCTGCACGGTAAGCGTGCCGGCCCCATGCGCCGCACTATCGATGAAGAAATCCGTGCCGGACTGGCCGATGCCGCCCAGGTCGCTCTGCAGCGTGATGCTGTTGGCGATGACATTGGCCGAGACCGGCGAACGGCCGGGGTTGGCGTCGCGGATCGAGGCCAGCGCCTGCAACTCGGCATTGCCGCCGGCCACGACCGTACCGACGCGGAAGATGCCATCGGTGTCACGCAGGCGGATAGTGCCGGTGGCCGTCGCATCCAGTTGGCCATCGCTGCCGGCCAGGGCGAATTCCAGGATGTTGCCGGTGGTGCCGATGTTGCCGCCGGTGGCACTGAGGATGATGTGGCCGGCCAGGATCTTCGCTTCGGCATGCGCCAGGCCGTCGTAGATCGAGCCCGCATCGGTGGTCAGGCGGACCTCGCCACGCTGGCTGTAGATGCTCTCCAGCACCAGGTCGCCGCTGGGGCGGGTGATCCACACCCCCTGCTGCGCGCGGGCGGTGATGGTGGCGTTCGGCTTCAGCGCCAGCAGCAGCGGGTGGCTGGCGTCGGCGCCGATGCTGCCGGGCCCGGCTTCCAGCACCAGGTTGCCGGTGTTGAAGGCGCTGGCACCGCTGGCCATGGTGACATTGCCCAGCGCCTTCAGCGAAGCCGCGCCGCCGCTGGTGAAGTCGTGCACCGCCATGGCGCCACGCGTGCTGATGGCGGCAGTGGTGCCGGCGGTCAGGCTGAGCGCGCCGCCGACGCTGGCGGTCATTTCATTGCGGCCGACCACGACGATGGCGGCCGGATGCGCGCCCGCCGCGGTTGGGTCCAGCACCACGATGCCAAGGGTGACGTCGCGGCCGACCTCGCCGGTGAAGCTGCTGGCCCCACCGCTTGGCATGGTGACGGTAATGACGTTGCCGATGACCGTGGCCACGGTGACGTAGCGCGCGCTGTCCGTAGCGTTGGCGGTATTGCCGGCAACCAGCAGAGACTGCCCGGCGACAAAGCCGGCGGCGCCGAAATCGGTACCGCTGGCCGCGATGATGCTGGTGCCGTTGAAGGCAACGGCGCCCTGGAACGGCAGGGCGCGCAGGTAGTGCACATCGGTCCGCTCGGCCGCGGACAGGGCCAGGCGCTCCGCCATGGTGAAGGTGGACGGCAGCGCGATGACGGTAACGCCGCCGCTGCTGCCGATGGCGCTGCCGGCACTCAGCGAGACGTCGCCCTGGGCGACGATCGCCGGCGCCTTCACCGAGGTCTGCGTCGTGGTCACCGGCTTCAGCAGGCCGGCGCTCAGCAGGTTGCGGAGTTCGTCGACGCTCCAGACCTTGATCCGGTCCGTCACCGCCGTCGCCTCGGCGGTGGTCAGCGTGTAGCTGTAGGTGCTGCTGAAGCTGGTGCCGCCATAGACGGCATGCAACTGGGTGTACTCGGCCTGGCGCTTCAGGTTCAGCGCGGTCAACTGCGCGGTGACCTGGCTGGGTGTCATGCCCTGGGCGGTGAAGGTGGCGGTCCAGGCGGTGGTTTCCGCCGCCGTCAGCACCAGCGCCGTGGGGTCGTAGGTGCCGCCGGTGGCTTCGCGGTAGCGCCAATAGGTGAAGTATTCCGCGGTCTTGGCCGCGGCCACCGCATCCTTGGCGTCCTGGATCTTCTGCGCGGCGCCGGTGCCGTCGGTCAGCCCCAGGCTGGTCCAGACGCCACCGATCAGTTCCTGCTCGGCACGTTCGTCGCGGCGGATGTCGTCATTGACGTTGCGCAGGCTGCCATTCGGCACGCTGAGCGAGACGGTGCCACTCGGCGCATTGGCCAGGAACAGGTTGAGGTCGCCGCTATCCTGGCGCGCGAAGATGTTCAGCCCGGCATTCAGCACCACATGATCGCGCTCGGTCTGGCCGGCGTTCAGCAGCATGGGGGTGCCGCTGGTGCCGATGGAACCGCCGGTCGCGGTCAGCGAAATCCGCCCGCCGCCGACCAGCCCGCCGGCCGCCATGGTCAGGTTGCCCACCGCGGCGATGGTGACGTCGCCCTGGGTCGCCACCACCCGGCCGAGGTTGAGCGACCCCGCCGCGGCGGCAAGGTTGATGCTGCCGGTGTCCGACCTGGCCGCCAGGCTGCCGCCGCTGCCATTCAGCAGCACCCCGAGCGGCGCGGTGCCGGTGCCGATATCGCCCCTGGCCACCAGGTTGATGCTGACGCCGCTGATGCTGGGATTGTCGCCCCGCAACAGGATGCTGCCGCCCGAGGTGATGCTGGTGGTGCCGGTGGTGTTGCTGATGCCTCCGCTGAGGATGACATCCTTGCCCACCGCGTTGGAGGTGATGCTCACCTGGCTGGCGGCGTGGCCGATGAAGCTGATGCCGATGTTGCGGTTGGCCTGCAGCGTGGTGGTGGTGACGTTCTGCTGCTTGGTCTCCTGCATGTAGGTCTTGGTGTAGGTGCTGCTGCCGTACCAGGTGTGGTCTTCGGTCTGCTTGATGACGATGGGGTCCGAGACCGACAGGTTGATCTCGACCTTCGAGAAGGTCGGTGTCGCGCTGCTGGAGCCGGTCTTGAAGAAATAATCGCCCTGGTCGCCAAGGTGCGGAATGCCGACCGGGTCGCCGACATCCCAGTTGTGGCTGCCGTTGCCCAGGTCGATCAGGCCAAGCCAGGAACTGCTGGACTGCGTATCGTACTGGCGCAGGGTCTGGTCCGCCACGGTCGAGAAGCCGTAGCGCCAGCCGGAATCCGGGGCGTAGCCGCTGTTGCCGTCGTAGGTGGTCACCACCGGGCCGTGGCCGTCATCCACGGTCACGTGCGTGCCGGTGGCGTCCTGCTTGTACACCGTGGCAACGGTGCGGTTGGAGACATAGTCGCCGACACCGATGGCGAACGCCGCGCTGACCGTGACGATGCCGCTGCTTTCGCTGACCCGCTGCGCGTTGCCGAGGAAGGCGCCCTGCGACGAATAGACCCGCACCGGCTCGCTGCTGGCGACGCCTGTGCTCCAGCCCGTGGCGATGAGTTGGGTGGTGCCGCCAATCGCGGCCGCCGCGGCGGTGACCTGGGACCAGCCCTTGGCCTTGTCGACGATGGTGAGGGTGCCGGCGCCGCGCAGGCTGGCATCGACCTTGTTCACCTGCAGCGCGTAGGCGGTGTTGTTGACGACCGTGACATTGGCCTGGTCGCCGAGCAGCTTGATGTTGCCCTGGCTGGTATTGAAGATGCGGCCTTCCAGGTAGATGTCGCCACCGCTGGTATCCACGCCGCCAACGATGATCTTCTGGGTGGCGGTGTCGTAGAACACGCTGAACTCGGGCAGCGCGCCCGGCTGCATCAGCGGGCTGGTGACCTCGTTGACGTTGCCCAGGTTGATGAAGCCGGTTCGCCCCGGTGCCAGCGCCGCGATGGCCGCCGTGGCCTTGGCGCCCAAGGTCAATGTGAGGTCGTCGTTGCCGCTTTGGATCAGGCCGTTGATGTTCAGGCTTTCCGCGGTGATGCGGATGGTCTTGGCATACAGCGCAGGAACCGGCTGGGCGGTGTTGATGCTGCCCGTGATCAGGCTGCTCGGCGCCGCCACCGTGTCGTTGAAGTCCGCCGCATAGGCCTTGAAGGCCGGGTCATCGATGAAGGCGGTGTAGGGATCGCCACCCACCGCCTTCGAGATCATCGGCCCGATCACCACGGCGCCATTCACCGTGATCGCCTGGCTCTTGGTGCGCACCGTACCGGTGGTGGCGAAGTTGGTGTCGCCGAAGACGGCAAGCGCCGCCGTTGGCGCCACCAGGTCGCCGGCCAGCGTGGTGTTGACCCGCGGGAAGTCGGACCCGTCCCGGCGCAACTGCTTGTTGACCACGATGCTGATGCGCGGGCCCTCGGCGGCGCCCGGTGCGGTGATGTTGAGGCTTGCGGCGACCAGCCCGACCACCGCCTGGTTGGCGCCGAGCACGTCCGCATTGGCCGTGGTGGCCAGCCCATTGAGGTAGAACTCGCCCAGCGTGGTGCCGATGCCGACATCGCCGAAGCTGAGCGAGGCCGGCGTGTTGTTGACGATGCTGATCAGCACGTCCTTCGGTGTCTCGATGGTACCGGAGCCGCCCAGGTAGCCGGTACGCACATAGACATTTCCCGCGGCCGAGTAGATCGGCGCAATGGTCACCAGCGGATTGCGCGCGACGGTGGGCAGCAGCACGGTCCTGCCGTTCGCATCCACCTGCGACGTCGCCAGGCCCTGGCTCAGCAGCGTGGTCTGGATACGCGTCTGCTCGCCCAGGTAGTACTGGTACAGCGTCTGGTTGGTGTAGGTGGTGACACCGCCCACCGTGGTGGGCCCAAACTTCAGCATGTTGGCCTGCGCCACGCCCAATTGATCGAACAGCGCGGTGCTGGAAAGCTGGTCGCCAACGGTGAAGGTGATGCCGTCACGGCTGGTGGCGACGATCGGGTCGGTGTTGTCGATGCCGCCGCCCAGCACCAGCGTGCGGTTGCGGTTCAGGCCGGTCTGCAGCTTGGCGGTACCCAGCAGCAGCACACTGGCCAGCGCATCCGAATTCGAGGTACCGGCATAGCCGGCAAAGCCGGAGCCGAAGATGGCATCGGCCAAGAGATTCGCCCAGTTGACCGCCTTCGCCTGCGCCAGCATGTCGCCGAAGCCGAAGCGGTCGGTGTCCAGCCGGATATCGCGGGAGGTGATCAACAGCGCGCCGTCATTCACCGTGATGCTGTTGCGGCTGAACAGGTCCGCATTCGCGTCCACCACCGAAATCGGAATCGGCGTGCCGGCGAAGACATCCGTGGTGGCATGGACGAAGTAGCTGTCGGCAACGAAGTCGTTGCCGATGCCGGCCCCGACCAGGATATCGCCGGCGGCGGTCATGGTGGCGCCGGTGCCGAAGGTGATGGTGTTGGTCGGCCGCAGCACCGCCTCGCTTCTGGAGAAGGCGCCGGTGGCGATGACGCCCCAGACATCCAGGCTGAGGCCGAGATCGACATGGGCCTCGCCGCGGGCGGCCACGGTCAGGTCGCCGTTGCTGGTCAGCGTGGCCCAATCACCGACGCTGACGGTGGCGTTGAATACCAGCGGGTCATCGCCGGTTCCCGCGGTTGCATTCACGTCGCCGACCGACGTGGCGCCGCCGGTCTTCATGGTCAGGCGGTCGATGATGGTGGTGGTGTTGTGCGCGTTGAGGGTGATCCCCCCCGCCGTCGCGGTCAGTGAATCGAAGCTGCCAACCGCAACCGTGGTGTTGACGGTGGCGCTGATGGTGGAGTTGCCGCCGGTGCCGGCAATGGCGCCGCCCGTGGTGCCGGCGATGTTGTCGCCGCTGCGCAGCGGCTTGGTGAGCGTGGTCAGCGCCTGGATGCCGATGACCGGCGCCGAGATGGTGACGTGGGTGCCCAGTTCCGCCTTGGTGTCGGCGATGATCGCGTGGTCCACCACGGCGCCGGAGCCCGCGATGATGCCGCCGCCACTGGCGGTGAGCCGGCCGTCAAACTTCAGCGTGCTGCTTGCCAGCATGGAGAAGCCGGCCGCATCGGTCAGCGTGAAGACGTTGTGGTCCACCGTGCCGCCGTCGATCCGCGCCGTCGTGGTCGAGGTATCGCTGGTGTGGAACTCGGCCGAGGAGCCGGCGACGATCCCGCCATTGCCCGAGCCGACGAAGCCGTCATTGTCGGTGGTGCTGATGGCGCCCAGGCTGAAGCTGCCGGCGGTGACCGTGACCTGGTCCTCGATCTCGGCCAGGGTGATGATGTTGCTGCTGACACTGGCCTTGGCGACACCAATGCCGACCACGCCGCCGGTGTTGCTGTTCGCCTCGCCATATTGCTTCAGGTCGGCGATGGCGGAGATTTCAACCGCGCCGCGCGCCAGCCCCCCCAGCGCGCCGCCGGTGATGCTCGTGGTGGTGATGCTGCTGCCGGAAGCGATGCGGGTGGTGACGCTGGTGGTATTGTCGATGAACACCGCGCTGCCGTCGGCGCCGACCAACCCGCCGCTGCCGCCCTGGGCAAAGGCCCGCGCATTCTCATCGCTGCCGAGGTGCAGCGCATTCGCCGCCAGGCGCAGCGCACCGGCGGTGATGGCGACATGGCCACGGGTCAGCCCGCTGAGCGAATCCAGCGCGGCGGTGACCGCGGTGGTGATGGTGATGTGGCTGAGCGAGACCCCGATCGCCAACGCGCCAACCGAAACGCCCAGCATGCTGGTGTTGACCTTCGGCGTGAAGCTGGCCTGCACATCCAGCAGGCCGACCGTGCGCAGGGTGACGCTGCCACCGACATAGGCGCTGACCGCGCCGCCGATGGTGACGTTGTCGCGGTTGCCGGTGCCGGTGCCGATGCCGGCCGTCACCTGCTTCACCGTGGCGCTGACGGTGGTGTTGCCGGTGGCCAGCACCTCCACCGCCCCGATGGCACCGATGGCGCCGCTGGCGTTCACCTGGGCATGGGTGCCGATATAGGCCTGGGTGGTGCCGGTGATGTTGACATCACCCGCGGCAACGCCGGCCGCCAGCGCGCCGATCGCCACGCCGATGGCCTCCACCGTCACGCTGCGCGTGGCGGTGGCCTTGATGGAAAGGCTGCCGGCCTTGAGGACACTGACGCCTTCGCTGTCTGTCGTGGCATCGGCGAAGTAGGCGCTGGTGGTGGAACTGTCGGTGATGTTGACCACCTGGGCACCAAGGCCCACGGCGCCGGCGCTGCCACCATAGGCCTTGCCGGTCAGCGTCGTCGTCAGTTCCGCCCAGACCTGGACCGCTTGCGGCGCGCTCAGCACGCTGGCGGCATCGACATGCGCGCTGACCAGGCCGGCCAGGTTGATGACCGCCACCGCGCCGCCCACCGCGGCGACGCCGCCCACGGTGCCATTGCCGGCCACGGGGAACAACAGGGTGGTCTCGGTCGCCAATACCCGCAGGTTGCCGGTCGTGGCCGCCGGGCCACTGGCACGATAGCCGGCGGTGACGCTGGCGCCCTGCCCGACCCGCGCTTCCGTGCCACCGGTGCGACCGCCGCCGCCGACGACATAGGCGATGAGATTGCCGGCGATGGCGCTTGCAGCGCGGCTGCCGGCATTGGTGCCGGTCGGCACGGCCTGGTCGGGGTGGTAGCCGCTGTCCGGGTGCGACGTGCCGTCCTCGGTATTGAGTCCGAGCGCGTCGGGGTCATTGTCGAACACGTCGTCCACCGCGGCCTGCGATGGCGTCGCCTGGTCGGCCCCGGTACCGCCCGGGCCGGCGCCGATGCTGAGCACCGCGACGCCGCCGCTGATGCCACCCACCAGGCCGCCGCTGCCGGAGATGATGCGCGACCAGACCTGGCGGTCCTCGGTGGCATGCACATCCACGTCGCGCCCGGCACGGATGATGGCATGGTCGCCGATCTCGGCCAGCAGGTTCTGCCGCAGCGTGATGACCTCCACCGCCGCGCCGGCACTGATCTGCGTGGACAGCGAGATCTGCCCGGTGGTGTTGCTGGCCGCCTGGTTCACCCGGCTGTTGCCGAAGGCGTGGACGATGACATCACGCCCCGCCGTGGCGGTGCCATAGACGGACGCGGTGGTGGTGGAGGTGCTGTCGATGACGCTGACCGAGCCCGCCACGGCATTGGCGCCGACCGAAGCGGTCCAGTCCTCCACGCCCACCGTCTCGTCCGCCTTGGCGACAACGCTGACATCGCCGCTGCCGGCGGTGACACTGCCGGCGGAGATGGTGGCGGTGGTGGCGCGATTGAGATTGACCACGGAGACCGCCACGCCGCCGGCATTGCCACCGATGGCCACGCCGACAACGCGGTTGAGCACGCTGATGGCGGCATCGGCGCGCAGGCTGGCCGAGGCGCCGGCGGTGATGCCGCCCTGCATTTCCGCCCGCGTGCCGGAGGTGCTGTACACCCCCGCGCCGACCCCGGTGATACCGGCGGACAGGCCGGTCGCCGCACCGATCATGTTGGAGGTGATCGCCTCCCGCGCGATGGTGGTGGCTTCCACGTTGCCGCCGGCCCAAACCGGATGCGCGGTGCTGCCGGCTTCGCTGTTGGTGATGGCGGCGGTGGTGGTGTGCGCCATCTTCAGCGAGGTGACGCCGACGCCGACGCCCTCGGTTCCCGCCAGCGCCGCGGTGATGGCGGTGGGCGTTTCGGTATGGGTATGGCGCGCCCGCACCACCACATCCTGGCCGCGCGCGGCGTCGCTGTTGATGTTGGCGGCGTCGATCCGCGCCGTGGTGGAACCGGTGCTGATATCCACCAACACATTGGCCGCGTAGGCGCCGGCCCCGGCCCCAACGGCACCGAAGATGATATCCAGCGCCTCGTCGCTGTTGGCGATGACCGCCAGGCCGCGCACCTTGGCGCCGCTGATGGCGGTGGCGTCGGTGTCGAGGTTCCAGTTGCCGGCCGGCAGGCCATTGGCCTCGGTGCCCAGCGCCTTCACCGCGGCGCCATTGCTGACCTCCGCCGTGGTGTCGGTGGACAGCAGGCTGACCGCCACCGCGCCGCCAACGCCAACCTGGCTGCCGGCGAAGCTGCCGCCATACAGGTTGATCGCGGTGGTCGAGCTGGCGTTGACCCGGACATGGTCGTCGGTGGTGACGGTGGTGCCGGCGCCGGTGACCAGCGCCTCCACCGTATTGTCGATGGTGCCGACCGCGGCCGAGCCGGCGAAGGCGCCGCCACCGCTGCCGGCCACCCCCACCGCGACGGTGCCGATGGTGCCGGCGGCAATGGCATCCACCGTGACGCTGCCGCGGTTGGTGGCGGTGACGGTGACGTCGGCGCCGCCCTTGACCGCGGCGCGGATGGTCTCCTGGATTTCGCTGTAGGCCACGGCCACGCCACCGGCGGCGGTGGTGGAACCCGAAAGCGTCAGCGCCAGGCTGTTCAGCTTCGTGGTGTTTTCGGCCCGCAGCGCGACGGTGCCGGTGGTGGTGACCACGGCATTGTTGCGCACTTCCGCCAGCACCTGGCGGCGGCTCCAGTTCAGCGAGAGCGCGGCATTGCCCGCGAAGGTACCGGCCGCGCCGGCCGAGATGCCCGCCGACCAGATGGTGCCGCTGGCCCGCGCCACGATGTTGACCGTGCTGCCAAGCACCGTGGCGGCATCGACATAGGCCTTGGTGACGTTGACGGAGCTGTCGCCCGGTGCATCGGGATTGCCCCCGAACCAGTTGTAGGCGATGGCCGCGCCCAGCGCGAAATCGGAGGAGCCCGAGACGCCGCCGGCCAGTGAACGCACGGTGCTGGCATCGACCGCGAGGATGGTGACGTCGCCCGCGGTGGCTTCCACCTCGGCGCCGGCGCTGACATGCGCGTCCAGCGTGGAGCGCGCCCAGTTCAGCGACATCGACGCCGCGGCAGCGCCACCATTGGCATAGGCGCCGGCGACGGCGAAGGACCAGATCTGCGTGTCGACGCTGGCCGGGTCGCTGCTGCTGCCGGTGGTGGTGGTGCCGCTGCCGATGGCGACATAGCCAAGCCCGGCGCCCGGGGCGACGTTGCGCAGCAGCTGCGCCGAAACCGACACGTCCCCGGTGGTGGCGGTGACGGTGGTGCCGGCGCCTTCCACTGCCGCAACCAGGTCGGAGCGCATGTCGTTGGTTGCGATCGCGATGCCACCAGCGGCCCCGTTGCCGCCGGCGAAGCCACCCGCGAAGATGAACATGCCGGGATCGTCGGAGGCGGCGATGGTCACGCCGGTGCCGCCGGTGACGGTGGCAGTGTTGGAGACCTTGGCGCTGAGCTGGTAGCGCACGAAATTGATGGCGATGGACCCGCCGATGCTGAGGTTGCCACCGAAGGAGCCACCCACCGTCACATCGACCAGGCGGCTGCGCGCCTCGGCGGCGATGGTGACCTGGCCCCCGGCGGTGACCGTTCCGTGGTTGACGAACGCCCCGAGCCCGCTGTCGGTAGCGGCATCGCGGTTCTCGGCAACGCCACGCGAGGGGTCGCCCGGGTCGCCACCGATGTAGTTGTAGGAAATGGCCGCGCCGATCGCGCCGACACCGCCGAAGGCCGCACCGATGGAGACCGCGGTGATGACCGCCTCGTCACGCCCGAGGATGGTGACATCGCCCAGCGTGGCAACCACGCTGGCGCCATTCTGCACCGAGGCGGAAACGCTGTTCTTCAGCCAGTTGAGCGACAAGGCGGCGCCCAGCGCGCCCTTGCCGGAACCGGCGCCGGCCACGGTGACGGTGACGATCTGGCCAGAGGTATCAGCGCTGTCCGGCAAGGTGTCGAAGATGCCGCCGCCGACCAGGCCGGCGATGTCGACCGCACCCGGCTTGAACATGCCGGCCTTGATGGTGATGCTGCCGGCATCGGAGGTGATGCCGGCATTGTCCACCCAGGCGTGGATGGTGTTCTCGACCTGCACCGTTGCCACCGAGACACCCGCCGAGATGCCATCGCCCGCGGCGAAGGCGCCGGCAATGACCACCGCCTTGGTGTCGTCGCCGGCGATCAACTGCACATCACCCTGCGCGGTGATGCTGGCGTGGTTGGTGACCGTGGCCTCGACGGTGTTCTTCACCTCGTTGACCGAGATGGAGCCGCCGAGCGAGAAGGTGTCGCCCCCCGCGCCGCCCAGGCCAACGCTGACCAGCACGACATCGGAGTAGGCGGTGACATCGACCGCGCCGGCGGTGCTGGTCAGGATGCTGTTGTCGACATGCGCGGCGACCGTATTGCTGATCAGCTCCGCCGCGATGGCGGCGCCGACGCCGATCTTGCCGATCGCCAGGCCGCCGGAGATGCCGACGGCCACGGTAGCGTCCGTGGCCGCGACCTGAATGTAGCCGCTGGCGCTGATGCTGCCGGCGCGCGCTGGCAGCCCGCCGGCCGCCGCCACGCCAATGACCTCCGCCGTGGTGCTGTTGGTTGTCTGGTTCACCGCGAAGGCGCCGGCCAGGCCCAGCTTCTCGCCGCCCGCTCCGCCGACGCTGATGGCGATGAGCGTGCTGTCATTGCTGCCGCGAATGCCGACGCGGCTGGCCTTGCGGATGGTGCTGCCCTCGCTGGCGGCGCGCACGGTGTTGGTGATGAAGTTCAGCGCCAGGGCCAGGCCGAAGCCGGCCTGACGGCCGACACCGAGCGCGCCGGCAAAGCTGCCGATGGTGCTGTCGTCGGTCGCCTGCAGCGTGACGGCGGAGCCCCCGGTCGCGGTGCTTTCCAGCGTGCTGCGCACCACCAGGGCGTAGGTGTTGTCCGCCACCATGTTGATGGAGAGGGTACCGGCAACGCCATAGCCGACACTGCCCCCGCCCCCGGTGGCCACGCCCGCCGCGGCGGTGACGGAGACGATGAGCGCGGTGCTGTGCGCGTCGAGCGCGACGGCACCGCCATGGTGCAGGATGCCGACATTCCTGATGCTGGCCTCGGTATCGCCATCAACCTCGCTGAAGGCGATGGCGGCGCCGACCCCGACCTTGCCGCCGAACGCCGCGGCACCCGCGACCAGAATGCTGGTGGCGCTGTTGGTCGCCGTCAGCGTCACATCGCCGCCGACCTCGACGGTCAGGGCGTTGCGCAGGCTGGCGGTGGCGTCCTGGTTGTTCTGCAGCACCACCACCGAGCCGGCGATGGCGAAGCCGGACTGGCCGGTAGCACCCGACATGCTGGCGCCCAGGGCCACCAGCACGCTGGCGCGGTCGGCGGTCAGTGCCAAGGCGCCCAGCGTCAGCGTGTCGAAGCCATCGGCGATGGCTTCGATCTTGCCGGTCAGCACATTGACCGCGGCAGCGCCGGCGATACCAACGGCGGTGGAGCCGGGCAGCACGCTCACCATGGCGACCGAACCGGCCAGCGAAACCAGCACCGTCCGGTCCTTGCCGACCAGGTTGGCGGAAGCCGCATCAACGACACTGGTGCTGGCGCCCCAGATCAGCGCCTGCGCGTCCTGCTCCGCCAGGTTGACGGAAACCGAACCGGCAAAGCCGAAGCCGGTCTTACCGGTTTCAACCGGGCTGTCCACCGCGGCCTTGTTGGCCTGGAACTTCTTCTGCAACTCGGCAATGACGTCGGCGTACTTGCCCTGGTTGTTCGGCCACTTGCCGGGGTCGTCGGTCGTTCCCTTGCCGCCGGCACTGCTGCTGCTGCCGCCACCACTCGCGCCACCGGGCACGCCGGAGGGGGCACCTGGCGGCTTGGCCTCCACCACCACGGCGGCGATCGCCGCATTGGCGACAAAGCCGCTGTTCTCCGCCAGCATCCCCAGCGCGCCGCCGACATGGATATCCACCTTGCCGGGCGCCGCCGCCCCTGGCAGGCCGCCAATGACCGCCTGGGTCTTGCGGGTCAGGTCATCCACCACCACCGTGGCGCCGATGCCGGTTTCCTCGGACCCGCTGCCAGCGCCGCCGAGGGTGATGAGGTAGGTCTCGTCGGTCGCCTTCACCCACAGCGCCGCGCCATGCGCCTCGCTATCGGCCACGGCCGCGGCGCCCACGCGAATGACGGCGCCATCGGCGATATGGGCGATGGTGGTGTCGTTCAGCACGGTCACCAGGATGGTGCCGTTGAAGCCGGTATTGCCGGCCTCGCCACCACTGACGCCAAGCACCACGCTGACGTTGAAGTTGTCCGCGATGACCGCCAGGCTATCGGCGAAGACGGTCGCGCCGCTGCCGATCTCGGCGGTGACGTTGTGGGTTTCCAGGTAGACGCCCAGCGCCAGGCCGGCCGCGCTGCCGCCCTCGGCCGGGGCGCCGTTCAGGCCCGGCTTGATGAGAATGCTGGAATTGGCCCCCGAGGGCTTCGCCCCCTTGCCCCCCGCCGCGCCCACGGCGATGCCGAAGGGGCGGAATTGGCCGGCGATATTGACGCTGTCGTCGGTGCTGTTGGCGGTAACCGCCACGGCCTGGCGGCCGGCGGCGCGGTAGGCGGCATCCTGGTTGACAGTGGCGCCGCCATCGATCCGCGCCGTCGCATCATGCTGCAGGTCGAGCACGGTGATGGAGGCGGCAAAGGTCTTCTTCTCGCCTTCCGAACGTGACTGCGCCCAGGTGTTGAACAGGCTGCGCGTGCCACCATTGTCGTTCAGGTAGCCGGTGAACTGCTTGAAGAAGGCCTTGGTGGCGACAACGTCCGGGTTGCCCAGGTCTTCCCAGCGCGTCTCGTCGAAATAATCCTCGTTCGAGAGATCGACCGGCTCGGTGCCGATGGAGGCCTTGAACTTGTAGACCGACCCGGCATCGCCCTTCTTCGGGTCATAGCCTTGCTTGATCCCCACCCGGTCGCCGGCACTGACAGTCTGCAGGCCGCTGTCGGTGGTGAAGTCGGTCTCCAGCGCGTCCTGCACCGTGGTGACCAGGTTGATGCCCCACAGCGTGCGCCAGTCGATGCTGTTCAGCGTCGCGGCGTGCACCGTCAGCGCGCCGCTGGCATTCACGTCGGCATCGGCCGAGACCAGGGCGGTGGCGGTGTCGTGGTAGAAGCCGATGGCGGTGGCCACGGCAACGCCAAGGTCGGCATTGGGCTGGGTCTTGGAGGAGGTCTCGTTCACCACGGTGCCGGAAGCGATCAGCTTCGGCGCATTGCTGATCGAGGCGATGACATCCAGCGTGGTGCCGGCGGAAAGCAGCGCCCGCCGACCGCTCACCACGCCATCGCCGACGCGGGCGATGGCGGTGCTGCTGTCCACCATCACCGCGATGGCGGCGCCGACATCATATTCGTTCGAGGGCACATAGGCCTTCGGCGTCTTGATCTTGGCCTTGAGCCTGTTGACCAGGCCACTGACGAAATCGGTGTGCTTGATGGCGCCGATGATGCGCGACTTCTGGTCGTCCAGCAGGTCCCCGGTGGTGCTGGAGCCAACGCCGGCGGAGGCGGAAACGCCGCTGACCGAGCCGATCGGCAGCAGGAACAGCTTCAGCACGTCGATCGGCTTGCTGACCTGCGTTGCGTTGACGGTGATGCGGCCGCCAGCCGTCACCTGGCCATCCACCTGCGCGGTCGTGGTCTTCTGCTCAACCTCCACCGCGATGCCGATGGCGAGCTTGCCATCCGGCCCGGTCGGCGAACGCACCTGGTTGCGGGTTTGCTGGACGGTACGCGCCTGGAAGTCCACGTTGTCGCCGGCGGAAACGATGGCGCCCTCGCCAACCAGCACTTCCGAGGAGGAGAGCACCACGCCGATGCCGATGGCGATGCTGATCGGCGTCGGGTCGTAGCCCAGCGCGCCATTCTTGCTGGCCGGCGTGATGGTGATGTCGCCCGGCCCGTCCACCGCGACATTGAGCTGGTTGGTCAGCTCGGACTGGATGAAGACGCTGCCGGTGGCGGTGATGCGGCCATCGACCTTCACGCTCGAATGCGCGTCGATCATCGCCATGCCGATGTTGAACAGCACCAGGCCGATCGGCGCCGACGCCGCCACCGACATGTTGGTGGCCTTGATGATGATGTCGTGCCCGATGAGCTGCGCCTCGGCGCCGATCTCCACCGAGCTGTGCGAGACGGTGCGGGTGAAGCCGATGTTGAAGGCCAGCGCCTCCAGGATCGAGGCACCGATCTGCTCGAAATTCGAGGTGAAGTTGTTCCAGAACGCCTCGGTGGTCGGGTCGCCCAGTTGCATCGAATTGTCGGCGGTGGCGGTGATGGTGATATCGCCGCCGGTGATGGTGGCGCGGTTGACCGTCACGCTCGCGGTGACACTGTCGATGTTGACGATGCCCAGCAGGGCGTAGCCATTCTCCGGGTGCAGCGCGGCATCGACGATGCCATAGGTCAGCGCGCCCAGCACCAGCACGGCCCCGATGCCGAGGCCAACCGGGCCGGCAACCGCCGTCGCCACCGCGCCGACCGCCAGCGCGCCGCCCAGCGCGCCCTGCGTCGCCCAGTTCATGTCCTTGCCGTCGGCGGCCTTGATGGTGATGTTGCCGTCGGTGCCGCTGCCCTTGGTGCGCGTCGTCAGGATCGCGCTGTCACCGATGGTGATGACCTGACCCAGCAGCTTCAGGTTGGCGCCGCCGGTGCTGCTGCCGGTGTCGATGGTATGGGCGCCGATGGTGATCGTGGTCGCCTTCAGCTCCAGCGCGACGCCGTCGCTGGCGACATCGCCATCCAGGCTGAGCGAGGCGCCGCCATCGATCTGGATGGTGCCCTTGGTCGTGCCGACCCAGTTGACGCCGGCAAGCGAGGCCTGGGTGAAGTGCGAGGTGTTGACGGTGACGGTATCGCCGGCACCGCCGGCGACGACGTTGACGGTGGTGGTCCCGGCGCCACCGCTGTAGAAATTGGTGCCGCTGCCACCCGCCGCGGTGTCGTTGTTGCCCAGCCTGATGAAGCTGGTGGTGCCGGTGAAGGCCGAGGCATCCAGCATGTTGGCGCTGGCGCCGCCTTCCAGCATGGCGCTGGCAAAGCCGCCCGTCAGCGTGTCGGTTTCCAGCGTGGCGCCGCCATTGCTGGTCATGGTCATGCTGGTGTCGGTCAGCAGCATGTTGGCATCGCGCGAGAACAGCAGCACGTCGCCGCCGCCATTGCCGATGATCTGGTCGCTGTCGTCACCGCCGGCGAAGCTGTCGCGGCCGCCGCTGCCAACCAGCGTGTCGCCGCCGGCCAGGCCGTTCAGCAGCACCTGGCCAACGGCCAGGCTGGCGCCATTGATGATGCTGACGCCGGTGGTGGTGCCGGCGAAGCCCAGCGACACCGCGGCATCGCTGTGGCTGGCCACGGAGAATATCGTACCGCCGCTGGTCAGGTCCTGCAGCTTCAGCCGGCCACCGGCCAGGTCCACGCTGGCCAGCAGCTTGCCCTCGCCCTGGGCATTCACCGTGTCCACCACGTCCTGCAACGTCGCCAGGCCACTGAGGTAGATGGCGGTGACGGTGCCGTCATGCGCGGTGATGGTGAAGTCCACCTCGCCATCCACCGGGGCGAAGACCGCGGCACTCAGCGCCGCAAGCGACGTGGTGGCGCTGATGCCGTGGAAGCCGCTGGCGTCCAGGCGGTTGGCGCCGGCATCACCGGACAGCACCACGGTCTCGAAGCCGGAGAGGCTGATGACGCGGGTACCGCCGGAGACGACGGTCAGCGTCGTGTCGGTCAGGGTCTGGTTGCCGCCGCTGGTGTTCAGCAGCAGGTCGGTGCCGGCACCGCCGGACAGCGTATCGGCACCGCCATTGCCGGCGATGCGGTCGTCGCCCAGGCTGCCGGAAATGCTGTCGGCGCCAAGGCCGCCGATCAGCGTATCGTTGCCGGCACCGCCCCGCATCGTCACGCGACCGGCCGTATAGGTTTCGGCCGAGATGAAATCGCCCGCCTCGGTGCCGCTGAAGTTCGCCCGCTGGATATTGGCGATGGTGTCATGGGCCGGCGCCGCGGCCGTCAGCGTGAGGCTCGCACCCAGCGCGCCGGAAATGGTGTTCACCGTCAGGTCGGCGCCGCCGGCACCCGCCAGCGCATTGACGTAGCTGATGGTGAAGCCGCCACTGACCGCGGCCACGCTGACATTGCCCAGCCCAAGGCCATGCAGCCGCTGCAAGGCGGAGACGATGTCGGTGGCGGCCGAGGCCTGCGTCAGCGTGCTGCTGGTCTCGGTGCCATCGGTCAGGTTGTAGCTGCCGGTCCCGCTGAGCTGCAGGTTCCACACCTTGCCGGTGCCCTGCCCCTTGTCCAGCGTGGTGTCGGCCAGCACCAGGCGACTGAAGCCCAGCGCCTCCACCGTGTTGACGCCACCACCGCCGTGCAGCGAATCAATGCCGGCGCCAGGCGCCAACAGGTCGTCGCCCGCGCCACCCAGCAGGGTGTCGTTGCCCAAGCCGCCCTCCAGCGTCACCGGGCCGGAGAAGGCGCTGGCGTCGATCCGGTTGGCGCTGTCGCCGCCGATGATGCTGGCCTGCGCAATGCCGGCCAGCGTATCGACTTCGCTGCCGATCGTCAGGCTGGTGTTGGTCAGGGTCAGGTTGGCGTCGCGCACTTCCTCCAGCCGGTCGGTGCCGCCATTGCCGAGGATGCTGTCATTGCCGGCATTGCCGCGCAGCACGTCGTCATTGGCGGTGCCGCGCAGCGTGTCGGCCCCGGCGCCGCCGACCAGCGTGACGTTGCCGCTGAACAGGGCGGCATCCAGGCTGCGGCCGCCATCGCCGGCGTCCAGCTTGGCATGCGCGAAGCCCAGCAATACGTCCTCGTTGGCGCCACCCACGGCGAGCAGCGTGTCGCCCAGGACCAGGTCGGCATCGCGGCTTTCGTACAGCGTGTTGTCCCCGCCACCGCCGCTCAGCGTATCGGCGCCGGCCCCACCGCTGATGAGGTCGTTGCCGGTGCCGCCATCGATGCTGTTGGCCTGGGCGTCGCCGAACAGCGTATCGTTGCCGCTGCCGCCGATGATGTGGCTGAAGCCGGACATGGCGGTGAAGCCGGTGGCCCTGCCGGTGATGAAGTTGACCTCCACCGCGGTGGTCGAGCCGGCATAGCTCAGCGTATCGCCGGCCTGGGCATCCAGCACCTCGATGTTGCCGACAGCGACACCGCTCAGCGTTACGCTGTTGGCCGCGCTGCTGGACCAGGTGGCGTTGCTGACCGCGCCCTGCAACGTGTCCATGCCGCTGCCGGCGCTGATCGCCTCGATGTTGGTGAACTGCGCCACGGTGATCAGGCTGCTGGCATTCTCCAGCGCCATGCCGCCGGCGCCGGTGCCGTTCAGCACCCACATCGCCGCTTCGCCGGTGCCGGCCAGCGTGTCGTTGCCGCCCTTGCCGTCGAAGGTCACGGTCATGGCGCGCGTCAGGTCGGTGAAACTGGCATCCAGCGTCAGCTTGTCGTCGCCGCTGCTGCCGCCGATCTCGATCAGGCTGACGCTGTCATCCAGCGTGGCTTCCGAGGCAACGGAGTTGTCGCTGTTGTTGAGCAGCTGGACTTTCTTGACATCGGACTCGGTGGCGATGTGCAGCGTCACATCCTTGACGCTGCCGATGTCGAGATGGACCTTTGGCGCAGCGGCAGCCGGCGCCGCCACCGCGGCCGTGGCCAGCGCGGCCGGCGTTGCCGCCAGCAATAGCCGGGGCTCCAGCCGTTCCAGCCGGAACCGGTCCGGCAGCGCCGGGGCCGCCGCAGGGGTCGCCATGGGGGCCGCCGCCGCGCGGGCGAGTTGGCGCGCCACATTGCGGAAGCCGCTGCCGCTCCACTTTTTCCGTGCCATGTCCCGCCCCCGCCTGCCGTTGTGGTTCGTGTCGCCGCGCGCTTCAGGTCGCGGCGGGTGCGTCGCCCAAGGCCTGCATCGCCTTCTCCCGCAACCGGTCCATGTTGCGCATGGAGAACAGGTGCAGGTAGATCAGTTCAAGCTCGTCGCTGCGGAACAACTGCTCCAGCGTCTCGGCCGGCAGCGCCCTCAGCTTGTCCCGGTTCACCACCTTGAAGCCGGTCAGCGTGCGCGCCTCCGTGCCCGGCAGCGCGATGCGTGCCTCCACCGCATGCAACAGGTCCAGCGCCTGCAGCCGCGCGGCAAAGGCCTGCGTCCGCAGTTGCTGCGCCTGGTATTCCTGCAGGAAGCCCAGCATGCCGTTGGTGAAGCTCGTCGGCACGCCATCGCTGTCGAACAGGCGCTCACCGCGGCCTTCGCGGTTGAAGCCGGGCGCCGTCTCGTCGATGCACAGCGTCAAGGTCTGGCCGCCTTCATCCGTGCTGAACACGAAGGGCCAGCGGCGCATGAAGGCCGGCAGGTAGCCCGCCAGCCACTTGCCATCGGCGCCGACGAACAGGTTCTCATTGGCCTGCACGCCGAACAGCACGGCCGGCATCGCCACCTCGCCGGCATCGGCGAAGACGATGGCGAAGTCATTGGAAGCGGCGGCGATCTCGCCCAGCATGATCGGCGCGGCATTGACCTCGCGCGCGAAATCGAAGCGCTCGGTCGGCTTGTAGGCCAACTCGCCATGGTCGCGCCGGTTCAGCGCGGTGACGTTGTCATAGATCAGCAATTGCTTGGTCATGGGGCTACCTGTTCAAACGAAGGCACAGCGACACGCAGCGGCGCCAGCAGGGCGGCCTCCGCGCCATGGGTTGCGATATGGGCCGTGGTCAGGCCAAGGCAGTGCCGTGCCGCACAGGCGGCCCGGTGCGCGCATTGGAAAAATCCGTTGCGGGCGAATTGGTCCCAGAAACGCGGGTCGATCACCAGTTCCGGCTGGTCGTTCACCACCAGCCCGCCATCTTCCGCCAGGGCGCAGACCGGCACGTGCTTCACCTCCACGCGGCGCCCGGCGGCACGCGCCAGCCGCGCGGCCTCGCGCAGTGGCGGCAGCAGGTCGCGCAGCGGCACGATCAGGCCCTTGTCGTCGGTCTCGCGCATCGGCAGGTAGTTCCAGAACTCCATCTGCCGCAACCGCCGCAGATGCGCGAGGCGCTGCACCAGCAGCGGCAACTCGGCAAAGCTCTCGGTGGTCAGCACCGTGTTGGTGATGCTGATGACATCATG